>NZ_JAPIVJ010000001.1:0-450335 GCF_054182245.1 Komagataeibacter sp. NFXK3
AGATACGCCAAGCTACCTAGACCAGTCTCACCCAGTCCAGACCGCCAATTATCATCCCTAAAGACAACAATCGCGCCGCCAGCATATCCCTTCCAGATACTCTCTCTATTCTCTTGTCAAAGAACCCTCAACCCAACAGGGCCGAGTAACCTAGCAAATCCACCAAAGAAGCTCAAGAAGTTTCCTCAGCGCCGCCGGTGATTGGGGATATAGGACCCTCATCACATACCGTCAATCAGAAAATCGCACCGGAGATGAAAAATATGGTCCGGGGTACCATCAAGCCCCCGGAAAACAGCCAGATAATAGAATCACTTACCGGCGGGCTTGTTGGCCAGCACGTCAGAATCGACCTTGTCACCCACCACGATTCCCAGTTTTTCGGTAATGCCGGCCTGCAGTTCCAGCGTTGCGCGCACGGGGCCGTGGCTGCTGATGCGGGCCAGGCTGAGCGGCACGGCGTTCTCGACAATGGAGGAGATGCGGTTATCCGCCCCGATAAAGACGATATCGAGCGGGGCCTTGGTGTTCTCCATCCACATGTCGCTCTGGCGCGGATAGGACCATACGAAGATCATCCCGGCATCGGCAGGCACTGACGGGCGGAACATCTCACCCACCTGCTGCTCGCGCGGGGTCATGGCCTTTTCCACCGTGAACACGTGCTTCGCGCCATCGGCCGTGGTGATGGTGAGCGGCACGGTGGGCAGCGGGGCCTGCGCATGGGTGGGTTCACCCGTTTCCTCCGCCGCCATGGCGGGAACGGACACTGCGGCCATGCATGCGGCCAGGGCCAGCCACCGGCCCGCCTTGAAGGACATCATAAGCAAATACTCTCCTGCACCCTTTGATCTGTCTGTCAGGTCAGGAAGGGATTGCCCTTCCGCTCCGCGCCGATTGTCGTTGCGGGACCATGACCGGGCAGGATCGTGACATCATCATCCAATGTAAGCAATTCCCGCCCGATCGCCCCAATCAGCTGCGCATGGTCGCCATAGGGGAAATCGGTCCGCCCCACGCCGCCCTTGAAAAGGGTATCGCCCACAAAGGCGAAACGGGCAGCGGGATCATAAAACACGACATGGCCCGGCGTATGGCCGGGCACATGGCGCACCTCAAAGCTGTGGCCCAGCGCTTCGAGCGTTTCACCATGCTTTACAAACCGGTCGGGCCTTACATTTTCCACCCCGGTCAGGCCGAACAGGGCGCCTTGCTGCACAATGGTTTCAAGCAGGGGCGCATCGGCCTTATCCGGCCCCAGCACCGGCACGGGAGCCCCCTGCCGGGCCGAGAGAGCGCGCCGCAGGGCATCGGCCCCGCCCGCATGGTCGAGATGGCCGTGGGTGAGCCAGATGGCATCCACCGTCAGGGCCCTGTCCGTCGGGGCGGCCATGATGCGGGGTACATCCCCCCCGGGATCAACCACGACCGCATGATGCGTATCGGGGTTCCACAGGATGGAGCAGTTCTGCCCGAATGCGGTCACGGGCACGACTTCGAGTGACAGGGGTGCTGGCATGATAAAAAGCCCTACAAACAAAAAATGCGCCCCACGTTACCGCGGGGCGCACCGTTACTGAACCACGCAGGCGGCTCAGCGCTCCTTGGCGAGCGGCCAGCCGGTGGCCGGAATATCGAAATGCGGGGCCAGCTTGTTGTCCGGCGTGTTGGTCAGGTCATGCTCGACAACCTTCACCACCAGCGGGCGGGCTTCCACGTCCAGATGTTCGCGGATCTGGTGCATCACCTCGCCGGGGGCGGCAAGCGCCAGGCCCGGTGTTTCCTTCGCGCGGACGGCCTTGTTCAGGAACTCGGCAATCACCTTGCCATAGGCGCCATTGCGCGGGGCATCCATGCCCTTGGCATCGTCGCTCTTGAGGTGAGTGATGGTGGCCAGGCCGTGTTCGCCGTGCTTGAGGATGCGAGCGTGAATGCTATCGGCCACAACATACCAGACCGGATCGACATAGCTCATGTAAAATACTCCGTTCATGCATCGGGCCACCCTGTGGTGGCCCACGTGTTGTTACATTACATGGGGTGTTCGGGCATGCATGTCCAGCGGGTGACAGGCGCGCATGCGTGCTGATAAAGTAAAGCTGCCATGACAAAGCTTTCCTCTACGCCCGATCCTCTGGATCTTCTGATTGAATGGGCCCGGGCGGGACTGCCCTGCGCCCTTGCCACCGTCACCTCGACATGGGGCAGTTCCCCCCGGCCTGCGGGCAGCATGATGGCCGTGTGCGAGAATGGTCGCATCGAAGGCTCGGTCAGCGGCGGCTGCGTGGAAGGCGCCGTCATAGAAGAAGCCGCCACCGTCATGCACACCGGCACGCCGGCCGCCCTGTCCTATGGCGTATCGAGCGATGATGCCTGGGCGGTGGGGCTGGCCTGTGGGGGGCTGCTTGATGTGTACGTGGCCGCCATCGGCACCCCAGCCCGCCCGCAGGGCACGCTGCCGCTGGAAATGCTGGAAACCGTGGCCGAAAAGCGCCGCGCCCGCGTGCCGGTCATCATGGCGACCGAACTTGCCACCGGCACATGCCGCCTGCTGTATGATACCAGCACCCCCGCCCCCGCCACGGACCTTGAAGCCCGCCTGGCCGCCCGCGCGCGCGAGGTGTTTGAAACCGGCCGCAGCCTGCGGCTGGAAGATGAAGCGGGGCAGGCCATATGGTTCCTGCATCTCGTGCCCATGCCGCCGCGCCTTCTGGTAGTGGGGGCGGTGCATATCGCGCAGGTGCTGGCCCCCATGGCGCAGACCACCGGCTTTTCGGTCACGGTCATTGACCCGCGCACGCAGCTTGCCACGCCCGAGCGCTTTCCCGGCATCACGCTGGATACCGACTGGCCCGATGAAGCCCTTGCACGGCTGGGCATCGATAACCAGACCGCCATCGTTACCCTGACGCATGACGCCAAGCTCGATGACCCGACGCTGCAATACGCCCTGGGCAGCGAGGCCTTCTATATAGGTGCGCTGGGGTCGCGCAAAACGCAGGCCTCCCGCGTGGCCCGGCTGCATGAGGCCGGTTTTGACACAGGCCGCATCGCGCGCATCCACGGCCCCGTTGGGCTTGCCATTGGCGCGGTCGGGGCGGCGGAAATCGCGCTCTCGATCCTGGCCGAGATCGTGGCCGTGCGGCACAACAAGCCACTGGGGCGGGTATCGGGCTGGGCGTGACAGCCGCACCGGGGCGCATCGCCGCCATCGTGCTGGCGGCGGGCGCCTCGAGCCGCACGGCGCCCGCGCACAAGCTGCTTGCCCCGGATGCCACCGGCCTGCCCATGATCGCCCGCACCCTGCGCGCGGTCATGGCCAGCCGGGCCGACCCCGTTGTGGTCGTGCTGGGCCACCGGGCCGCCGAGATCCGGCAGGCGGCAATGCTGGGGCTGCAACCCGGCCGCCTGCCCCATTTCATCATCGCGTCCGACCATGCCCATGGCCTGTCACGCACGCTGGCCGCAGGTGTGGGGGCGGTCATGGATGACCCCACCATAACAGGTGCGCTGATCTGCCTTGGTGACATGCCGCTGGTCGGCACGGAACTGCTTGACCGCATGATGGCCACATTCCATGCCCATCCCGGTTGCCCCGGCGTGCTGGCCACACATGAGGGCAGGCGTGGCAACCCGGTGCTGTGGAGCCGCAGCCTTTTTGCCGCCCTGACGGCAGGCCACGGCGATAGCGGGGCCCGCCACCTCCTGGCGCGGCATGCCGCCGCCATGCCCCGGGTGGCGGCAGGTGCGGAAATCACGGCAGATTTTGATACCCCGGAACGGCTGGCGGAATTCAGCCGCCTTTTCGGCGCGGAGCAGTTGACCTCAGCCCGGGCCAGCGCGAAGAGGGAAGGCAGCGCATGTGGCGCGCCGCATGCCAACCAACCAACCAGGACCCATAACATGAGCAAGATCATTCGCACCGAGCCCAACGCCATCCTGTCGAAGGTGGTGGAGTATCATGGCTTCCTGTTCACGCAGGGATTCGTGGCGCGCGACCTGTCCGCCGACATCACGGCCCAGACCAAGGACGTGCTGGCCCAGATCGACGCGGCGCTGGAGCTGCATGGCACCGATAACACCCGCCTGCTGCAGACCCAGATCTGGCTGAAGGACATCAATGACCGTGATGCGCTGAACGCCGTATGGGGCCCCTGGCTGCCCAAGGGCGGCGCACCGGCCCGCGCCTGTGTCGAGGCCAAGATGGCGCATCCGGACGTGCTGGTCGAAATCATGGTCATCGCGACCAAATAAGACCTCGGGGCAGCGGGAAGGGAGCCTGTGAAACATGTCACATTTTTGCAACTTTCCCGCTTTCCCAGAATCATTCTACTTCTGTTCTCCCCGCTGGAATCCTTGGGATAAGCGACGGAAAATCAGGGCGCAAACAGTCCGAATAAAGAATATATTCCTATTTTTTTAATCTGAGCACGTTTTTGGGGGAAATATGCAATGTTGCTCTTCATCCTCCACAGCGCAGGCTTGTCAGACTTGCAATGGGCTTGCTACTCGATGAACGCGATGTGAGCGGATCATTTTGAGAATCACCCGGATGCGGTGGAGAGATTGCGAAAAATGCGGATCAGAAACATGAAGCGTGGCGTCTTGCTTTCCGTCCTTACGGCCACTTTCGGATTCATGTTTTCTGAACAGGGTCAGGCCCATGCCGTACGGCATGTCAGCCATGTGCACCCGACCATCCCTTCCCACCATGTTCCCGTTCATCATGCCGCCTACCATGGCACCCATAGCCATGAGCGCGGGCATGTCATCCAGTGCGTGGCCTTCGCCAAGGCGGCATCCGATGTCGAGATTCGCGGCAACGCGGTAGACTGGTGGTATAACGCCGCAGGCCGCTACGCGCGCGGCAATGCACCGGAGGAGGGCAGCGTGCTCAACTTCCGTGGCACCCGCCGCATGCCGCTTGGCCACGTGGCCGTGGTGCGCCAGGTGGTCAATAACCGCACCATCGTCATTGACCAGTCGCACTGGGGCCAGCGCGGCATCAGCCGCGACGTGCCGGTGATCGATGTCTCCCCCAATAATGACTGGTCGGCCGTGCGCGTGGCGCTCAACAGCCGCAACGGCGCCTTTGGCAGCATCTACCCCACCTACGGCTTCATCTACGCCCGGCCTGACACCACCTCGCACATGATGCTGAGCACCTACCAGAAGGCCATGCGCAACCCTGCCGTCATGGCTCAGGCGCATAACACCACCACCCGCCGCAACAGCACGGAAGTGGCCGAAGCGCCTGAGGGCATTGCCGGACGGGCTTCCTCATCCCTCGCCTATTCGGATGACGCGCCCAACCGTTCGCTGCGCTAAAACGCACACCCGGCACGGGGCCTGTTTCCAGGCAGTTTTTTCAAAAAAACCTGAGACAACACTGCTTTTTTAAAAAAAGTGGTGCGTCAGGTCATGCAACCTCATGTCCATTTTCCATAACGACCACACGGGCAGCCTTTCAGTCAGGACGGCCCGCACGGTGATAGGGATGCCCGGCTGAAATGGCGCGGGCGCGATAAAGCTGCTCGGCCAGCATGCCGCGCACGAGCATGTGCGGCCACGTCATCTTGCCAAGCGAGAGCGTATGGTCGGCACGCTGCACAACCGGGCCATCAAGCCCTTCCGCCCCGCCAATGACAAAGCACAGCGGCCGCGGCGTCTCGATCCACTGTTCCACCGCGCGCGAGAAGGCCATGCTATCGTAGGTGCGGCCACCTTCATCCATGGCCACGACAATGGCGCGATCCGGCAGGGCAGCCAGGATCGCCTGCCCTTCCCTGCGCTTGATCTCGTTGGGCGCGCCGCGCCCTTCAGGCAGTTCAACCAGCTTGATGCGGGGCGAAAGCCGGGTGGCATAACGCTCGAACAGGTCGCGCTCCACCCGGTCCTTCATGCGCCCCACGGCAATCAGGTGAAACAAGGCTTACGCCACCGGGCCTGCAGGCGCCTCCGGCGGCACGTCGAGGTCATCGCCCCACATGCGCTCCAGCCCATAAAGCGCGCGGGCTTCAGCCTTGAACAGATGCACCACGATATCGCCTGCATCCAGCAGCACCCAGTCGGAGCCGGTCGCCCCTTCCGTGCGCACGCGCTTGAGCCCGGCCTCGCCCAGCTTGCGCTCGATATGCGCGGCCATGGCGGCGATCTGCCGGTCGGCCAGGCCGGTGGCGATGACCATGCGGTCGGCAAAGGAGGCGCGGCCCGTCAGGTCGATCACCACGATATCCTCAGCCTTGTCATCTTCCAGGCTGGTGGTGATGATCTCCAGAAACTGTTCCACGCGCGGGTCAGGCTCGCGCGTTTCGGCTCGGGCCGGGCCGGCCACGGCAGCCTTCTTGCGCGGCGTGCCCGGCACCTGCACGGCACTGCCCAGTGAACCCGTGACGGCACGCGGCGCGGCATGGGGGCTGCCGGTACGGCGCTTGGCGCCACTCTCGGCTATAGGCTTTCTGGTTATGGCTGTTACTCCCGTCGGCGGCCATGCGCGGCCTGCGATGCACGTATTTCTGTAGCTGATATAGCGTTCTGCGGCGCGGGAAGAAAGACCCATGCGGGCGGCGTGCATGTTGCCAGCGTTCCCGCCCTGCGCGCGGGCAGCCGCCAGCGCGCAAGCCTGCGGGCAATTTGGCCGTGCAATGCGGCAGGATTATAGCCAGGGCGCGGCAATACGGCGAAGGGGGCCATCTGCACGATATCGCGCCACCGCCGCCACCGGTTCATCTGCGCCAGCCCATCCGCCCCCATCAGCCAGACAAAACGCACATGCGGGAAGAGCCGCTTCAGCCGCGCCAGCGTATCGACCGTATAGCGGGTGCCGATGCGGCTTTCGATATCGGTGGCCACCAGCCGCCTGCCCGCAACACCATCAATACGCGCCCGCACCCCCGCCAGCCGTTGCGCCAGCGGGGCCATCCCCGCCACCGGCTTGAGCGGATTGCCCGGCGAGACAAGAAACCATACCTGATCCAGCCGCAACTGCCGCAACGCCCGGCAGGCCAGTTGCACATGTCCCTCATGAATGGGGTTGAACGAGCCACCAAGCAGGCCCACGCGCATGCGTCGGCCATCGCCATGCGCCGGTATCAACAGGATCAGGCCCGGACCTGCCCCGTGCCGATCACCTCGTAACGGAAAGTGGTAAGCTGCTCGAGCCCGACCGGCCCGCGGGCATGAAAGCGCCCGGTGGCGATGCCGATCTCGGCGCCAAAGCCGAACTCGCCGCCATCACAGAACTGGGTGGAGGCATTCCACATCACCACCGCGCTATCCGTGCCGTTGAGGAAGGTGGTGGCGGCCTGCGCATCTTCCGTCACGATGGCCTCGGTATGGGCGCTGCCATAACGGGCGATATGGGCCAGCGCATCCTCCACGCCATCGACTACGGCAACCGAAAGCACGGCATCAAGCCATTCGGTGGCGAAATCCGCATCGGTGGCGGCAGGCAGGTCGGGGATGATCGCACGCGCGCGCTCATCGGCACGGAAGGTGCAGCCGCGGGTCGCCAGATCCTCGATCAGGCCGGGCAGGATTTTCGGCGCAATGGCCTGGTCCACCAGCAGCGTCTCAGTCGCGCCACAGATTCCGGGGCGGCGCAGCTTGGCGTTGAGCACGATGCGCCGCGCCATTTCCAGATCAGCCGCCGCATGCACATAGGTGTGGCAAAGCCCTTCGGCATGGGCCAGCACCGGCACGCGGGCCTCGGCACAGACACGCTCGACCAGCGACTTGCCACCACGCGGAATGATGAGGTCGATCAGCCCGGCGGCCCCCAGCATGGAGGCCACATGGGCGCGGTCGGCATCGGGCGGGATCTGCACACATTCAACCGGCAACCCCGCAGCCGCAAGCCCCGCCTGCATGGCCGCATGGATCACGCGCGCGCTGTTCAGGCTGTCCGACCCGCCGCGCAGGATCACGGCATTGCCGGACTTGATGCACAACCCCGCCGCATCCGCGCCCACATTGGGGCGGCTTTCATAAATCATGCCGATCACGCCCACGGGCGTTGCCACCCGGCGGATGCGCAGGCCATTGGGCCGGTCCCATTCCGCCATGATGTGCCCCACGGGGTCCGGCAGGGCGGCAATCTGTTCAAGCCCCTGCGCCATGGCCTCGACCCGCTCGGGGTTGAGTGTCAGCCGGTCACGGAAGGCGGCCGCCCCGGTAAACGCCGCCACATCACGCGCATTGGCCGCGAGCAGTTCCGGCTGGGCCGCGCGCAGGGCGGCGGCGGCGGCACCCAGGGCCTTGTTGCGGGTTTCGGTCGTGCTGCGGGCCAGCACGCGGGCCGCCGTGCGGGAGGCGAGCGCCATGGTGCGGATCACGTCCGGCTGCGGTGCGTCGGCCCGCGTGGGGGTTGCAACAGCCTGGTCCATGATCCGTAACTCCCTGATCTATTCCTGAACGGGCACCGTGCCCGTATCAGACGTTAAAGCGGAACAGCAGGACATCACCATCCTGCACCACGTAATCCCGCCCCTCGATGCGCAGCTTGCCCGCCTCACGGGCACCGGCCTCGCCATTGCAGGCGATGTAATCATCATATGCAATGGTCTCGCACGCAATGAAGCCCCGCTCGAAATCGTTATGAATGACGGCGGCGGCCTGCGGGGCCTTCGTGCCTTCGGTAATGGTCCAGGCCCGCGTCTCCTTGGGGCCTACGGTAAAGTAGGTGCTCAGCCCCAGCAGGCGGTAGCCTGCGGCAATGACGCGGTCGAGCCCGCTATCCTTCAGGCCAAGCCCGTCCAGGAACTCGACCCGGTCTTCCGCGCCCAGCTGGCTCACTTCGGCCTCGATCGCAGCCGAGACGACAACCATCGCCGCCCCCTCTTCTTCCGCCCGCGCGCGCACGCGCTCGGAAAATTCGTTGCCGGTGGCAGCCGAAGCCTCATCCACGTTGCACACATACAGCACGGGCTTCGAGGTCATGAGCTGCAGGCGGCGCACGGCCTCCTCCTGCCCCGCCGGGATGGCCTTGCGCGCGGGCAGGCCCTCGCGCAGGGCTTCGATCAGCGGCTCCATCAGTTCAACCTGGGCTGCCGCCTCGCGGTCATTGCCGCGCGCCTTCTTCTGCAGCGCCACGATCCGCTTCTCCAGCGATTCGAGGTCGGCCAGCATCAGTTCGGTCTCGATGATCTCGGCATCGCGGATGGGGTCCACGCCACCTTCCACATGGGTGATGTCGTCATCTTCAAAGCAGCGCAGCACGTGGATGATGGCATCCACCTCGCGGATATTGGCCAGGAACTGGTTGCCCAGGCCCTCCCCGCGCGAGGCGCCGCGCACGAGGCCCGCAATGTCCACGAACTCGAGGCTGGTGGGCAGGATCTTCTGCGACTTGCCAATCCGCGCCAGTTCCGCCAGCCGCGCATCGGGCACGGCCACGCGCCCGACATTGGGCTCGATGGTGCAGAACGGATAGTTCGCGGCCTGCGCCGACGCGGTCTCGGTCAGGGCGTTGAACAGGGTCGATTTGCCCACGTTGGGCAGGCCCACGATGCCACAGTTAAAGCCCATACGCCCTTACTCCCCGGCCTGCGCGGCCATTCTTGTCATGAACAGTTCCGGCCTGCCATCCGCCAGCAGCGTGGCTTCATCAGCCAGCGTATCAAGCATCGGGTCCAGCCACTCGCGGTCCGTGCGGGAAAAATCGCCCAGCACATGGCCCGTCACACGCTCGCGGCTGCCGGGATGCCCGATGCCAAGCCGCACGCGCCAGTATTCTTTCGTGCCCAGCATGCGGTCCATCGACCGCAGGCCGTTATGCCCCGCCGCCCCGCCGCCACGCTTGACGCGGATGCGGCCCGGCTCGAGGTCAAGTTCGTCATGGAAGGCCGTAATGGCCTCGGGCGGCAGCTTGTAGAAGGCCGCCGCCTGCTGAACGCTCTCGCCCGAGAGGTTCATGTAGGTCATGGGCTTGAGCAGCAGCACCTTGTGCCGCCCCACCATGCCTTCGGCAATCTCGCCACGGAAGCGCTTGCGCCACGGGCCAAACCCGTGGCGCTGCGCAATCCGGTCCACCGCCATGAAGCCGACATTGTGACGATTCCGGCTCATCCCCGCCTCGGGATTACCAAGACCGGTCCAGAGCAGCATCGTTCAGTCTCCTGTCAGGGTTCGTGGCGGTGGGCGGGCAATCAGCCCTCGGCTGCGCCTTCGGCGCCTTCAGCAGCCTCGGGCTCTTCATCAACACTCGGCGGCGCCACGTTGGCGATGACGAAGTTGTTGTCCTGCAGCACGGGGGTCACTTTTTCGGTGCCCTTGAGGTCTTCCCAGCGCACGTTGTCGTGGAAGTCGAGCTTGGACAGGTCGGCGGTAAAGAATTCCGGAATATCAGCCGGATCAACCACGACATCGACCGTGTGGCGAACGATGTTCATCACGCCACCGCGCTTGACACCCGGGGAGACATCTTCACCCGTGAAGCGGACTGCCACTTCCACATGCACCTTGTGGCCGGCGGCGAGGCGCTGGTAATCCACATGGATCGGGGCATCGGTTACGGGGTGCAGCTGGATCTCGCGCAGCAGGGCGTGCACGGATGCGCCACCTTCAACGGAGATGTCATAGATGCGCGAACGCCAGCCGGACTTGTGCAGCTCACGCTTCACGATACGGGGGTCGAGCGCGATCAGGGTGGGTTCCTGGCCGCCGCCATAGATTACGCCAGGCACGTGGCCGGCACGCCTCGTTGCACGCGCTGCCCCCTTACCAGCCTTCGCGCGCGAAGAGACTTCGATTTTGGTGAATTTGGTCACTTGTCTGCTCCTGAAACACAAGCGCGCGGGCCTCCAGGGGTGCCAGCGCGTGCGCGGCGTTTAACGGAAAACCGCGCCTTATGCAATCACCAAGCCCGGACAGCCCCGGTTTTTCAGGAAAGCGCGGTGAGACTCCACACCTGCGTCGCCCCCGGCTCGGCCCACATGGGGGTGGCGTTGGGCAGGCGCACGTTGGGCTTGAGGTGCATGGCCGCGCGCAGCGCGCGGAACATCGCGCCATGGCACACGATCAGCGGCACGCCATCTTGCTCAAGCGCGCGATTGACGGCCGAGACCGCGCGCTCGCGCAGGTCGGCAAAGCTTTCGCCATCAGGGGGGGTATAGTCGCCCGCGATCCAGCTATCGTACCACGAGCCCATCGGCTTGCCTTCTTCCGCCCCGAAGCAGACTTCCTTCAGCCCGTCATCAAGGGCGACCTCCAGGCGGGGGGCGCCATGTGCCGCAAGCTGGTCGGCCACGATCTCGGCCGTGCGGCGTGCGCGCACCAGCGGCGAGGAGACAATGCGCACGATGGGCGCGTGGTCGCGCCAGTGCCGCGCCAGCAGCAGCCCTGCCGCCTCGGCCTGGGCAACACCCGTGGCGTTGAGCGGAATATCGGTGCGCCCCTGCGAGCGCCCCTGCGCATTCCAGTCCGTTTCCCCATGGCGCAGGTACCAGTATGGCCGGGTAATCAGGTCAGTCATGCGTCGTTCCTTCAACTCTACTACACCCTTGGGGGTAGCGCCGCGCGGGCGGGGCGGTCAATCCCGCCCTGCCCCAAAGCGTTCAGTCAAACAGCGAGGAAACGGAGCTTTCATCGGATATGGCCTGCATGGCGCGCGAAATCAGGGCCGCCGTGCTGATCTGGCGGATATTGGCCGATTCCTTCACCGCCTCGGTCGCCCTGATGCTGTCGGTCAGCGTCAGCATGCCCAGCGGTGACTGGGCCACGCGGCTGACCGCGCTGCCGGTCAGCACGCCGTGGGTCACATATGCCTCGACTGCTGCGGCCCCGTGCTTCATCAGCGCTTCGGCCGCGTTGCACAGCGAGCCGCCGCTATCGACGATATCATCGACCAGGATGCAGTAACGGCCCCGCACGTCACCGATCACGTTCATCACCTCCGACACGCCCGCGCGTTCGCGGCGCTTGTCGATGATGGCAAGATCCACGTTCAGCCGCTGCGCGAGCTGGCGGGCGCGCACCACGCCGCCCACGTCGGGCGAGACGATCATGAGGTTGTGCGGGCCACCGGGAATGTCCATCGGCGGTGCGTCATAGGGCAGCGGGGGCTCGCCCTCGAGCTTCATGCGGCCACGAATGTCGCGCGTGAACAGGGGCGCTGCGTAAAGGTTATCGACAGGTATGTCGAAGAAGCCCTGGATCTGCATGGCGTGCAGGTCCATGGTCAGCACGCGGTTCGCACCGGCCTCGACCAGGATGTTGGCCACGAGCTTGGCGCTGATGGGCGTGCGGGGGCCGGATTTGCGGTCCTGCCGGGCATAGCCGAAATACGGCATGACCGCCGTGATGCGCCGTGCCGAGCCCCGGCGCAGGGCATCGAGCATGATCAGCAGTTCCATGAGGTTATCATTGGTGGGCGAGCAGGTGCTCTGGATGACGAACACATCCTCGCCACGCACGTTTTCATGAATCTCGACAAAAATTTCCATGTCGGCAAAACGCCGCACGGTCGCGTTGCAGAGCGGTAGGCCCAGCTCCGCCGCAACTTTCTCGGCGAGAGGCAGGTTGCTGTTACAGGCGACAATTTTCATCGTGTGACGCTCCCGGGCGGCGGTAGAGGCGCTGGAGGGCGGTTTTTCCGCCCCCGTCGTGTATGTGCGGCGTTCTATCAACCGGCACATGGCCTGTCACCTGCCTAAGGGTCTGCAAACCTGCACGTCTGCCCCCCGTTGCCGATCCGTCACACCCTTGTGGCCTGCCGGGCAGCAGGGCCGCTTTTTTCTACAGGCCGCGCCAGAACGCCGCCTTTTTCAAAAAAGACGGCACCCGGAAACTTTTATTATTTTTTATCAGGGCCTTGTTTTTTAAAGACCCATTCAAATTCAGGGCTGCGCAGGAGCCACGGGAGATGCGCTGGCCGCCGGGGCTGGAGCCGGTGCGCTGCCTGGCGCAGGCAGGGTGCCATCGGCGGCAAGCGGCGCGTTTTCGCGGCCGGAATAGCGGGTGATGATCTGGCGCACGGCCCCTGCCGCCTCATCGGCGGCGGCCACGGCCACATCGCCCCAGCGGGAATCCAGCGAATGGGCCGCGATGTCGTGAATCTGGGTGGCAGCACCGGCTTCGGTGCCCTGTGCGTCGAGCACCTTCCATGTCAGCACGATATGCTGCTGCGGCGTGGTGGATGTAGTGGTCACCGCATCATTGAGCACCACGGTGCAGCGCACCGTGTAATCCGCGCCCGTCGCCGCATGCCGCAGGTCTTCATGCGCATCGGGGAAGGCGGCTGTAAAGGCGCGGGCCAGTGCGTGGTCGCCATCGCCCGGCGCGCCCTGCACGCCCGCGAAATAGACATGGGCGGGGCGATTCTTGAGGCTGTTGGGGTCTTTCTGCATCTGGGCGGCCTGGATACCGGTCAGCAGTTCGGCAACTCCGGGGGCCACCTCCTGCGCCGAGCGGGTCTCGGCCTGCCCGTCCGTTGCCTGCCATTGCGCCGCGGGCACCGCGGCGCCGCTCATATGGCCGCGTTCCTCGCCCTTGGGGGTCATGACGGCATAGGTGGGAATGACCGTGTCACCCTGCGCCGTGGTGGTCATTTTCAGCCACCAGTCACCTGGCCTGGCGGGCTGGCCCAGGGCGGGCACCGACTGCGCGAGCATGGCCTCGACCATGGCATGCTGCCAGGCCTGCGCGCCGGCCTCATCCGTGCCCGATGCGGTGGAAACCGGCACGGCCAGCCGCGCGGTGGGGGGCTGCGCGCCGGAGCCATCATGGCGGAAGGGGTGCGGCACATCCACGCAGCCCCCCAGCAGGGAAAGCCCCACAAGGGCCGCGAGCGCGCCCGACCGGCGGGCAGAAACGTCTGACATCATGGCCCCCCTTATACCGCCCAGCAGGCGATAACGGAAATCTGGTGCCCGATCGGCCCACCCCCTGCCAGCGTGCGGCGACGATGGCTGAAAAACCGCGCCTCATCACGCAGCGTGTCGAGGCCGAGCGCCACGGCGGACCCCACCCCGCACCGCTCAAGGCGCATGACGCAGAAACCCGACAGGTCGAACATGAAATGCCCTGCCCGCCCAGCCGGGCGGAAAAACGCGCCAGCCGTTTCATCACACGCCAGCACGGCACTGCGCATGTCCGGCCCGACCTCGTAGCTGCCCGGCGCAATACAGGGGCCGACCACAGCGGTAATCTCACCTGCGGCGCAGCCCAGCGCGCCCATTGCCGCCACCGTGGCCTCGATAATGCCGCCACACGCGCCCCGCCAGCCCGCATGGGCCGCGCCCACCACCGTGCCCTGCGCATTGCTGAACAGAATCGGCGCGCAATCCGCCGTAATCACGCCCAGCGCCAGGCCGGGC
This sequence comes from Komagataeibacter sp. NFXK3, assembly GCF_054182245.1. Classification (NCBI taxonomy): domain Bacteria; kingdom Pseudomonadati; phylum Pseudomonadota; class Alphaproteobacteria; order Acetobacterales; family Acetobacteraceae; genus Komagataeibacter; species Komagataeibacter sp. NFXK3. The sequence continues at coordinate 14,313 of NZ_JAPIVJ010000001.1, forward strand.
GTGGCGGTGACCAGCGCATCGCCCTCCGGCCCGGCCCCTGCGGGCCAGGGAGCTGTTGCCGTGAGCACCCGGTCGCCATGCACCTGTGTCAGGCCCAGAAGATGGTCGGGCGCGACACCGACATACCGCGCCACGCGGCGGCGGTTCTCGTGCAAGGCGCGGGGGTCATCAGCGGAGCGGGTCGAGCAGTTGAGCGTGGCATAAGGCCCGGTGGAGACCCCGCCAAGGCGGGTGAAAAATCCATGCCGCATGCCTTCAAGGGCCGGGGCCCGCACCACCTGCGCATCCGTGATCGCGCTATCCGTCATCACTGTTTTTCCCTTTACCCCTGACGGGCTGGCTTAAAGTCATAAAAGTTTCCGGGTGCCACCCTTTTCCAAAAAGGCAGCGCCCCCTGAAGCTTTTGAAAAAAAAGCTTCACCAAAAACTTCCCTATGCTGACTGCGGGGAGCGATCCTCGCGCAATCCCGCAAAACCCGGCAGGAGACCCGCCACCCCCACCGACAGCCCCAGCACGCGAAACAGCCGCCCCATCTGCTCAGGTGCGGCCAGCCGCCTTGCCGCCGCCCTGATGTCGTGTGCCTGGTCGGGCGCCGCGCGCGCAAGCTGCTCACAGCGCGCGCCCAGCCCGAGGGCTGCAAGGAAATCGCCCTGCTCCACGCTCCCCCATGCATCAACCCCGCAAGCCGCCTGCGCCATGCTGGCAAAATCGACATGGGCGGTCAGGTCCGCCGTGCCGGGGCCGCATAGCGGGTCGACAGGCTGCCCCGCCCGTAGCGCCTGCAGGCTGTCACCCCAGGCCGGGGCGTCATAACCGTAATCAATCAGCAGCGCCGCCCCGCGCCCACGTTGCAGGCGGGCGGCAAGGGTACGGACAAAATCGAGCGCGGGCTGGCAGGTTTCCAGCACGCAGCCCTCGGGAACGGACCGCGCAAAAGCCGGGTGCCCGGATGGCAGAACAGCCGCCTGCTCCACAAACCGCCCCGCCTGCACAAAGCGCTCCGCCCAGCCCTGCCCGTGGCGCACGAACTGGCGGATGGGCAGCGCATCCACAAACTCGTTGGCCAGCAGGACCAGAGGCCCCTCGGGCAGGCTGGCCAATCCATCATGCCAGTTGACCGGGTTGGGCGTGGCCGCCTTCAGGGCCGCGTTCTGGCAGGCGCGCAGGCGGGGCGAGGTCTCGATCAGGTGCACCTGTGCCGCTTCGTGGCAGACGGGGGCGATGCTGCGCAGCAGGCGCAGGGCATCGGCCATGAGCGTGCCCCGCCCCGGACCGGCCTCGGCCAGCACGAAGGGGGCGGGGCGGCCAAGCTGCCCCCACACCACGGCCACCCACGCGCCCAGCAATTCACCGAACATCTGCGAGATTTCAGGCGAGGTCGTAAAATCGACAAACGGGTCGCGGCCTGCGTAATAGGCCGCGTTGGCCCGCGCCATGAAGTGGTCCAGCCGTTCGGGCTGCCCGGTCATGCCTTGGCCCCGGCGTCCTCTTCCGCCGGTTCCGCCATCACCACGGTGCGGGCGGGGCGCATATACGCATTGAGCATCAGCCCCAGCCCGCCAATGGCCATGGGCACGCACAGGACCTGCCCCATGGTCACGCCAAAGGGCAGGAAGCCGATGAACGCATCAGGCTCACGGAAGCATTCGCACACCGTGCGCGCCACCGCGTAGCCAAACAGGAACAGCCCGGCAATGAAGCCGGGGTGCTGGCGCACCTTCAGGCTGCGCGAGACGCACCACAGCAGGGTGAACAGCAAGAGCCCCTCGGCAAAGGCTTCATAAAGCTCGGATGGATGGCGCGGCTCCGGCCCGGCATCGGGAAAGATCATGGCCCAGGGCAGCGAGGGCGAAGCGGGGCGGCCCCACAGTTCGCCATTGATGAAGTTGGCGATGCGCCCCAGCCCCAGCCCGATGGGCACCACCGTGGTGATCCGGTCGGAAAAGGCCAGGAAGCTCAACCCGTTGAGCCGCGTGAATGCAATCAGCGCAATGATCACGCCCGCAGCCCCCCCATGGAACGACATGCCCCCATGCCACACCTGCAATATGGCCAGCGGGTGCGTGAGGTAATAGCCGGGCTGGTAGAACAGGATGTAGCCAAGCCGCCCACCCAGCACCACGCCCAGCGTGGCCCATGTCAGGAAATCATCGACCTGCAGCGCCGTGGCGGCCCGGGGGGCGAGGGCTGCGAGGCGGCGGGCAATGCGCCACCCCGCCACCAGCGCCACGATATAGGCCATGGCGTACCAGCGTATGGCGAACGGCCCGAAATGGACCATTACCGGATCAAACTGCGGAAAGACCAGAACAGGCAGCATGGGCCGACTTTCAGTAATCAGGAAAGGAGCAGGGGCAGCACCCGATGCCTAGAGATAGGGATCGGGGGTGGCAAGATAGTCGTGCACGTAGCGCCGCACGCCATCCTCCAGCGTGGTGAAGGGATGGCTGTAGCCCGCAGCCCGCAGCCTGCGCATGTCGGCACAGGTAAAGGACTGGTACTGCCCGCGCAGGGATTGCGGCATGTCGATGAACTCGATTTTGGGCGCCACACCCGCCGCATCGCACACCGCATGCGCAAGGTCGGCATAGGTGCGCGCAATGCCGGTGCCGCAGTTGAACAGCCCGCACACATTCGTATGGTCCAGCAGCCACAGCATGACATTGACCACATCCCCTACCCAGATGAAGTCACGCGCCTGCGCGCCATCGGCCAGGCCCGGCACGTCGGAGCGGAACAGCGTGAGCGGCCCGCCTGCCCGCGCTTCGTCATACTTGACCTTCACCACCGAGATCATGCGCCCCTTGTGGTATTCGTTGGGGCCATAGACATTGAAAAACTTCAGCCCCGCCCATGACAGGCCCGACAGCTCGCCGCGGCCCAGACGGCGGTGCAAAATCTGGTCGAACGCCTGCTTGGACCAGCCATACAGGTTGAGCGGGCTGAGCCGGTCCAGCCTCGCCGGGTCATCGCTGAACTGCTCGACCTTGTCGGCCGCCCCGTAGGTCGCGGCCGATGAGGCATAGATGAAGCGCACGCCCTCATGCGCGCACCACTGCGCCAGGCGGCATGACAGATCAACGTTGGTGCGCCACACGAGATCGCCATCGGTTGCCGTGGTCTCGCTGATCGCACCGAGATGCACCACCGCCGACACATCGGGCCGGGTGGCCAGCCACCCCTCAAGCGCCTCGGGGGCCACGACCTGCACGGGGGCATGGTGGCGCAGGTTGCGCCATTTGCCAGCACTCCCCAGCCAGTCCACCACGACCGTGTCGACCCCGCGCGCGTGCAGGGCCTGCTGCATGCACGAGCCGATAAAGCCCGCGCCCCCCGTAATCACGATCACTGCTCCGCACCCCGCTGCTGCCTGCACATTGATTGCGGCACACGATGGCCGCCACAATCGTGCGGATAGCCCTGAGGCGGCAATGTGTCTATAGTAGCGCCTTTCCCCTTCGCGCGGCAGCCGGGTCACGGTGGCGGCGCGGAACGTCATGGAGTATCCACTATGTCCGACAGGCCCCGCATTTTTGATGACCTTGCCGGTGTGGCCGGCGGCGCGTTCTCCGCCCTTGCTGGCGTGCGCGAGGAAATCGGCGCCATGGTCCGTGCCCGCGTGGATGAAACACTCGGCAGCCTGAACCTCGTGCGCCGCGATGAATTTGAAGTGGTGCGCGAAGTCGCGACCCGCGCGCGCCTGGCACAGGGCGAGATGGAAAACCGCATCGCCCGCCTTGAAGAGCGCGTCTCCGACCTGGAAGCCAGCCTGACCACCCCCACCCCGCATGCCGGTAGCTGAACGAGGCTTGCAGCCAGTGCCTGCGGGCCATAGTGTAACAGGACGGTCCGCGCCCTGATTCCCCGCAACAGGACACGGACCGGGTTGCAGAGACACGGAATCCGGCGTCACGGCCGGATCTCCTCCACGACGGCTTCGGGGAGTGCCACATGCCTGCTCTGACTCAGATCACCACCTCTCGTAATACAAACCCGCTCGACCAGATGGAACAGATCGTGGGCGGCTACGACTGGAACTTCGAGCGCCGCAGCGATTCGGAAATGGCAGCCGAGGCACCGGGCAAATGGTGTGATTACGGCCTGTTCTTCTGCTGGTCGGAAGAGGTGAACGCCATGCACTTTACCTGCACGTTCGACCTCAAGGTGCCGCCCGAGCAGCGCCGCAACCTGTTCGAACTCGTGGCGCTGGCCAATGAGCGGCTGTGGATCGGCCATTTCGGCATGGATCTTGACCACGGCACGCCCGTATTCCGCCACGCGGTGCTGCTGCGCGGCTCACGCGGGGCCTCGATGGAAAGCCTTGAGGACATGATCGACATCGCCCTGACGGAATGCGAGCGATTCTACCCCGCCTTCCAGTTCGTGCTGTGGGGCGGCAAGAAACCGGCCGAAGCCCTCGAGGCGGCCATGCTTGACTGCGCGGGGATGGCGTAATGGGCGAACTCCTTCCGCCGCTGCTCCTCATTGGCTGCGGCAAGATGGGGGGGGCCATGTTCGATGGCTGGCTGAAGGAGGGGCTTGCCCCTTCCTTCATCGTCGATCGCCATCGCGACTCGGTGCCGCCGCCGCATCAGCTCGTGCGCAGCCTCGACGCGGTTCCCGCCAGTTTCCGCCCCGGCATGATCGTGCTGGCCACCAAGCCCCAGAAGGTGGATGCGGTGCTGCCCGCCCTCGCCCCCTTCGCCGCCCACGCCCCCGTTCTGTCCGTGCTGGCAGGCCGCACGGTGGGGAGCCTGGGTTCGGCCCTGAGCGCCTGCCTGCCCGCAGGCAGCCCGCCGCCTGCGGTGATCCGCGCCATGCCCAACACGCCCAGCGCCATCGGGCAGGGCATGACGGTGTGTTACGCCCCGCCACCCGCAACCCCGGCCGACCGCAGGCTTTGCGCGCGCCTGATGAGCGCTGTGGGCGAAGTGGCCTGGATCGACCATGAAGACCAGATGGACATGGTCACCGCCATTTCAGGCAGTGGGCCGGCCTATGTGTTCCTGCTTGCCGAACTGCTCGAGCAGGTGGGCATCGACCACGGCCTGCCCGCCCCCCTTGCCCGCCAGATCGCACGCCAGACAGTGGCAGGCTCCGGCGCGCTCATGCAGGCCAGCGGGCTTGATGCTGCCACCCTGCGCCAGAACGTGACCAGCCCCGGCGGCACGACACAGCAGGCCCTTGCGGTGCTGATGGCGCCCGATGCCTGGCCCGCCACGCTCGATACAGCCCTTGCCGCCGCCGCACGGCGCGCGCGCGAACTGTCAGGCCCGCAGCCCGTTTCATGATACAGCGGCAGCTTGCGGCCACCATTTCCATCCCCAACCCGGAAGATCAGACCCTCCATGGATAACGACCTGTTTGACGCCACCCTTCTCCGCTCCGCGCTGGAGCGTGCCGGTTCGCACGGATGGCGGCGCACCACGGTCGTTGATGCCGCGCGTGATGCCGGGCTGAGCCTCGAGACCGCACGCAAGCGCTTTGCATGCAAGACCGGGCTGCTGTTCATGCTCGGGCGCCTGGCCGATGAATCAGCCCTGGTGGAAGACGGGACGGAAGGCAGCGTGCGCGACAAACTGTTCGACATGCTCATGCGCAGGCTCGATGTGTTCCAGCAATACCGTGAGGGCGTGCGCAGCGTGCTGCGCGCCCTGCCCACCGATCCTGTTCTGGCCGTGCTGCTCGGTGGCGCCACGCTGGAAAGCATGCAGTGGATCGCCACCGCCGCAGGCGTCGACACCACCGGCCTTGCCGGGGCGCTGCGCCTGCAGGCGCTGGTGGGCGTATGGACCCTGACCCTGCGCACATGGGACCGCGATGACAGCACCGACATGGGCCAGACCATGGCGGCACTGGAGGAGGCGCTCAAACGCGCGGGCCGCTTCGTCTCCTTCGGGCCCGAGCCCAGCGAACCCACGGCACCCGCAGGCCACGACACCGACCCGCTGGTGGACCTGCCGCTTGAACCTTCAGCCTGACGTGTCAGGGCGCTGTTAAAAACAACATACTGGTAAAACAGAATAAAAGTTTTTGGGTGCCGTCTTTTTTCAAAAAGGCGACGTGCTTTTGAAGCTTTTTGAAAAAAGCTTCACCAAAAACTTCTTTCCGATGGGCGCGATGTTTTGCAGGCAGACTTTTCAAACCGCGCCTGAGATATTAGAACAGCATCACGCCACGCGAATCGCGGAGCGTTTGCCTGTTGGGGCGTAGCCAAGTGGTAAGGCAGCGGATTTTGATTCCGCCATGCGGAGGTTCGAACCCTCCCGCCCCAGCCAGTTCCTTCCTGAAAAACAGCATGTGACATGCCCGGCCCGTATTGTGCTAGCGCTAGAAATTAAACCGCCTTTTTTCAAGAAGGCGGCGTGCCTGGAAGCTATTGCCCATTACCCGCCACCTGCAAGGCCACGGGCGGCCAGAAGGCACCCGCGATCTCGTTCTGGATCAGCCGCAGTTCGCGCTGGATCCAGTCCATGTATTCATGCAGCCCGCGCAGGATGATGTCTTCCACCGTCTGTTCGGCCAGTGTCACGCGCAGCTCCTCCACCCGCTCCAGAATCGGCCCGCAATGGCGCAGCCGGTATTCCCCCGCCAGGGAACCGAGCACGCTGTAAACACAGCGCAGGCTGGTGGAGAGCGAACGGGGAAACCCGTCATTCTTGAGCAGGAAGCCCACGATATAGGCAGGCGTCATGCCCTCGGGCAGCACGCGGCGGAAGGCGTGGTAGGCAGCAGCCGAGCGCAGCACCGAAGTCCACTGGCTCAGGTCGATGTCCGACCCCACCCCTTCGCCACAGGGCAGCAGGGTGTGGTATTTGATGTCGATCAGCCGCGTGATCTGGTCCGCGCGCTCCAGGTTCTTGCCCAGCAGGTAGAACAGCCATGCCTGATCGCGGTACAGCGTGCCCTCGGTTATGCCGAAATGGGTCTGGCATTCCTGCTTGAGCCGCGTGCATAGCGTGGACAGGTAGCTTGCCCCCACATCATCGGGCCCAAGGTCCATGGCCCAGCGGGTAAAGACATTGAGGTGCATCCACATCTCGGTCGAGATCAGCGGGCGCAGCACGCGGGCGTTTTCACGCACGCACCGCGCCATGGACACGATCGAATCCGGATTATCGGGATCGGTGATGTAAAAGCCGACCACGGTGCGCTCGGTCGCCACCTTGTGGCGCAGGAAGAACGTATCCTCATCGGCATTGATGCGGATGACGCTATCCCACCCCGCATCCATGTTGCTGGCATGCACCGATGTGCCCGTGACCTCGATCAGCCGGGCCATGTTCTCGATGCGCTCCATGTAGCGCGCCAGCCACATCGTGCTTTCCGCATAGCGCGAGAGCAGGTTGCGCAGGCCCGGCAGCACCGGGGTGGGGAAAACCGAAACCTGTGTCATGACGCCAGCACCCATGTATCCTTGGCCCCGCCGCCCTGCGAAGAATTGACCACAAGCGACCCCTTGCGCAGCGCCACCCGCGACAGGCCGCCCGGCAGCACCCATGTCTCGCGTCCGGTTACGGCAAACGGCCGCAGGTCCACATGCCGCGCCTCGACGCCTGCGGGGCACAGCGTGGGCGAGACCGACAGGCTGATGACGGGCTGGCTGATGTAATTGGCCGGGTCCGCGCGCAGCCTGCCGCGAAAATCCTCCAGCTCGGCCTGGGTTGCGTGCGGGCCGATCAGCAGGCCGTAGCCGCCCGATTCGCCCACCGGCTTGACCACAAGGTGCTCAAGGTTGGCCAGCGTATAGGCCAGCCCCTCGGGCTCGGCGCAGATATGCGTCTCCACATTGGTCAGGATCGGCTCTTCATCAAGGTAGTAGCGGATGATGCGCGGCATGTAGGCATAGACCGCCTTGTCATCGGCCACACCGGTGCCGATGGCGTTGGCCAGCGTGACATTGCCGCGCCGGTAGGCATCGACCAGTCCCGGCACGCCCAGCAGACTGTCGGGGTTGAACACCTCGGGATCGAGGAAGTCGTCATTGAGCCTGCGATAGATGGAATGCACCGGCCGCAGCCCGGCTACGGTGCGCATGTACACCCGCCCGCCCTCCACGGTCAGGTCGCGCCCTTCCACCAGCGGAATGCCCATCTCGCGCGCGAGGAACACGTGCTCGAAATAGGCGGCGTTGTAGATGCCCGGCGAGAGCAGGACCACCTGCGGGTCATCCACGCCAGCAGGCGCCACCTCGGCCAGCGCGCGGTGCAGGCGGGGGCCGTATTCATCGACCGGGCGCAGGTCCAGCCCGGAGGCGAGGTCGGGCATGAGGCGCAGCATCATCTGCCGGTCCTCGAGCACATAGGACACGCCTGAGGGCGTGCGCGCGTTATCCTCAAGCACCAGAAAGCGGCCATCGCGGTCGCGCACGAGGTCGGTGCCGTTGATGTGCACGTACACCCCGCCGGGCACGTCCAGCCCCACCATGGCCTGGCAGTAATTGGCGTTGCCCAGCACCAGCTGGGCCGGGATCACGCCATCACGCAATATGCGCCGCTCGTGATAGATGTCATGCAGGAACAGGTTGATGGCCCTGACGCGCTGCTGCACGCCGCGCTCGACATGATCCCACTCGGGCGCTGTCAGCACGCGGGGAATGACATCGAACGGCAGCACGCGGTCGATCGCCTCGCGGTCGGAATAGACGGTAAACGTGATGCCGAGGCGGTAGAACTGCGCCTCGACGGCTGCGGCACGCCGACGCAGCTCGGCCAGGTCAAAGCGGGCCAGCCGGTCGCGCACCTGCTGCAGCCCGGCGGGCGGGATGTCCTTGCGGTTGAGCAGTTCACAGAAAAAATCCGGGACATCATACGTCGCGAACAGCCCGGCGGCCTGTGCCGCCATCTTCATGTCACTCATGCCCTGCCTCCGCTTGCGGGGAGGAGGATCAGGCGTGAAGGAATCATGTCCACCCACCTGCTGTTTCATTTCGATCCAGTACTAGCGGAGCAAGAAAATCATCTCTTGCCAAGAACGAATCTGCAATCCCTTCCCTTTCCGGTCAAAATGCCGAAAAAATACGATATTGCTGCCACCGCCAATCCTGATACCGTGGGGCGGCATACCAACCATGTCCAAACCGTACCATCGCCGGGATCACGACGGCAGGCAGAACAGTTTACCGAGGCTCAGGATTACATGAACGCGCGTGCCATGCTGGTCCACCACACACGCTACCGCTACGACCGGCCTGTTCATCTCGGCCCGCAGACCATCCGCCTGCATCCCCTGCCCGGCTGCGCCTCCATGCTCGCGCACGAACTCAGCATCAGCCCCGCGCCCAGCACGCAGGCATGGTGCCATGACCCGTTTGGCAACCGCGTTGCCCGCATCACGTTCAATGAGCGTGTCACTCATTTCGATATTACCGCAACCCTCACCACCGACCAGACGCCCATCATTCCCCGCACCCTTGTCGTGGCGCCTGCCGCGCGGATCTGGACGGCGCAGAGCGTGGATGATGGCCCGTCGCTTGTCGCCTACCGGCACCCCGCCACGACCGATGCCCCGACCGCGCCCACGCCGCATCTCGACGCGCTGGCGGCAAAATGGCGCGCGCGCCTGCCCTGCCCCACGGCCGAGCTGCTCATGGACCTGACGCGCGCCATCGCGGCCGACATCACCTACCGCATCCGCCCCGAGGCTGGCGTGTGGTCGCCCGAGGAAACCCTGGGCCAGGGCGTCGGCTCATGCCGCGATACTGCCTGGCTGCTCATTGCCATCCTGCGCCGGCTGGGCTTTGCCGCGCGTTTCGTGTCCGGCTACCTGTTCCAGCCCGAGCGAGACGCACCCGGGCAACTGGGCTGCGAACTCCATGCCTGGACGCAGGTGCATGTGCCCGGCGCAGGATGGGTGGGGCTGGATACGACATCGGGCCTGCGGGCAGCGCAGGGGCATGTGGCGCTGGCCGCGGCCCCCCGCCCGCAGCAGGCCGCCCCCGTGAGCGGGCTGCTTGACCAGTGCGAGGCGACGTTCGAGGCGACGATGCGCACCACCGTGCTGCCCCCGCACGCCGCATGCACAAAGCTGCGGTCGAGCCTGTCTTCATGAAGCTGTTTTTCTGCCAGTCGTGCCAGCAGATCCTGTTTTTCGAGAATACGGCCTGCGAACGCTGTGGCCACACGCTGGGCTACCTGCCCGAGCAGACCGAACTCAGTGCGCTCGATGCCCTTGGCGGCGATTTGTGGAAACCCCTCGCCGCCCCCGATCAGGCGCGCGCGCTGTGCGCCAACAACGCCCATAGCGCGTGCAACTGGCTGGCCCAGCCGGGGCAGGCCTACTGCATTGCCTGCAGCTTCAACCGCACCATTCCCAACCTGTCGGTGCCCGGCAATATCGAACGGTGGCAGAAGCTGGAGGTGGCCAAGCACCGGCTGTTCTACACCCTGCTGCGCCTGGGCCTGCCGCTGCGCAACCGCAGGCAGGACCCGGAGGGTGGGCTGGCGTTCGACTTTCTGGACAGCCTGCCCGATGGTACGCCCGCCATGACCGGGCACATGAATGGCATCATCACCATCGCCATCCATGAGGCCGATGATGCCCAGCGCGAACGCCTGCGGCTGGAAATGGGGGAATATTACCGCACCCTGCTCGGCCATTTCCGCCACGAGATCGGTCATTATTACTGGAACGTGCTCATCCGCGACGCAGGCCCCGCCCGCCAGGCCGCCTGCCGCGCCGTGTTTGGCGATGACCGGCGCGACTATGGCGCAAGCCTCGAGGCCTATTACGCCACGGGCGCCACCACCGCATGGCGGGGGCGGTATGTCAGCCAGTATGCCACCTCCCACCCGTGGGAGGACTTTGCCGAGACATGGGCGCATTACCTGCACATCATCTCGACACTCGAGACCGCCTGGGCCTATGGCATGTCGCTCGACGCGCGGGGCGCGCAGGCCCCGCCGCTGCGCGCCAGCGTCACGCGCGACCCCTATACCGAAATGACCTTTGACGAGATCACGCAGGGCTGGCTGCCACTGACCTATGCCGTCAACAGCCTCAACCGCTCCATGGGCCTGCCGGATTTCTACCCCTTCGTGCTCACGCCCGACATCCTGCGCAAGCTTTCCTTCATCCACGACCTGATCCGCGAGAGCCGCGTGGGGTAATCGGCTGGGTTCCGGATGTTGTCTTTTTTCAAAAAGGCGACGTCTTCCGAAGCGTTTTGAAAAAAGCTTCACCAGAAACTTTTGTCATTCCCCATCAGCCTCACCCAGCGCGATGGTCTGCGTTCCGGCATGCATGTCGCGGCAGCATGCCCGCAGGGTCGAGATGAAATTGGACAGCAGCGGCACATGCTGGCCCGCGCGCATGGCAATGGCCAGCTCCGCCCGCGGCGCCTTGGCGCCAAGCGAATGATAGGTCACGCCGCCGGAATGGATCTGGTGCAGCGAGCGCGGCACGACCGAAACCCCCAGCCCCGCCGCAACCAGCGGCACGGTCGAGGCGATCTGCGGGGCCTGCTGGCCCATGCGCGGCGTAAAGCCCGCATTGTGGCAGGCGGACAGGATGGCATCATGAAACCCCGGCCCCAGCTCGCGCGGGAAGATGATGAAGGGTTCATCAGCCAGCATCTCGAGTTCCAGATGCGGGTGGACGGCCAGAGGGTGCCCCTTGGGCAGGGCCACGACAGTTTCCTCCTCCAGCAGCGGCGAGACCAGCAGCCCCGCCCCATCAGGCACCGGCGGGCGCACGATGGCGATGTCGATCGCGCGGTCATGCAGCGCCTTGCGCAGGGCGGGGGTGTTGCTTTCCTCAAGGTAGATGGTCACATCGGGCCACACTTCACGGAAGCGGCGCACGGTCAGCGGAATCATGGGCAGCAGCGAGACCGCACCCGCCAGCCCCACGCGGATATGCCCCTTCTCGCCCCGCGCCAGCCCCGTGGCGGTCGCGATGAACTGCTGCTGCATGCCTAAAAGCGCGCGGGCCTGGTCAAGCAGCACAAGGCCGATATCGGTCAGCTTGACGCCGCGCGTCAGGCGCTGGAACAGAAGCACGCCCAGTTCATTTTCGAGCTGCTTGATCTGCTGGCTCAGAGGTGGCTGTTCCATGCCTATCTGCTCTGCAGCCCGCGTGAAGCTTCCGTTCTCGGCAACCGCCACGAAATATCGTAAATGCCTTAAATCCATATCCCATATAAATTATATATGGGAATCTTCTTCAATATATATTTGACGAAATAACATGCCATGCGCCACGTTTCGCGCCAACCGTGCTGAGGATGAGTATCCCCTGATGAAAATTGGCCTGTTCATTCCGTGTTATATCGACGCATTCTATCCCGATGCCGGGATCGCCACGCTGGAGCTGCTGGAAAAACTGGGGCAGGATGTCGAATACCCGCTGGACCAGACCTGCTGTGGCCAGCCCATGGGCAACTCCGGCTGCAACTCGGATGCCGCAGCGGCGGAAGCCCTGTTCGTGCGCAACTTCGCCAAATACGACAAGATCGTCATGCCTTCAGGCAGCTGCACGCACCATGTGCGTGACAACTTCGATGCGATTCCCCAGACGGATGAAGTCCGCCACGTGCGTGAAAACACCTATGAACTGGTGGAATTCCTGCATGATATCCTCAAGGTCGATGCCTTCCCCTGGGCCGAGTTCAACCACACCGTAGGCCTGCACAACAGCTGCGGCACGCTGCGCGCGCTGCGCACGGCCAGCATGTCGGAACTGGGGGAAAAGCCCTTCTCCAAGCCGATGGACCTGCTGAGCAAGGTCAAGGGCATCCGCTTCGCCACCCCAAAGCGGCCCGATGAATGCTGCGGATTCGGCGGCACCTTCTCGGTCACGGAAGAAGCCGTGTCGGCCAGGATGGGCGTGGACAAGGTGCGCGACCACCATCAGGCGGGTGCTGAATACATCGTCTCGGCTGATTCCTCATGCATCATGCACCAGCAGGGCTGCGCTGAACGCGCGGGCGTGCCGATCCGCTTCATTCACATCGCGCAGATCCTCAACGGAGCATCCCAATGAGCGACAAGCCCGTCAATCACGCCAGGGCGGCGGAGCACTTCATCGAGGATGCGCCCCACCTGCAGTTCCATGATGAACGCCTGTGGGACATGCGCCAGAAGCGTGATGCCCAGATGCATATCCTGCCCGAGTGGCAGGAACTGCGCGAGGAAGCCTCGCGCATCAAGGAACACACGCTCTCGCGCCTGCCCGAATACCTTGAGCAGTTCGAGACCAATGCCAAGAAGAACGGCATTCACGTGCACTGGGCGCGCGACGGGGCGGAGCACAACCGCATCGTGGGCGAGATCCTCAAGGCCCATAATGCGCGCAACCTGATCAAGAGCAAGTCCATGGTCACCGAAGAGTGTGACATGCGGCCCTATCTTGCCAAACAGGGCGTGACGGTAACCGAGACCGACCTTGGCGAGCGCATCCAGCAGCTTGATGACCAGCTGCCCAGCCACATCGTGGTGCCGGCGGTGCACAAGCTGACGGCCGACGTGGCCAAGATCTTCGCCAAGGATTACCACACCGACCCCGACATCCGCGACCCGCACCTGCTGGCCGAGGCCCAGCGCCAGGCCGCCCGCCCCGTGATCCTGCATGCCGATGCGGGCATGACCGGCGGCAACTTCGTGGTGGCTGAGACCGGCACCTTCGTGGTCTGCACCAACGAAGGCAATGCCGACCTGAGCGCGACAGTGCCCAACCTGCACATCGCGACAATCGGCATCGAGCGCCTGGTGCCACGCATGGCGGATATGGGCGTGTTCATCCGCCTGCTCTCGCGCAGCGCGCTCGGCTCGCCCATTACGCAGTACACCACCCATTTCCGTGGCCCGCAGAAGGGTGGCGAGATGCATGTGGTGCTCGTCGATAACGGGCGTTCCGCACGCCTGGGCATGGAAGATTTCTGGACCTCGCTCAAATGCATCCGCTGCGGCGCGTGCATGAACACCTGCCCGGTCTATCGCCGCTCGGGCGGGCTGTCCTATGGGGCGGTGTATTCCGGCCCGATCGGCGCGATCATCGACCCGACCTTCAACGAGCGCAAATACAGCACCCTGCCCTATGCCTCCACGCTCAACGGCAGCTGCACCAATGTCTGCCCGGTCAAGATCAACATCCACGAACAGCTTTACAAATGGCGCCGCGTGCTGGTGCAGCACCACGAGATGCCGTTCGTCAAGCGCGAGATCATGCACATGGCGGGCAAGCTGATGGGTCAGCCCAAGATGTACCGCGCCGCCATCAAGGCCACCGAGGTCTCGCTCAGCACCATGCCGCGCTTCGTGCTCTATAACTGGCTTAACCCGTGGGGCAAGCACCGCGAAAACCCGCACCCGGTCAAGCAGACCTTCAATGACTGGTATCGCAAGAACCGCGAGACCGCCAAGCCCGCCGCCGCACCGGAGACCAAGAAATGAGCACCGCACGCGACGAGATCCTGCAGGCCCTGCGCAACAACCGCCCCACGCCGGAAAACCATCCGCTACCGCCGGTAGCCACCCTTGGCGACCTTGATGCCAGCCGCGAGCGCTTCATCACCAGCCTCAGGATCCTGGGTGGTGACGTGCTTGAGCCGGTGGAGGGTGAAACGCTCGATCAGGCCATCATGCGCCGCCACCCCGATGCCAAGGTGATCTGCTCCAACGTGCCCGAGGCAAAAGGCACGCTACCGGTCGAGAAAGTAAAGACCCCGCAGGATGCCGCCACCATCGACGTAACCGTGGTGCGCGCGCCCTTCGGCATTGCGGAAATGGGCTCGATCTTCCTGAGCGAGGCGCAACTGCCCATCAACTCGTTTGCCCATCTGGGCCAGCACATCGTGGTGCTTCTGGCAGCCGATCAACTGACCGCCAACATGCACACCGCCTATCAGGAGCGGCCCGAGTTCAAGACCGCCAATTACGGCGTGCTGATGAGCGGCCCCTCCGCCACGGCGGATATTCAGGGCGTGCTGATCCGTGGCGCGCAGGGCGTGCGTTCGCTTTCGGTCTGGTTTACCTGAACGCCAGAACGGCTCCTTCCCTGCGGGAAGGGGCCGGGCCTTACAAGGTCAGACCGCCTTTTTCAGGTTCGGGCTGGCCTTGAAGCGCACGGTCTTGCCTGCCTTGACCTTGACCGGCTCGCCCGTGCGCGGGTTGAGCGCCTTGCGGGCCTTGGTCTTCTTGACCGTAAACGTGCCAAAAGACGGCAGGGTAAAACCACCCTCGCGCTTCAGTTCCTTGACAATGGCCGCAATCAGGTCAGATGCGGCCTGATTGGCCGCGACGCCAGTGCAATCAATCGAATCCTGAATGACGGCTGCAATGAAGGCCTTACTCATCGGAACTGCCTACTCCTTCCGGGCTGGAAATGAATTTCGTAAATATCCTGCACCCGTCTTGAAAACAGGCGAGTTTGCCCCACCGGGCCGGACGGTCGCGGCTTGTAACCTGCTGACTGAGGTTAGACCAGCAATTTTTTGTTATCACATGAAAATTATCGCTGATATACGCAGCAACAACCGGCCGAATTCACAAAATGGCAGTTCTGGCCACCGCTCTATTCCACTGTGAAAACTTCATATCGATAAAGCATCATCAGGAATTTATTCAAAATCAAACCATTGATAAAAAAGATAAAAATTTTCAAGAATTTTCTTTTTTTGAAAAAAGCCGTGTTGTTCGAAGCTTTATGAAAAAAGCTTCCTCCGGAAACTTCTTTTAATTTGCACGATCTCTCATTGGCATGCTGTTGCGACCACCGTCAGGGGCCGCAACAGCCTGGTTGGGGGGCGATTCCGCCCCCCGGTGTCAGCTTTTGAAATTCTGCGCCTTGAGGTCGGTGACCCCCACGAAGGTGATCTGGGTCTGGTCATCGAGGCTTACGGTTGTATTGCCCCCGCTGATGGTGGCCTGGTCGAGCATGGACTGGATGGAAGCCGGAGTCGCGTCATAGCCGGACAGGAGAATGGCGTTACCGGCTGACTTGCCAAAATCCTGAATGATGTCGGTGCCGCTATCCTTGCCCTTGATGAACTCGAATTCGGTCGCACCACTACCGCCCACCAGCGTATCGTTGCCCATGCCACCGACCAGCGTATTGTTGCCCGTGCCACCAACAAGCATATCGTTGCCACTGCCTGCCACGGCATAGACCGCGCCCGCCGTTCCGCCATCGAGCGTTTCATTGCCGCTACCGGCATAATACGTGGTCGTGCCGCTGGTGGCAGCGCTCAGCTCCACCCCGGCCGCACCGAAAATGGTGGCGTTACCGCCTGTTACGGTATCGGCCACAGGCATAGCCGTGCCTGGGCTGATGAAGGTCAGCGTGGCCGACCCGCTGGCGTTGATCGTGCTGTCATCCAGGCCACTCACCACCAGCGCGGTGCCGGCGTTGATGGTGTCATACGCGCCGCCATTGATGGTGACGGCCGCGTTGCCTGATCCGCTGTTGAAGAAACCTTCGCTATCCGCGGTATTGACCGTATCGAACTCGGTATCCTGCACCACGACGCCATTGTACACATCGAGCGTGCTCTCCGTGCCGCCAAACTGCTGGGGCGTATTGGCCGCGGCACCGGGGGCATTCCAGTCACCGGTCACGGTGGGGGTACTGTCATAGGCATAGATGGTATCCGTGCCACCCATGGTGTGAATGACATCCTGCCCCTGCCCGCTGAGAAAGAACGTGTCACCCGCAGCGGCATAATAATCTACGCTGCCTGACCCGCCGACATAGACCACCGTGCCTTCGTCGCCATCCATCACATTGGTCGCGCCAGACCCGCCGCGGATGTTGACTGTCTGGTCAAGCGCGCTGCCCGTCTCGCTGCCAATCTCCACCGTGCCGGCAGTGGCATCATAGGTGCCCGCTCCGGCCAGCGTTTCGATACTGCCGCCTGAAGCATTCTTGAGCGCCCCGTCCACAGCCACCACATTCAGGGCCTGGGCCGCCTGCACGGCCCCCCAGGCGGAAGCGCTTTTTTCCCCATCCAGCGAATTCACTTCGCTGGGGGAGATACCTTCTTCCTGCGCATAGGGAACAAGGGCTCCAAGGGCCTTCTCGGCGGCCGTATCCTGCAGGCTCTGTATTACTGCCGTCGTGTCCTGGTTAAGCCCCAGCGTGAGCCCGGTGGCACCGGCTACGGTCACGTATCCCATTCATTCCGTTCCTTGTCTCACGGCGGCAGGAACCGGCCTCGCCGCAGATGATCCGCTGCCCCGCCGCCCGGGCGGGGCGGAGAAAGCATTCTTTCAGGACCGTATCTGTCAGGAATGGGTTAAGAAATTCGGAATCAGGATTGATCTGGATCAATCCTGTGGCACGCGCCGCTCCAGTTCTTCCAGCCACAGGCGGGCATTGCCATCCGATGGCGCGCGCCAGTCACCGCGTGGCGACAGCGCGCCACCGGCCACCACCTTCGGCCCGTTGGGCATGGCCGAGCGCTTGAACTGGCTGAACCCGAAGAAACGGTTGAGGAACACCCCCAGCCAGTGGTGTATTTCCGCCAGGGTGTAAGCCCGCCTGCCCTCGGCGGGGAAACCGGGCGGCCAGTCCCCGCCCGCGGCATTGCCCCAGGCATGCCGCGCCATAAACGCGATCTTGGAGGGGCGGAAACCATGGCGCAGCACATGGAACAGGGTGAAGTCCTGCAACGCGTAGGGCCCGATCAGCGATTCCGTGCTCTGCACCGCCTGTGTCGCGGTGGCGGGCACCAGTTCGGGCGAGATCTCGGTGCGCAGGATGGCCTCGAGCACCGTGCAGGTACGCGCCTGCTCGCGCCCGCTGGCCATGACCCAGCGGATCAGGTGCTGGATCAGGGTCTTGGGCAGGCCTGCATTGACATTGTAATGCGCCATCTGGTCGCCCACGCCATAGGTGCACCACCCCAGCGCCAGTTCCGACAGGTCGCCCGTGCCAATCACGATCCCGCCCGACTGGTTGGCCAGCCGGAACAGGAAGTCAGTCCGCAGGCCGGCCTGCACGTTCTCGAATGTCACGTCATATACCGCCTCGCCCGCGGCGAAGGGATGACCCATCTGCTCGAGCATGAGGCGGGCTGCGGGGCGGATATCGATCTCGCGCGCCTGCACGCCAAGGGCGGCCATGAGTTCATGCGCGTTGTCGCGCGTGGCGCCCGTGGTGCCAAAACCGGGCATGGTGTAGCCCAGCACCGCCTGCCGCCCCAGCCCGCATTCCTCTGCCGCGCGGGCGGCGACGAGCAGCGCATGGGTGGAATCCAGCCCCCCCGATACGCCAATGACCAGCGTTTTGGCGCGTGAGGCGAGCAGGCGGCGCTTGAGGGCGGTGACC
Organism: Komagataeibacter sp. NFXK3; assembly: GCF_054182245.1. Taxonomy (NCBI): domain Bacteria; kingdom Pseudomonadati; phylum Pseudomonadota; class Alphaproteobacteria; order Acetobacterales; family Acetobacteraceae; genus Komagataeibacter; species Komagataeibacter sp. NFXK3. The sequence goes on from NZ_JAPIVJ010000001.1 coordinate 32,578, forward strand.
TGAATGGTAAACGCCTCGTAGCAGTCCTGATCGAGCAGTGCCGGGTCACTGGGCACGAAGGGGAAGCGCGGAATGTTGCGCAGCAAGCCCAGATCGGCTGTGGGCGGGGTGATGGACAGGTTGACATGCCGCCACGCGCCTGCCGCGGCCTGGGCGCGGTTATCGGCAAAGGTGCCCATGCGCAGGCGTTCCTGTCGCAGCAGGTCAAGATCCACATCGGCCATGAGCGTGACCTGACCCGAGGGGAAACGCGCGCTTTGCGCTAGTGTCTCGCCATTTTCGAAAATCGAGGTCTGGCCGTCCCATGCCACATCGGTAGTGGATTCGCCCTCGCCCGCCGCGGCATAGACATAGGCGCACAGGCAGCGCGCCGAATGCGACTGGCACAGCAGCGTGCGCGTGCGCGCCTTGCCCACCGTGATGTTGCTGGCGGAAAGATTGGCAATGACCGTGGCCCCGGCCAGGGCTGCATCGACACCCGGGGGGTGCGGCACCCACATGTCCTCGCAGATCTCGGCGGCCACGACCAGCCCCTGCACCGCAGGCGCGTGGAACAGAAGGTCGGTGCCAAACGGCACGGCCTCGCCGCCAAGGGTGACCGTGCCGCCGCGCAGGCCCGCGCCGGGCGTGAACTGCCGCGCCTCGTAAAACTCGCGGTAATTGGGCAGGTAGGATTTGGGCACCACGCCCACCACGCGCCCGTCATGCAGGGCGATGGCGCAGTTATACAGCGCATCCCCCACGGCCAGCGGCGCGCCGACAAGCACCAGCGGCAGCAGGCCCGCCGTCTGCCCGGCCAGCCAGCCAATCGCCTCGCGCACGCCATCAAGCAGCACATCCTGCTGGCGCAGGTCATCAATGGCGTAGCCCGACAGGCCAAGCTCGGGAAACACCGTCAGCACGGCCCCCGCCTCGTGGCAGGCCATCATGGCATGCTGCGTACGGCGGGCGTTTTCCATCGGGTCGGCCAGCTCCACGGGCAGCGTGCAGGCGGCCACCCGGGCAAAGCCATGATGGTACAGGCTGTAAAAACCTGCCGTGTCCGTGCTGTCTTTCATGGGCTGCCTCCCGCCTGATCTGCGCGCAACCCCGCTCGGGTCGCGACCGTGCCGGGGCCAAAATAACGTATTGCGATGAACCCGTCGCCCTCTGGCGCATTGTTAAGGGGCGGATGTCATGCCCGCGTCTGTCACAACATCGATCGGAAGGAACCGGATCATGGACCTGTTACGCTGGACCATCACATTCCTTGTTCTCGCCCTGATCGCCGCGGTTTTTGGCTTCGGCGGCATTTCGGACACGTTTGCCTATTTCGGCAAGGTGCTCTTCTTCATCTTCATCGTGCTGTTCATCCTTGGATTGTTTTTCGGCCGCGGCCGCGGAACTTCGCCCTGATCCGCAGCCCCCGGCGCACGACAGGGATCAGCGCCAGCGCGTAGATCCCGCCCATCGCCGCCATGGAAAGCGGCACGCCGGGCACAAGATAGGTTGCCGCATCGCACGGCTTGGCCGGGCGGCGCGGCATGGACGCCAGACGCTGCGCGAAACTGCCGCCATGAAACGTGGGCGCGCGGCATTCGGGCAGCGGACTGGGCCACCAGCCCTGCTCCACCCCTACATGCAGGCCGCCAAGGAAAGCCGCCACGAGCAGCACCGGCATGCACAGCCACAACGCGCCGCGCGCCGCATCACGCGGCAGCACCAGCCCCAGCAGCCCCAATCCCGCCAGCACCCGATAGGGCCAGCGCTCCCACAGGCACAGCCCGCAAGGCACATGGCCCAGCGTGTATTCACTCCACCAGGCCACGCCAAGGGCGGCGCACCCGGCCAGCACCATCAATAAAGCAGTTGAACGCATGGGTAGTTACGGCCGCCCCGCAACCGGTGCGGCCTCAAGCGCCTGCAGGAAATCAGCCGCCCAGCTTATGGCCGTGGTGCTGCTGACTTCCTGCTCCAGCGCCTGCCAGCGCGTGCGCCGCTCCGCCAGCCCCATGGTCAGGGCGGCATGCAGGGCATCGGCAATCTCATCGGGGTCATAGGGATTGACCAGGATGCCCTCATCCATTTCCGGCGCGGCACCGGCAAAATGCGACAGGATCAGCACGCCCGGATTGGCCGGGTCCTGGGCGGCCACGTATTCCTTGGCCACAAGGTTCATGCCATCGCGCAGCGGCGTGATCAGGGCGGCTTCGGCCCGGCGGTAGAACCCGGCCAGCACCTCACGCGGGAGCGGACGAGTGATGTAGCGGATCGGTGTCCAGTCGAATTCGGAATAGGCGCCGTTGATCCGCCCGGTCAGTTCATCAAGCTGGCGGCGCAGCTGGCGGTATTCCTCCACGCTGCCGCGCGAGATGGGGGCGACCTGCAGAAAGGTCACCTTGCCCCGATGCTCGGGGTAGCGCGCCAGAAGCGCCTCATAGCCACGAAACCGCTCAGGCAGGCCCTTGGAATAATCCAGCCGGTCCACGCCCAGCACAAGCTTGGCGCCGCGCAGGCTGCCTTCGAGCCGCTCCACCTCCGGGCCTTCCATGCTCTTTTCAGCCTGTGCGCGGAACTCGTCGGGGTCGATGCCGATGGGAAAGGCCTGCCCGCGCGCCGCAAGGCCATTGGCCTGGAGGGAATGGTTGAGGTTCTCTGCATCCTCGGGCGTCTGCACGCCAATCAGGTCGTAGCTCTGCATGTCCTCGAGCAGAAGGTCTGCGCCGGGCAGCGAGCGCACGAGGCTCCATGGCGGGAACGGAATATGCAGGAAGAAGCCGATGCGGCATTTCACCCCGAGGTCACGCAACGCCTGCCCGAGCGGGAACAGGTGGTAGTCATGCACCCAGATCGTGTCATCAGGCTTGAGCAGGGGCAGCAGCGTGCGCGCGAACATGGCGTTGACCGCAAGATATGTTTTCCAGTCCGTGCGGGAATAGTTCATCAGCCCGACGCGGTAATGGAACAGCGGCCACAGGATGCCATTGGAGAAATTCTGGTAGAACCCCTCATATTGCAGCGGGGTCAGGTCTATGGTGGCGTAGGTGACGTTATCGACCCTGTCGAGCCGGGGCACCGGGTCGCCGCCATGGAGCTGCACCTGCTTGCCCGACCAGCCAAACCACAGCGATTCCCCCTCGCGCAGGGCATCTTTCAGCCCCACCGCCAGCCCACCGGCGGGCTGGCTGCGCTCACGCGGGGAAGGCACGCGGTTGGATACGATAATCAGCCGCCCCATGCGCCATCACCCCCCTGTGCCAACTGGGCCAGCCATGCGCGGAAAGCCGCCGGGTCAGGGAAATCATTGGGAATGCGCAGGCCCACGCCACCAAGTCTGACCGCTTCGCGCATGCCATCCTCATCGGTCACGTCATCGCCCACGAAAATGGGCAGCCGGCCCGCAAACGGCGCGCTTTTCATCACCGCATCGACCGCATGGCCCTTGTCGATGCCGGCGGGGCGGATTTCCCACGCCATCTTGGCGGCCTGCACATGGAACGCGCCGTGGGTGGCGTCCACCCATTCATCCGCGATCCGGCCCAGCGCCGGACCCGCATCGGGCGCGCCGCGGTAATGCAGCACCAGCCCCGCCTTCTTGTGTTCGATCCGCACGCCGGGATGGGTCGCGGCCAGCCTCTCGGCCTCATCCATCCATGCTTTCGGCACTGGCGGCAGCGCCGCGCGCTCCACAGCCTGGCCCGGCGCATGGCGGATGGCGATGCCATGCTCGCCCGCCACGGCATAGGGCACATCTGGCAGGAAATGGTCGATCTGGTCGATGGGGCGGCCCGAGATGACCGCGAGCGCGTTGCCGCATTTATCACGCAGGCGGCGCAATGTGTCGCGCAGGCCGGGGGCCACGACCACGGATTCGGGCGTGGGGGCGATATCCACCAGCGTGCCGTCAAAGTCCAGGAGGAAGGCCGCACGCGCGGGAGACGGCAGCCGATCGAGCGAAGGGAGGGAGGGTGTCTTGCTCATGGTGGGTCTAGCCTCTGGCAAAGCTGGATAATACGCAAGCCCACAAGCGCGCTATACAGGGCTGCAGCATTTATACGACACAAATTAAATTATTTTCTAATGCAGCATCAGGGGGGCGGCGCCCTCATCGGCGGGCTCGGGCGGCATGGCGGGCAGCGGCGGGGAGACCGGCTGCGGCGTGGCCGGGGGGGCTGCCGGAGCGACTGGCGCCGCACCTGCCCCACCTGCTTCAGGCGCCGCGGGCTGGCCATCGGGCGTGGCCATGGCGGGGGCTACGGGCGCGGCCTCCGTCGAGGCTGCCACAGCGGCGAGTGGCGGCGGGGTGGGGGCGACACTGTCACCCGCGCAACCGACCAGCTGCACATCATAAAGCGGGTTCTGGAACACGCCGGTCGCGGGCTCGGCCACCGCCATCCAGCCCTGGAAGGCGGCCATGCCCTCATGCGCGTCATGCACGTCCAGCCAGGCAGCGCTATCGGCTGGCAGGGTGGCGGGGCGCTGCAGGCATGACGTGGCGCGCAGGGTCAGGCTCTTATAGGGCATGTCCTGACCCACGGGCACGTTGAGCAGTTCGGTATGGGCATCAAGCTTGTCGAGCACGCGCACCACCGCCACCGTGCGGCCCTGCCACGTATCGGGTGGGTACATGGCAGGCGGCGCCAGCCATTCGGTGGCATGGGCAAGGCCCGGCAGGCCAGCAAGCAGCAGGGCGGGCAGGGAGCGGAGCACGCGCCTCATGCGTGGGGGCTCCGCAGGGTGTTGACCACGTCGATCAGGATCTGGCGCATGGCCGCCTCATCCACGCCCATCAGCACGGCATCCTCGAACGCATCCTGCAGGACACCCCGCACTTCCTGATGGTTTTCGCGCAGGACCAGCAGTTTGTCACGGCAGGAGACCGGCGTGCCATCGCGCTGTGGCCACATGGCGGGCAGGGCGTCTTGACCGCTCATGGCGCGTCTCCGCCCGGCGCGGGGGCAGCAGGCTGGTTCGCCTTGTCCTGCCGGGCCTTGGTCAGGGTATCGGTTACCGAGAAGATGAACTTGCTGAGCAGCTGCTCAAGGCTGATCGCGCCCTGGGTCTCGCCAATCGTGCCGCCGGGGGCGAGCATCTTGTCATCGCCACCGGGCGAGAGGGCAATGTATTTGCCACCCAGCAGGCTGTCGCTGGTAATGATGGCCGCCGTATCATCAGGCAGCCTGATGTCGGGCCGCACGGTAAAGGTGACCTGTGCGGCATACGTCTTGGGGTTGACGCGCTCATCGACCACCTGCCCCACCGTAATGCCCGCAAGCCTGACATCCGAGCCGATGGACAGGCCATCGATATGGGCGAACCCGGCATTGAGCCGGTAGCCGGTTTCATGCGGGCGGCCCTTGTCGAGCACGGCATAGGCCAGCAGCCCCGCAAGCCCGGCCAGCACGGCAAAACCGGCAAGAAGTTCCGCTGGCTGACGGCCCGCGCGCCCTGAAACAGCAGCAACCATGGTGGCAAAGCTTCCCCAATATCCAATGGCGCGCACCCTAGCAGGTTACGCCACGGGTTTCATCCCTCGGGGTACCATGCCTCATAATCACTGGTGGTTGAAGCCCGCTGGCCGCCCCGGCAGTCGCTGCCCGGCGGGTGGTAGGCCCCCGCTGTTCCGGTCTGGTTGGGCTGCCAGGGCTGCTGCCACGGCTGGCGCGCGCTCTCGGGCAGGGGGGCGGCCTCCATGTGGTGCAGCCAGCCCCACCATTCGGGCGGCACGGCGGATGCGTCCTCGCCCCTGTGATAGATGACCCAGCGCTCGTGGCGCTTTTCCCCGCCGCCGGTGCGGTTGGGCGTGCGGGCCTCATAATAACAGCGCCCGTCGGCATCCTTGCCGACCAGTCGCCCCCTGAAGCAGGTGTAGATGCGGGTGCCTAGATTTGCCATACCGCGAGCCTAATCCGCCCGCAGCCGCGCGGTCCACGCGCATATGCGTGCGCGACCGTCACATCTGCGGGATCAGCGGGGGGGCGTCGAGGCAGCCCGCACTCTGTCAAAGGCATTTCAAAGCCCCCCGCCTCACGGCGCGGTGATGGGCGCGCGCATGGTCGCCGCACAGTTATCCCCCATATCCACTGTATTCAGGGGCATGTATAGTTGCGACTCCGCCGCAAGCGGGTTCCGCCAGCGTGCTGCCGCCCGGTAAACATAAAGCATGACAGCACGAAGCCACTGGAACGGCGTGCGTATGCGTACCGTTGAAGCCGCAGCGGACCCAGACGACGCGCCGCGTTCCGTAACCCTGCCCGCCGACTGGGATGACACGGCAGCCGAGGCCGTGGCCCGGCTGGCCCCCGGCCATGGCCCCGCCAACCTGCCCGAACTCGCGGCGCGATGGATCGATGACCTGTGCGCGGGCGAGGTGTCCGGCCCGGTCATTGGCCCGGTCGCGCGCGCGCTGTCGTGCCTGCTGCTCATGCGCCAGGCCGCACCGAGCGAAAGCCTGTGGCATGGCCACCATGACCGCAGGCCCGCCTTCGTGGTCAACCTCGCCGCCTTTGTCGAGGCCGATAACAGCTTCATGGCGCGCGACTTCGTAGCGGCCCTGCGCCTGCTGGCCCGCGTGCTGCGCACCCTTGCGCACCAGAAGCTGCACATGCGCAATGGCGAGCTGCCCCTGCCCGAACCCGCGGGCGGCGCGGTGGCCCACCTGCGTGCCGTCACCCTGCCCCCTGCTGGCGAAAGCCATGAGCGCGCCCCTGTTGCAGGCGCGCTGCTGCTGACCAACCTCGATGCCTGCCTGGCCGGGCTGGGGCTCGATTATGACAGCGAGGCCGGGCGCGACGCGGCATGCAGCATCGTGGCCCTTGCCACCCTCGTGGCCCATGCGGGCGAAGGGGCCGATGCCATGCCCCTGCCCCCCGTGCGCAGCATCCTGCCCGGCGTGAGCCAGATCGCGCGCAGCGTGTGGCAGGAAGCGGCGGTCGAGACCGACCAGCCCGCAGCCCGCGTCGAGACCGGCTTTTCCACCCCCGGCCCCATCGATGCGCTGCTGGGTGTGGAAGCATGCGGGCTGGCCCCCGTCTTTTCCCCGCTGCGGCCTGACGGGCGGCTGGCCATGAGCACGCTGGCCCGGCTGGCCAGCCGGGGCCTGACGCTGGAGGCAGCCTTCGCCGCCACCCTTGCGGGCGAGAGCGTGCTGCCCCTGCCCGCCGCCGCCTCGCACCAGGCCATGCACCGCGCGCTCAGCGGGTTTGTGGACCGCGTGCCCGCCCGCCCCGATGCCACGCGTGACACGCTGGCCACCCGTGCGGGGCTGGAGCGCGGCGTGCGCCGCCACCTGCCCGCACGCCATGGCGGCTTTACGCAGAAAACCCGCATCGGCGGCCACCGCCTGTTCCTGCGCACGGGGGAATATGCCGACGGGTCGCTGGGCGAAATCAGCCTGACGCCCACGCGGGAGAGCCCGATGGTGCGCGGCCTGATGGACACGCTGGGCCAGGCCGTAAGCATCGGCCTGCAATATGGCGCGCCGCTGGAAAGCTATGTCGAGGCCTTTGCCTACACCCAGTTCGGCCCCGCGGGCACGGTGGAGGGCGACCCGGTTGCATCCTACGCCACATCCATGCTCGACTACGCCTTCCGCGCCCTGTCAGATGCCTATCTGGGCCGCAGGCTACCCGATGCCCCGCATGAGGAGACGCTGGCCGAAAGCCCCGCCCCCATGCTGCCGCTCGACCTGCCCGGCTCCGGCAATGACGATGGCGATGACACGCCCCCCCGGCGGCGCGGGCTGCGGCTGGTCGGATAACCCGGCGCCGTACCCCGCCGCCTGAATGCAAGGATTGTTGCCCATGCCCGATACAACCCCCGAACAGCGCCTCAAGCAGCTTGGCATCGTGCTGCCCACCCCCGCCACACCCGTGGCCAATTACGTGGGCACCGTCATCAGCGGGTCATCGCTGGTGGTGTCAGGCCAGTTGCCGCTGGTTGATGGCAAGCTGCTGACCACCGGCAAGCTCGGCGGCACCGTGGCAGTGGAACTGGCGGTGGAAGCCGCGCGCTACAGCATGATCAACGTGATCGCGCAGGTTAAGGCGGCCCTTGGCGACCTTTCGCGCGTGAAGCGCGTGGTGCGGCTGGGCGGGTTCATTGCCTGCACGCCCGACTTTACGCAGCATGCCGCCGTCATGAACGGGGCCTCCGACCTGGCGGTAGCCGTGTTTGGTGATGCGGGCCGCCATGCGCGCTCGACCGTGGGCGTGCCCTCGCTGCCGCTCGACTCCGCTGTCGAGGTCGAGGGCCTGTTCGAAATCGGCTGATGTAACCACCACGCATAACAAAGGGAGCCTGTCATGACCGCACCGCCCCGCACAGCCTGCACCACGGCGCAGGCATCATGACCGGCACCACCATGACCCTGCACCGCCGGATTGCCGAGATCCCGGCGGCGCAGTGGGATGGCTGCGCGGGCGATGAAAACCCGTTTGTCAGCCACGCCTTCCTCTCGGCACTCGAAGACAGCGGCTCCACCGGCCCGCAGACCGGCTGGATGCCCCAGCACCTTGCCCTGCGCGACGACGAAGGCAGCCTGCTTGCAGTCGCCCCGCTTTACGCCAAGGGCCATTCCTTTGGCGAATACGTGTTCGACCACGCCTGGGCCCGCGCCTTCGAGCAGGCGGGCGGGCAGTATTATCCCAAACTGCAGGTCGCCGTGCCTTTCTCGCCCGTGCCGGGGCCGCGCCTGCTCGTTCACCCCACCGCTCCCGATGCCGACAGCCTGCGCCTGCTGGCAGCCCGCGCACTGCGGCAGGCCTGTGGCGAGATGGGGCTTTCCTCCGTGCATGTCACCTTCTGCACGACGCATGAATATGAACTGCTGGGGGAAGGCGGCTGGCTGCAGCGCCTTGGCGTGCAGTACCACTGGGATAACCAGGACTATGCCAGCTTTGACGATTTTCTGGGCATGCTGGCCTCACGCAAGCGCAAGGCCATCCGGCGCGAGCGGCGCGATGCCAATGCCTGCGGGCTGACATTCCACACCTATCGCGGCGCGGAGATTACCGAAGCGCTGTGGCAGGATTTTTATCACTTCTACCTCTCTACCGTGGACCGAAAATGGGGCAGCGCCTATCTGCAGCCCGCCTTCTTCCCGCTCCTGTCCGAGCGGCTGGGCGACAGGGTGGTGCTGATGATCGCCAGGCAGGACGGCGTGCCGGTGGCCGGCGCGCTCAACCTGATGGGGCGCGATACGCTGTACGGCCGCAACTGGGGGCGGCGCGAGGGGGACTGGCCGTTCCTGCACTTCGAGCTGTGCTATTACCGCGCCATCGACTTCGCCATCGCCCACGGGCTGAAACGGGTGGAAGCGGGCGCGCAGGGCGAGCACAAGCTGCAACGTGGCTACCGCCCGTGCCTGACCCATTCCGCCCACTGGATCAGCCTCCCCGGCCTGCGCGAGGCCGTGGCCGAATTCCTTCAACATGAACGCGCGGCCATACGGGCCGAACTGCCCGCCCTTGAGGCCATGACCCCTTACCGCGCAGAAGAATAAATCTGGAATTCATTCAAAAGTTTTTGGTGAAGATTTTTTCCAAAAAGCTTCAGGGAACGCCGCCTTTAAAAAAAAAGGGGCACCCAAAAACTTCTGTTTTTTTGAAGCCGAACAGCGCGATGATGCAGGTCATGCCTCAGGGGCTACAGCCATGCTAGCCTGCACGTCATGGCACCAGCGGCCAGCAGGCCGCCCCTGTACAGACAAAGGAGCGCCACCATGTACGCAATGCGACTGCTCGCCCCCCACAGCCCCCTGCAATGGACCGAACTGCCCGACCCGCAGCCGGGGCCGGGGCAGATCCGCGTGACCGTGGGGGCCTGTGGCGTGTGCCGCACCGACCTGCACGTGGTCGATGCCGACCTGCCCTTTCCCGGCCATGCCCTCACGCCGGGGCACGAGATCGTGGGCCGGATCGACGCCATCGGCCCGAATGTGGAGGGGCTGCACATGGGCCAGCGCGTGGGCATTCCGTGGCTCGGCCATACCTGCGGCTGCTGCCACTACTGCCAGACCGACCACGAGAACCTGTGCGACCACCCGCTTTTTACCGGCTACACGCGTGATGGCGGCTATGCCACCAAGGCGGTGGCGGATGCGCATTTCACCTTCCCCCTGCCTGAGGGCGATGACGACGTGGCCACCGCCCCGCTGCTCTGCGCGGGGCTGATCGGCTGGCGCTCGCTGGTCATGGCGGGCAAGGAGGCCCGCAGCATCGGGCTGTATGGCTTTGGGGCGGCAGCCCACATCATTGCGCAGGTGGCGGCCTGGCAGGGCCGCAAGGTCTATGCCTTTACCCGCCCCGGTGACACAAAGACGCAGGAATTCGCCCGCTCGCTCGGCTGCGTATGGGCCGGTGGCTCGGATGAGGCCCCGCCCGAACAGCTTGACGCCACCATCATCTTCGCCCCCGTGGGCGCACTCGTGCCCGCCGCACTCAAGGCCGTGCATAAGGCAGGCCGCGTGGTGTGCGCGGGCATCCACATGAGCGAGATCCCGGCCTTTTCCTATGACCTGCTGTGGGAGGAACGCCAGATCGTATCCGTGGCCAACCTGACAAGGCAGGACGGGATCGACTTCCTTGAACTCGTGCCGCGCGTGGGCATCCGCACCACCACCACGCCGTATGCGCTCAAGGACGCCAACAAGGCCCTTGATGACCTGCGCCACGGCCGCTTTGAAGGCGCTGCGGTGCTGGTGCCCTGAAAAACTGATCAAGTTTCTGGTGAAGCGGTTTACAAAAAGCCCCAAAAAGAACGCCGCCTTATGCACATAAGGCGGCATCCGGAAACTTTTTCCCCTCCCCCTGCCCCGCACTGATGGTGCCTGGGCGCGCGTGCAAAAATGCCCCGGCCATTATTAATTCTGGCTTTTGGGGCAATCATTCTTTATGCACCGGCCTTCTCCCCTGACGCATGAACACGGCCGGCGGCCAGTTTCCTTCCTGCGTCGCCCATGTTCTTCATGTTTTTGTCCGGATTGCCCGATACATGCCGTTTCCCGAAACCCACCCCGCCCTGCAACGCGCGCTGGACGAGCGTGGGTACGATAACCCGACTCCCGTCCAGAAAGCGGTCCTGGATGTCGCAGCCGAGGGGCGCGACCTCCTTGTCTCCGCCCAGACCGGCTCGGGCAAGACCGTTGCCTTTGGCATCGCCATGGCCGACACCCTGCTTGGTGGCGCGGAGCATTTTGGCCCAGCAGGCCCGCCGCTGGCCGTCATCATCGCGCCGACGCGCGAACTGGCCATGCAGGTCACGCGTGAACTGACCTGGCTGTATGCCCCCGCAGGCGGGCGCATCGTGTCGTGCATTGGCGGCATGGATGCGCGGCGCGAGGCCCGTGCGCTCCAGATGGGCGCGCATATCGTGGTCGGCACGCCGGGGCGGCTGTGCGACCATCAGTCCCGTGGCCGTCTGGACATGTCGGACCTGCGCGTGGTCGTGCTGGATGAAGCCGACGAGATGCTTGACCTCGGCTTCCGCGATGAACTCGAGCAACTGCTCGACGCCATGCCCAAGACCCGCCGCACGCTGCTGTTCTCGGCCACCATCGCCAAGGAAATCGCATCCCTCGCGCGCCGTTACCAGAACGACGCCGTGCGCATCGATACGCTTTCGGGCGCCAAGCAGCATGCCGATATCGAATACCGCGCCATCGTGGCCGATGCACGCGAACTGATCCCCGCCGTTGTCAACGTGCTGCGCTATACCGACAGCCAGACCACCATGGTGTTCTGTGCAACCCGCGAGATGGTGCGCCACATGCAGGCGGCCCTGGTCGAGCGTGGCTTCTCCTCGGTCGCCCTCTCGGGCGAGCTGGGGCAGAACGAGCGCACCCGTGCCATCGACAGCCTGCGCAAGGGCCAGGCCAATGTGTGCGTGGCGACCGACGTGGCCGCCCGTGGCATCGACATCCCGGCCCTGGCGCTGGTGGTGCATGCCACCCTGCCGACTGATTCGGCCACGCTGCTGCACCGTTCGGGCCGCACGGGCCGCGCGGGCCGCAAGGGCGTGTGCGTGCTGATGGTGCCCATGTCGCAGCGCCGCCGCGCCGAGCGCCTGATGCAGGGCGCCAAGATCACGGCCACATGGTCCGGCGTGCCGACGGCCGCCGAAATCCGCGCGAATGACACCAAGCGCCTGCTGGCCGATCCCGTGCTGAACCAGGACGTGGCGGAAGCCGATGCCGAACTGGTGGGCCAGCTTGTGGAAGGCCGCACGAGCGAACAGCTCGCCGCAGCCCTGCTGCAGATGTACCGCGCCCGCCTGCCCGCAGCAGAGAACGTGCGCCACATCACGCCCGATGCCCCGCGCCCCGTGCGTGAGCGCCCCGAGCGCGATGGCCCCCGCCCCCCGCGCGAGAGCTATGGCAGCGGCGAGCCGGGTGCCTGGTTTGCCATGAATGTGGGCCGCCAGGAAAAGGCTGACCCGAAATGGCTGATCCCGCTGATCTGCCGCCTTGGTGGCGTGCGCAAGGCGGATATCGGCGCCATCCGCATCAATGACAGCCAGACGCTGTTCGAGATCACGCCGGAATCGACCGAGAAGTTCCGCTCGTGCATCGCCGCGATCGAGAATGACGAAGTGCAGATCTCGCCCGCTGCGGCCCCTGCCGGTGGCGCGGGCCCGGCCCGCCGCGGCCCGCCGCGTGGTGGCCGCCCCTTCGCCCGCAAGCCCGGTGGTGGCGGTGGCCGCCCCGGTGGCGGGTTTGGCAGCGGACCGCGCGGTGCTGCTTCATCGCGCAAGCGGCCGCCGCGTTCGTAAGCGCCAGACATCTCCCTGTGTTTCCTTCATGCCCGGCATCGTCCGGGCATGTTGTGTTTCAGGGCCTTGAACGGCACCGCTTTCCATGCCGCGTGAGCGTCGTGCAACACGGCGGGTATCGGGCCAAGGGCAAGCAGCGGCTGGCGATGCGCTTTTTCCAAAGAAATTCACAAAGACAGCCTGTTTGAAAAAACCTTAATAGTCAGGGCATTTGTGCTGATGCGTCTGCTGGAGGGTACAAAAAAAATGCCACCTTCCCAAAAAAGGTGGCATTCCGAGACTTTGGTATTTTTTATCTAAAAAACCTGTTCTTAAACAGTTCTTTACTGGTTGTTCTGGCTATTGCCGCCGAACAGGCTGCTCACGTCGGAGCCGGTCTGGCTTTTCAGGTTATCCCAGCGCTGGCGTTCCTCGCTGCCTGCGTCACGCAGCTTGTCGAGGCGATTTTTGGGCGCGTTGCGAATCGCATCAAGCCGGTCACGGCCGTTCTGGATCTTCTGGTCCACACGGTCGCGGTCATCGGACAGATTCTGCTTTTCATTGTCCCACCGGCCTACCGTATTCTGGCGCAGCGCATCCTTGCGGTCCTGATAGCCCTGCTCCACGTTCTGCTGCTTGTCCTTCCACGCCTGCTCACGGTCCTGCAGCCGGGTGTTGGCGCAGTCACCAGCCTGCGCCACGCGGCCAAGCACATCCCATTTGGAAGTGGTCTGGCTGCTGTCGCAATCAGCGGCCCGCGCCGTTACACAAACGCCCGCGCCTGCCGCGACGACTGCCAGAACAAGCATATATTCACGAAACTTCATAAACGGAGCCTTGTACAAAATGGTTTCTACCTGAAACTTTACAGAAACATATGTCAGATTCCGGTCAGAAACATGACAATGCACTGTCATCATTCCTGAATATAGTAATCAGAAGCTGAAAGCGTAGCGCATGCAGCACATGCCACCTGCCCTGCAAACGCAGGTGAACCCACTCCCCATGGTGGACAGCCCGCGATAATGGCACTATGTGACACATAAACACATACTATTACGAACTATACCCCTGAATCCGGCTGCATCCCGCCGCCCGCGTTGCGGCAACGCTGCCGCCTGCCCGCAATGGTCCCTGCCGCAATGTGGAATGAACCATACCTTGAAACCTGCTGCCGCTCCGCCCTGCACCGGCTGAAGCTGAGTGGTGAAAACGGACGCCCGGCCGGCCTGCGCGATGACCCCTGCCTGCGCAGGCTCACGGGCATGGGACTGGCCCATGTGCACGGCGGAACCCGCTTCACCATGACCGAGCAGGGGCAGGCCCGCCACCGGACCGAAATACTGAAACTGGCCCCATGATCACCCATGCCGACATCTGGCGCGCAATCGACCGCCTGGCCTCCGAGCGCGGACTGACCCCTTCAGGCCTTGCGCGGGCGGCTGGGCTGGACAGCACCACCTTCAACCCCTCCAAGCGGATCACCCCCTCGGGCCGCCCGCGCTGGCCGGGCACCGAAAGCCTTGCCCGCACGCTCAGCGCCACGGGCATATCCTTCGAGGGGTTCAGCCGCCTGCTCGCGGGCCACGGCGACCCCGAGGCGGCCGGCAAGGTGCATCATTCCCACCTCAAGATCGCCCCGTTCTCGCAACTCGCCCATCCCGAGCTCTTTGATGAAACCGGCCTGCCCGAGGGCGAACGGTGGGAGCAGTGGGATTTTCATGGCATGGCCGACCACCACTCTTATGCCGTGCATGTTGATTGCGATTCAATGGAGCCGATCTTCCGCCGCAATGGCACGCTGATCATCTCGCCCACGGCGGCCATACGCGTGGGCGACCGCGTGCTGCTCCATACCGCGCAGGGCATGGCCTGCTGCGGGCATGTGGTCGAGCGCTGGCATGACGCCCCCATAACTGCCCCGCTGCATGAGCTTGTGCGCATCCGTGGCCTCGGCGCCATTGATGGCCAGGAAATCATTCTCGATGGCACCACGCGCATCCATCGCATCACGATGGCGTGCATGTAGGCAGCCGCGCGGTCCCGCCCCGATATTTTCCTGCCCGGCATGACAGGTAGCGGCTGACTTTCATGCAAATTTACACTATGTCTCGCCCATGACCGACACGCCCCTCTCCCTGATCCGCAATTTCTCGATCATCGCGCATATCGACCATGGCAAATCGACCCTGGCCGACCGCCTGATCCAGGCCTGCGGCGCGCTGACCCAGCGGGAAATGACCAATCAGGTTCTGGACAACATGGATCTGGAACGTGAACGCGGCATCACCATCAAGGCGCAGACCGTCCGCCTGACCTACCCGGCGGAAGATGGCAAGACCTACGTGCTCAACCTCATGGACACGCCGGGCCATGTCGACTTCGCCTATGAAGTCAGCCGCTCGCTGGCCGCGTGCGAAGGCTCGCTGCTTGTCGTCGATGCATCGCAGGGGGTGGAGGCGCAGACGCTGGCCAATGTGTATCAGGCCATCGACGCCAACCACGAGATCGTGCCGGTGCTCAACAAGGTCGACCTGCCCGCCGCCGACTGCCCGCGCGTCAAGGAGCAGATCGAGGAAGTTGTAGGCATTGACGCCGAGGACGCCGTCGAGGTCTCGGCCAAGACCGGGCTCAACATCGAGGCCGTGCTTGAAGCCCTCGTCAAGCGCCTGCCGCCGCCCACGGGTGATGCCGAAGCCCCGCTCAAGGCCCTGCTGGTCGATAGCTGGTACGACCCGTACCTGGGCGTGATCACGCTGGTGCGCGTGAAGGAAGGCCGGCTCAAGCGCGGCATGCGCATCCGCATGATGTCGTCCGGCGTGGTGCACCTTGTGGACCAGGTGGGCGTGTTCGCCCCGCGCATGACCAACGTGGCCGAGCTTGGCCCGGGCGAGATCGGCTACATCAACGCCGCCATCAAGACCGTGGCCGACACCAATGTGGGCGACACCATTACCGATGACCGCCGCCCCGCCGAGACCCCGCTGGCAGGCTTCAAGCCCTCCATCCCGGTGGTGTGGTGCGGCATGTACCCCATCGTGGCCGATGATTTTGAAAAGCTGCGCGACAGCCTGGCCAAGCTGCGGCTCAATGATGCCTCCTTCCACTACGAGGCCGAGACGTCCGCCGCCCTGGGCTTCGGCTTCCGCTGCGGGTTCCTTGGGCTGCTGCATCTCGAGATCATCCAGGAGCGGCTGAGCCGCGAATTCGACCTTGACCTGATCGCGACCGCGCCTTCGGTGGTCTACAAGATGCAGTTGACCAATGGCGAGACGGCGGAACTGCACAACCCCGCCGACATGCCCGACCTGTCGCTGATCGAGAAGATCGAGGAGCCGTGGATCAAGGCCACCATCATGGTGCCCGATGAATATCTGGGGGCCGTGCTGACCCTGTGCAGCGAACGCCGCGGCGTGCAGGAAGACCTGACCTACGTGGGCAACCGTGCCATGGCGGTTTACCGCCTGCCGCTCAACGAGGTGGTGTTCGACTTCTATGACCGGCTGAAATCCGTTACCCGCGGCTATGCCAGCTTCGACTACCAGATGGATGGCTACGAGGAGAGCGACCTCGTGCGCATTTCCATCCTCGTCAACCAGGAGCCGGTGGATGCACTGTCCTTCATCGCCCACCGCTCCGCCGCCGAGACGCGCGGACGCTCCATCTGCGCCAAGCTCAAGGAACTGATCCCGCGCCAGCTGTTCAAGATTGCGGTGCAGGCCGCCATTGGCAGCCGCATCATTGCGCGCGAGACCATTGGCGCCATGTCGAAGGACGTGACCGCCAAATGCTATGGCGGTGACATCTCGCGCAAGCGCAAGCTTTTGGAAAAGCAGAAGGAAGGCAAGAAGCGCATGCGGCAGTTCGGCAAGGTCGAGATCCCGCAGAGCGCCTTCCTCGCAGCACTCAAGATGGACCAGTAACCCCTGCCCCGACCGCCTGCCGGGCCGAATTGCGGCAGGCGGTCAGGGCATGCCGTTTTTCGCTTGCGCGGACGGAATTTGGTGATATGTTCCGCACCCATCGGATACCGCCACCCCACGGACGTGGCCAGACTTCGATACGGCTGGAGAGATGGCCGAGCGGCTTAAGGCGCACGCTTGGAAAGCGTGTGTACGTTAATAGCGTACCGTGGGTTCGAATCCCACTCTCTCCGCCATATTGTGATTCCCCCTGATTAAATCAGTCAGCTTTCTACGCGCGACATGATCTCGTGTCGCAGGCGCTGACATGCGAATTCCTGTTCCTGTATTATCGGGGCGGTTTCCAGCATTGCGCCACCAACCGGCAGGCCCGTGCCCTCTGACCACGCGGATCAGAAAGCGTGATGTGACAATTAATTTTATCATTCTGAAGTAACAGACATTACAAACGGTCAAATACTGAGAATTTTTATATTCAATATAAATAATAGATAATAATATATCAGTATTATTAAAATACTATATTCTCCTGCCCATGCTTCTCTCCTTTCCCTTACTGACCGGAAAAGGGCTTTGCAGGCGCGCATGCGTTGTCGTTGCGTCAATCCGCATGGTCACATCGTAACAAAGAGTGACTGTCGCTTATCGACGGATTATTTTATTCCAGATAGCATGCCCCTTTGCAGGTCACGGGAATGCCATGATTCCGTCATGGCACGACAAAACAGCTTGCGGAATATCCGGTCTGGCGCGTATCAGGCGCGACTACAGGCATTGCGCTCAGGGAAGTACGAAGATCATTGGAAAAGAGTGCGTTAAACGAAAAACCCGGTTCAGGTGAAGGCCGGGTTGCCGTTGTTACGGGGGCAACGGGCGGTATCGGGCAGGCTCTCGTCCGTCGCATGCGCGCGCGGGGATACACCATCATCATCCTGTCACGCCAGGCACGGGCCGCAAGCCCCGGCGTCAACACCGTCATGTGTGACCTGACCGATAGCAAGAGCATAAAGCAGGCCACAGCCGACATTGCCACCCATACGCCAAGGGTGGATGTGCTGGTACACTGCGCGGGCGTGATTACACCGCAGGCCGTGGGCAAACTCGACAGCGCCACGATTGCCAGCCAGATTGCCGTTGACCTGACCGCGCCGATCGAACTGACCAATGCCCTGCTGCCCCTCATGGGCCGTGGGGGGCATATTGTTTTCGTCAATTCCATGGCAGCCGCTTTTCCGCTTGCGGGCAGCAGCGTCTATACAGCGGCCAAATTCGGCCTGCGCGGGTTTGCGCGCGCGCTCGAGCAGGAGCTGCGGCCCCGGCGCATACAGGTTTCCTCCATCTATCCCGCCAGCGTCAATACCTCCATGCTCAGCCAGGAAATGGCGGCGGGCGGCTCGATATACAACTTCATCGACCCCCCGCAGGAACCTGATGTCACGGCAGGGCGCATCCTTGAATGCTGCGAGCGCAGCAGCCGCGAGATCTTCAGTTCCGTGTTCGACAAGCTGTTCACCCATGCCTGCCTCACCTCCATGCGGCTGCTCAACCTGAGCCTGCCCATCATGAAACTGCTCGGGCGCAGGGGCTACCGCCGCTACCAGCGCGGCCTCACCCCCCGGCCCTGAGCCACGGCAGGGCCGGGTTCAGGCCTTTTGCAGCAGTTCGCGCGCCAGTTCATTATGCCGGCGGGTCAGGCGTGCGGGGTCATGTTCGGTAAACTGCCCGCCCCGGACCAGCACGCGCCCGTTGACAATGGTGCAGGCCACCCGGCGGGGCGTGCAGAACACAAGGGCCGCCACCGGGTCGGCCTGCGCGCCGGCATGGTCGATACCGCGCAGGTCAAACGCCACGATATCCGCCGCCATGCCCGGCGCGAGATGGCCAATATCGTCACGTCCCAGCACGGCCGCCCCACCGCGCGTGGCCAGTTCCAGCACTTCGCGCGCCTGCATCATGGGCTGGCCATCGGGTGTATCCAGCAGGCGTCCAAGCAGCATGGCCTGCCGGGCCTCGCCCAGCATGTGGCTGCCATCGTTCGAGGCCGAGCCATCCACCCCCAGCCCGACCCGCATGCCCGCCGCCGCCATGCGCCGCACGGGAGCAATGCCCGAGCCAAGGCGCATGTTGGAGCACGGGCAATGCGCCATGCCGGTATGGGTAGCGCCAAAACGGTGAATGCCCGCATCATCAAGCCGCACGCAGTGCGCATGCCATACATCGGGGCCGATCCAGCCGGTATCCTCGGCATATTCGGCGGGCGTCATGTTGAATTTTTCGCGGCTATAGGCGATGTCGCTGGCGTTTTCGGCCAGATGGGTGTGCAGCATGGTGCCGGTGGCGCGCGCCAGGGCGGCGGCATTGCGCATGAGGTCGCGGCTGACCGAAAACGGCGAGCAAGGCGCCACCGCAATGCGCTGCATGGCCAGCGGTTCGGGGTCATGATAGGCCGCGATCACGCGCTGGGTGTCGGCCAGGATGGCATCCTCATCCTCCACCACGCTGTCTGGCGGCAGGCCGCCCTTGCTTTCGCCCACGCTCATGGCACCCCGGGCGGCGTGAAAGCGCATGCCCATCTGCCGTGCCGCCTCGATCTCGTCATCCAGCCGCGCGCCATTGGGGAACAGATACAGGTGATCGCTGCTTGTGGTGCAGCCTGACCACAGCAGCTCGGTCATGGCCGTGCAGGCGGAAACGCGGATCATCTCGGGTGTCAGCCCCGCCCAGATGGGGTAGAGCGCCTGCAGCCACCCGAACAGCGAGGCATCCTGTGCTGCGGGAATGACGCGGGTCAGCGTCTGGTACATGTGGTGATGGGTGTTGACCATGCCGGGCATGACCACGTGGCCGGTCATGTCCATGACCTCATCGGCGGCGGGCAGCGGGTCGGCGGGCGTGCCGATGGCGGCTACCTGCCTGTCACGCACCAGCACCCAGCCACCTTCGATCTCGCGCCGCGCGGCATCCATCGTCACGAGACGCAATGCATTCTTGAGCAAAAGGGTACGCGCCATGGGCCACCACCATACAGAAACGGGAAAACGCATGCTTATGCCGCATTTTGCGTGCCATGCCCATGGAACCACGCGAACGGGTATGGTTTCTAGAATTCTGAAACCGGCCTGCCCCCAACCCTGAAGGAGTTCCCAACATGGCAGCACCCGCCGATACCCTGCATGTCGACCCGCTCGTATGGGGCCATGGCCCAAAAATATTCGAGGCGTTTTTAGAGCCGACCTGCCCGTTTTCCGTCCGGGCCTTCAGCAAGCTGCCCGAATTGCTGGATGCTGCGGGACCGGAGCGCATCACCATCAAGATCCGCCTCCAGTCGCAGCCGTGGCATATGTTCTCGGGCGTGATCGTGCGCTGCATCCTTGCTGCCGCAACCCTGCCCGACGGGCGGGACGCCGCCCGTGCCGTCATGGCGGCCGTGGGCGCGCACCGTGAGGAATTCGAGTTCACCGACCATTGCGCCGGACCGAACATGGATGCGACCCCCAACGACATCATCCGCCGGATCGAAAGTTATAGCGGGCTGAAACTCGCCGCGGCCTTTGCCGTGCCCGCCCTGCAGAAAGCCATCAAGTGGCAGTGCAGATATTCCCGCCAGAACGGCATTCACGTCTCGCCCACCTTCATGGTCGATGGCCTGATCGACCCCGCCATCAGCAGCGGCGATACGGTGGAGCAATGGATGGCGCGTATTTTTGCCTGACCGGCCATAAAGGGCAAAAGACCCGGCACGCTGCCTTCATTTTTAAAAAAGGCAGCGTTTCTTCAAAGTTTTAGAAAAACGCTTCACCCACACATGCCGGACCGATGTGACGGGTTTGACAGGCCAGGCGAATCGGACAGCAACAGAACACCAAGGAAACATGTTTCCCTGATTTGTTGTTGAATTGTTGTTGCTATCAGCCCCAAAAATCGCCGTGGCGGTTTATCCGCGATTTTCGGAGGCAATCATGGTGCCGGGTGAGGGATTTGAACCCCCGGCCTTCGGTTTACAAAACCGCTGCACTACCACTGTGCTAACCCGGCATTATAGCATTCCTGCCATGCTGTTCCCCCTTTTTGCCGAAATGGCCTGCACGGTCAAGCAGGGATTCGCAGGGCTGGCGACTGTACGAAAAGCCCAAACAGAAAACGGCACGCAGACAGAAGAAAGTTTTTGGTGAAGCTTTTTTCAAAAAGCTTCAAGCAACGCCGCCTTTTTGAAAAAAAGGCGGCACCCAAAAACTTTTATCATTTAATATCAATTATTTAATTAGGCATAATCCTCAATGCGCTGCCATTTTCCTGGCCCAGGCGGCATGAATGCGCGCGCGTTCGGCCGCACTCAGCCCGCCACTGCCAACCGCCGGGGCCGGTGCAGGCGAAGCACTTGCCCGCGCATGGCGCCCGTGGCGCACCGGGCGCGTGGCATGCGGCGCAATGCCTGCCGCCGGGTTCTCGTTCACATCCCGTATCGCGCTGGCGCAGGACGAGTTCTTGCCCACGCCGCCTTCAATGGTGGGCAGCAGGCCGATGGGCGAGAACACGAAGCCCGTCAGCACCGAGGCCACGGCACGGCCGATAATCTCGGCGCCGGGGCGGATATTGGGGCTTTTGAGCGGCCCGGTGATGTAGAGCGGGCCGGGAAAGGACGCAACGGCGAAATGCCGCGAATGCGTGAGTAGCGTATAGTCGATGGTATTGTTGCTGAACTTGATGTCGCCCTTGCCCACGGTGCGCGTATCACCCGTCTCGAGCAGCATGGTGCGGGTGTGGAAGACGCCCTCATTGAGCGGCATGTCGGCTATGAGGCATTTGAGGTCGGTGCGCGCGGGCAGGCCAAGGGCGGAAAGCAGCGCCTTGCCCAGTTCCAGCCCCAGCAGGTCGGGCAGGATGGCCGAAATGTCACCGCCCTCATCCAGCGCCACGGTAATACCACCATTGCCACTGCCCACGATCTGGGCCAGCGACTGGCCATGGCCATGCACCATGATGTGCCCGCCAATAATGCCCTGGCCGTGCAGGTTGCGGCCCATGGCCTGCATGAGGCGGGCAAGGTCGATCTGCTCCATGTCGATGCGGATGCGCGCATCCACGCCGTTGCCCTGCGGCACGAAGGTGCCGCTACTGGCCAGCCGCCCGCGGCCCACGCCAAAATTCAGGTGATGCACGTCAATCGTACCATCGCGGATATCGGCCAGCACGTCGATATTGTCGAGCGGAACGTGCCGGTTCTCGATATGGTCGCCATGATAGGCGAGATGGACATTGGTGGCCCTGAGCCTGGGCATGTTGATCGGCGTTGTGGGCAGCACGGCGCCACTGGCCTCATGCGCCTTTGCCTCTGCCGCCTGCTGCGCGGTGGAAGGATGATCGCCCGGCGTCGCGCCAAAGAAACCACCCAGATCGGCAAGATCCACATGGCGGGAGTGCAGGTCGGTATCGACAAAGGTCACGGCCTGGTGCGGGTCCACGCTGAGCGTGCCGCCCAGGTCGCTGGAGCCGACCGTGCCCTCGAATTCATGAAAGCGCACCCGGCCATCGACATAATCAAGCCCGCCCGCCACATGGTAGGCGGGGGTTTGCGGAATCACCACGCCGGTCAGCGGGTAAAGCAGCGACATGTCCGGCCCCGCCAGCGTCAGCCGCAGCCGCGCGCCCCGAAACGAGAGCGGATCATCCACCGAGCCCACCAGCGTCAGCCGCGTGGGGCCGTGGCGCACGTCCACGTCAACCGGGTAGGGCTTTGTGCGGTCCGCCAGCGAGACCAGCGCCCCACCCGAGAAATGGCCGATAATCGCCTGCCCGGTATAGGTGCCGCGTATGTCGGCCACGATGCGGGGCTGCACGTCGCCCTTGCCGGGCGTGGTGTGCACTTGCGCCCGCATGTCGCTGCGCAGGCCCGCATGCACGAGGTGGAGCTGGCCGTCATTGATGTTGAGTTCGCCAATCTGCGGCATGCCACCCGATGAACTGCCGCCACTATCAGGAAACTGGTAGTTGGCCCGGCCGCCGCGCTGCGCGTTGAGTTCAACCACCGGCCTGTCGAGTGCGATGACCGGCAGGTCGATCCGCCCCCCCAGCAGGTGCCACAGGTCGAGGCCCACCATCAGGTGATCGGCGGTGGCGAAAGGCGGCAGCTTTTCAAACCCGTCCGGCTCGTCAATGCGCACGCCATCGGCCCTGACGCGGATCACGCGCCCGACATGCACATGCAGGTGGGCCACCGTCACCCTGCGGCCAAGGGCGGCGCCCGCCCTGCGCTCCACGATGGGAATGAACCAGTCCCATGACCAGAAGATGACCAGCGCCATGATCGCGACAGCCAGCACCCCCAGAACCGGAAAACGTATCTGTGCCAGCACGCTGCGCCGTGCCGTGATGTTCCTGGGTTCTGGTTGCGGCATTGCTGCTTGTGCTCCTTGTGCAGATGGGGGTCAGCCATCAGATGAACGACTGGCTGCGGGGTGGAGTTGCGCCCACACCCCCCGCAGCCTTGCACGCCACCGGTTAACGGCTGGTTCAGGGCCGTGCGCTTTGGGGTGGCGCGGGGGGCGTGCGTCCTGTATGCGATCAGGCAACTTTATCCCCTTCTGTAACCAGATTGACGCGAGAGGTCACTGTCATGCCCGCCTATCGTTCCCGCACTACGACCCATGGCCGCAACATGGCCGGTGCGCGCAGCCTGTGGCGTGCAACCGGCATGAAGGATGGCGACTTCGGCAAGCCCATCATCGCCATCGCCAATTCGTTCACGCAGTTCGTGCCCGGTCATGTCCACCTCAAGGATATGGGCCAGCTCGTGGCGGGCGCCGTGGCCGAGGCCGGTGGCATCGGCCGCGAGTTCAACACCATCGCGGTCGATGACGGCATCGCCATGGGCCATGGCGGCATGCTGTACAGCCTGCCCTCGCGCGAGCTGATTGCCGATGCGGTGGAATACATGGTCAACGCCCACTGCGCCGATGCGCTGGTGTGCATCAGCAACTGCGACAAGATCACGCCGGGCATGCTCATGGCGGCGATGCGGCTCAACATCCCCACCATCTTCGTCTCTGGCGGGCCGATGGAAGCGGGCAAGATCCTCAATAACGGCACCGAGCAGCAGGTCGACCTCATCACCTCGATGGTGGCGGCGGCCAACCCGGATGTGAGCGATGAGCAGTCGGCCACGATCGAACGCTCCGCCTGCCCCACCTGCGGCTCGTGCTCGGGCATGTTCACCGCCAATTCCATGAACTGCCTGACCGAGGCGCTCGGCCTGGCCCTGCCGGGCAATGGCAGCCTTGTCGCCACCCACACCGACCGGCGCGACCTGTTCGAGCGCGCGGGCCGCGACATCGTGGCGCTGGCGAAGCGGTGGTACGAAAACGATGATGCCACCGCCCTGCCGCGCGGCATCGCCACCAAGCCCGCGTTTGAAAACGCCATGACGGTCGATATCGCCATGGGTGGCTCGACCAACACCGTGCTGCACCTGCTGGCTGCAGCGCACGAGGGCGAAGTGCCCTTCACCATGGCCGATATCGACCGCCTCTCGCGCCGCGTGCCCAACCTGTGCAAAGTCTCGCCCTCGCGCATGGACATCCATATGGAGGATGTGCACCGCGCGGGTGGCATTCCCGCCATCATGGGCGAACTGGCCCGCATGGGGCTGCTCAACCTGGACGCACCAAGCGTGCATGCCCCCGATGTCGGCACGGCGCTGGCCCGGTGGGATATCAGCACCGAAACGGCGGATGAGGCAGCCCGCACCTTCTTCAGCGCCGCCCCCGGTGGCGTGCGCACCACGCAGGCGTTCTCGCAGTCCAGCCGCTACAGGGCGCTTGATACCGACCGGGCAAATGGCGCGATCCGTGATGCGGAGCATGCCTACAGCCGCGATGGCGGGCTGGCCGTGCTGTTTGGCAACCTGGCCGAGGATGGCGCCATCGTCAAAACCGCTGGCGTGGCTGACAACCTGCTCACCTTCACCGGGCCGGCCCGCATCTTTGAAAGCCAGGATGCCGCCGTCTCGGCCATCCTCGGCAACGAGATCGTGGCGGGCGACGTGGTGGTGATCCGCTATGAAGGCCCCAAGGGCGGCCCCGGCATGCAGGAAATGCTGTACCCCACCAGCTACCTCAAATCGAAGGGCCTGGCCGAGAAATGCGCCCTGATTACCGATGGCCGCTTCTCGGGTGGCAGTTCGGGGCTTTCGATCGGCCATATCTCGCCCGAGGCGGCGGAAGGCGGCATCATCGGCCTGCTGGAGGAAGGGGACACGATCGAGATCGACATCCCCAACCGCATCCTGCGCACCACCGTAAGCGATGCCACACTGGCCGCCCGGCGCGACGCGATGGAAGAGCGCGGCGACCGCGCCTGGCAGCCTGACCGCACCCGCACGGTCTCGGTCGCATTGCAGGCCTATAGCGCGCTGACCACCAGTGCTGCCCGTGGCGCCGTGCGCGACGTCAGCCAGCTTGGCCGCCGCACCAGCCGCTAAAACGGTTCGGGGTGCCCCCGCCTGCAGGCGGGCGGCACCCCGTTTTCAAAGCTTTTCGGAAAAAAGCTTCACCGAAAACTTTTGTTTTTCAAGAGATGCCTTACGCGCCCGGCAGGCAGGCCCTGCCGCGCCCCATGCGGCGGAACGTGGCCGTAACATGGTGCCGTAGCGCCGCAAGGTCGGGCAGAATGGCGTTATGCAGCGAGCGCACGCTTTCATGCGTGGCATAAAAGCGCAGCGACGTGGCCAGCCCGGTGATGATGGCCGCCCCCACGAACACGCCATCGACTTCTATAATCTTTGAATCAAACATGACTTCCTGCCCTGAACGGCCCTTTGCGCCAGCGCCGTGCGGTTCCCCCCAGGGGGGAAGAAAACCCGCATGCCGGCCATGGCCTGTTTCTTGCTATTGTCGTAACGCGCCAACGCGGCCCGGAGCGAAGGGTTGCCCGGCGAATTGGCTCTTAAAAACATTTTTTTACAGACACTTGCGTCCGATTTCGGAGCGCCGCGCCGTATCGTGTTGCCGCATGCTGTAGCATTTGCCGACAAGGATAGAAAGAGCATTATTGTGGCATTTCAAGGGCCGGTTTTATGGCATGATAAATCGATACTGGAACAATACATGGAAGATATAATATATTTTTAATAAATGCGGAAAGATGGGTTTCAATTACATAGATTTGATATGCAACCCTGCCATGAGGCATACCCCGCCTGCCGGGCAGGGCTGGCAAGAAGCCGCACTTCATGACAGGAAAGAGGCCAGAACTGTTTTCCTGACCCTGAATACGGACCGCTCCCGCCTTGCACCGCCCTGCATGCCTCCCCCACCCGCAACGCCTGCGCCGCCTGATCGGGGCTGCCGGGGCCTGTCTTGCCATGGCCCTGCCGCCTGCTCCGGGCCATGCGGCACCGGCCTATCCCGCCCCGATCATGGGGCCGCAGACCACGGCCCATGCCTGGGGCATTGAAACCCGCTTTGCCCAGAGCACGCCCTGCCGGGTGGAGATGAGCATCAACCAGACGACCTTCCTGGCGCACATGCCCGAAATGATCCAGGCAGGGCTGTTCAACACGCAGGTAACACCCGCGCTGCAAAAACAGATCCCCCATTACCTCATGAACACATTGCAGATCGATGTGACGCCGGGCTTCGTGCATGCGCTCTTTACCCAGCGCGGCGCGCCCGCAAGCTGCCATTTCGACTGGTTTTACACCGCCCCCGATGGCACCCGCCACCCGATGGTGGGCTTTGACATGACCCGCGCGGCCGATGCGCGGATTGACTGGGCGCATCTGCGCTTTGGCGACATGGCGGCGGCCACGCGCAACCCGGTCATCGACCCCCGGTTCGATGCGCTGGTCAATCAGGAGACGGTGGACGTGACCATTGCGCTCGGTCGCGCCACGCCAGAGACCGACCTGCCGCCCCCCTCAAACGCGGGCAAGGGCGCGCGGTAACCGGCTGCCCCCGGTTTGAAGGTGCTGTCTTTTTTTAAAAGGCATTTGTTTTCAAATCTTTGCATGCACTAGGCGGGGTGCTTTACGTACTGGAGCACGAGGTCAATCAGGGCTGCTACCAGCAGCAACACCGTCACCACGCGCAGCACCAGCCGCAACCGGCGTTCACGCGGGGTGGGGGCGAGTTCGCGCCGGTTCATGATAAAGGGCTGCGACTGGCGCGGATTGCCTTGATCGGGTCGTTCAGCCATTGCCCTGTTCCACCAGATGTTTCATGGATAAGCCGCCGTTTTACCAGAACAGATGGATAACACCAGAGCGTGCCCCTCCCCTTTCTCCGCCCGCGCATGGCCTGGTCCGCGCTGTTTTTTGCCACGGCCCTTGTCGCCACCCTGCCCGCACGCGCCGAAGGCTGCGCGGAACTCGGCGCAGGCCAGCAACTGCCCGTGGTGGATAACCCGAAACTGGCGCGTGGGACGCAACTCCTGTGCAGCACCCGCTTCGCCGTGCTGTATTCCGCCCTGGCGCGTGAGCCACTCTGGGCGGCCGAGCACCTCGACACCGCCATGGTCCGCGCCGCCATGCAGCCCCCGCGCGAAGGCGAATTCCACCCCGACACGCGCATTGCCCCCGGCGCGCGCGCACAGCTTGAGGATTACGTGCGCTCCGGCTTCGATCGCGGGCACATGGCCCCCTCGGGCGACATGCCCGACCGGCAGAGCCAGCAGGAAACCTTCGCGCTCTCCAACATCGTGCCCCAGCGCGCGGTGCTGAACCGGGGCCGCTGGGCCGAGATCGAATCCGCCGTGCGGGGCCTCGCCCTGCGCACGGGCAATCTTTACGTGGTCACCGGCCCGGCTTTCCACGCAAGCAGCCTGTCGGCCATCGGGCCAGACCGGGTGCTGGTGCCCACCTCTACATGGAAGGCGGTCTATGACCCCCGCAGGCAGCTATCGGGCGTGTATGTCTGCCACAATGTGGCGCGCAGCCCCGGTTGCAGCCATGTCAGCGTGGCGGAACTGACCCGTATTACCGGCGTCGATCCCTTCCCCGGGCTGCCAGCCAGCGTCAAGCAGAGCTGCATGGCGCTGCCGCTTGGCCATGCGCGCGCGGCCACGAAGCACGCGCGGCGGCATACCCGGCGGCATGTATATTATCGCTGGTAAAATAACGTTGATAAAAAAATAAAAGTTTTTGGGTGCCGCCTTTTTTCAAAAAGGCGGCGTTCCTTGAAGCTTTTTGAAAAAAGCTTCACCAAAAACTCCTGCTTGTTCGTGGGCTGATTTTGCACCTGCCTGCAAGGAGGACCATTCTGGAGAAGGAGACATGACCATGACCACCCACTCCCCCGCCCTTGTGCCCTTTGCCGATAACAGCGCCAGCCGCACCATTGGCGGCATGACAGTGGAAAACGGCACCGACAGCATCGCGTTCTATGGCCAGACGGATTTCAGCCGCGACAAGGCCGGGCTGGCCCGCGCACAGGCGTTGCTGGCGTTCATGCAACAGGTGGTCACGACGCTTGAGGCCCAGAAAGACCTGCCCGATGCCCTGCCACCGCGCAAACCCGCCAAGGTGGACAATCCCTTCGTGTAAAACCTCCCAAACGCACAACGGGGCCGGTCCATTGCTGGACCGACCCCGTTGAAAAACCCGTTCCCCGCAGCACAGGGCTGCGGGGAAAACCGGATCAGCGCTTGCTGAACTGGAAGGAACGGCGGGCCTTGGCGCGGCCGTACTTCTTGCGTTCAACAACACGCGAATCGCGCGTCAGGAAGCCAGCAGCCTTCAGGATGCTGCGCAGCGCAGGCTCGTAGTGGGTCAGCGCACGGCTGATGCCATGACGGACCGCACCGGCCTGGCCGGACAGACCACCACCAACGACCGTGCAGTACACGTCGAACTGGTTGTAGCGGTCAGCCACGAGGAAAGGCTGCGTGATCAGCATGCGCAGCACGGGGCGCGCGAAGTAGGTGCCGACCGGACGGCCATTGACGATGATGTCGCCCTTGCCCGGCTTGATCCACACGCGGGCCACGGCATCCTTACGGCGACCGGTGGCGTAGGCACGGCCCTGCGCATCGCGCTTGGCTTCGTAAACCGGAGCGGCTTCCTGCGAGGACGTCACCTGGCCAGAAGCAACGGCTTCCTTGAGGTCAGCAAGCGTGCCTGTACGTTCTTGGGTTTCAGACATGTGGTTCAGCCCCCGACCTTCTGGGTGTTGACGGCATTCTTGCGGTTGAGCGATGCAACATCGAGAACCTGCGGCTTCTGCCCCTCATGCGGGTGCTCGGCGCCGGCATAGACATACAGGTGCTTCATCTGCGCGCGCTGCAGCGGGCCGCGCGTGATCATGCGCTCGACCGCCTTGCGCACGACATGGCCGGGGTTCTTGCCGGTCAGGCGCTGGGTGATGGTGCGCTCCTTGATCCCGCCGGGGTAGCCGGTGTGATAATGGAACAGCTTCTGGTCAACCTTGTTGCCGGTCAGGCGAACCTTCTCGGCGTTGATGATGACGATATTGTCGCCACAATCAACGTGCGGGGTGAACTGCGACTTGTGCTTGCCGCGCAGGCGCTGGGCAACGATGGCGGCCAGACGGCCCAGAACGAGGCCCTCGGCGTCGATCAGGGTCCAGCCACGCGTCACCTCGGCGGGCTTCAGCGAAAGTGTGGTCTTCATGGATCTAGTGTTCCGTCCAGTAATGTAGCGGTAACAGGTGGCGCGTTATCAGCCGCATCATGTGCAAACGTCAAGCACATAATCCCGCAACGGCGGCATTTTTCCGCTAAAAAATCGTGTGTGGTATCATGATACCGCCACCTTTCGCATCACGACCTTTCCGCGGGCGATTGCCGAGGGGGGGCACAATGCGATAGCAGTCAGTTCAAGGTCATTACGGATATCAGCCTCGTGAAGAAACTCTATCCCGCCATTCCCCTGCTTGTACTGGTGCTGCTGGTTGGCAGCTGGGGGGTGCATCACTTTGCCCAGCACAGGCTTGAAGCCGGCATAGCCGACTTCCGCGCCTCCATCGGGCCGAACGCCACGTTCAGCTACGCCACGGCCCGGCCGCGCACGCTGGCGCGGGGCGCGCATTTCACAGCCGTCACCTACCGCAACCCCGCCATGACGCTGATCGCGGCTGACGTGCGGCTGGGGGGGCTGAGCGGCAACAACGTGCAGGGCGAGAAGATCGGCAGTATCGTGCTGCGCGATGTCAAGATCATGACCCAGAGCAGTACCATCTCGCTTGATGAGGTGGACCTGCGCAACCTGGTGCTGCCCAACACCGCCCGCGCAAGCGCCGATGCCAGCCGCCCGCTCGGCTTCGATTCCCTCGTGCTCGATGATGGCACGTTCACCAACATGCATCTTGCCGTGCCCGCCAGCCAGACCGATGTCACCGTCGCCCGCATGACCGTGGAGCAGTACGGGGTGGGCCGCGCCTCGCATCTCGACCTCGACCGGCTGGCCACCCAGATCAACCTCACGCCCACGCGGCGCATCTCGGTCGATCACCTCAAGATCGACGGACCGGATTTTGCCAGCGAGGTCGCAAGCCTGATCCAGTCGGGCCACCTGATCCATGAAAGCCATCCGCATACGATGGACCTGAAAAAGGTGGAGATCGACAGCACCCACCCCATGCTCCAGATCGACCATGTCGCCACCTCCAGCTTCTCCACCGCGACAGAGGACAAGATGGACACGACGCTGGGCGACCTCACGCTGTGGTCCACCGGCAATGATAACCAGACGATTCTCAATGCGTTCGGCTATGACCATTTCAACGGCAACATCCATATCAACAGCACCAGCGACCGCAGTGCGGGGCGCGTGCATCTCGAGCCGATGACCATCGAGTCGGCCGACATGGGCAACCTGACCGTGGTGGCCGAGCTGGACCAGATTCCCTTTGATGACATGGCCATCATCCCCGAGACCGCGCGCATCGTTTCCGCCGCCATGACGTGGGAGGACCACTCCCTGGCCAGCCATGTGCTGGCGGGCCTGGCGAAAAGCCGCAATACCGACCCCGAGGTCTACCGCCAGAACCTGCTGGCAGCCCTGGCCACGTCCGATGATGCCTCGCTGCGCGCCATGGGCCGGTTCCTGCAATCCCCGCAGGACCACCCGCTGCAGATCGCCCTGCGCCCGATGAAGCCGGTCAACCTGATGATGCTGGGCGTTGCCCTGTCGATGGCGGGTGACCCGTCGGTCGCGGCCCCGCTGGGCCTGACCATTTCCACACCCTGATGCCCTGCTCCGGCCCCGTGCATGTCATCGGGGCCAATGGCCGCTCGGGGCTGGCGCTGTGCCAGACGCTGCGGGCCGGGGGGCAGGATTTCGTGCCCATCGTGCGCGACAGCGCGCGCTGGCAGGCAACCCGCCTGCCCGTTCCCGCCCGGCTGGCCGACCTTGCGCATGATCCCGCCCGCCTGCGCCACGCCCTGCGCGATGCCACCACCATTGTCCTGACCGCCCATGCCCGCCACCTGCCCGCCGTGCTGGCGGTGGCGCCCCCGCAGGCACGACTCGTGGCATTGGGCAGCACGCGCCTCTTTACCCGCTGGCCCGATGCGCATGCGCGCGGCGTGCTGCACGGCGCGCAGGCGCTGGCCCTGTCGGGTCGCAACGGCGTGCTGCTGCACCCCACCATGATCTATGGCGCAACGGGCGAGAACAATGTGCAGCGCCTGGCCGCCCTGATGCGCCGCCTGCCGGTGCTGCCGCTACCCGGCGGCGGGCGCGCGCGGCTCCAGCCCATCTGGCAGGGTGATGTCACCCGCGCGCTGCTCGCCGCCATCGGGCGCGACTGGCATGGACCGCATAGCCTGATTATCGCGGGCGGGGATCAGGTCAGCTACCGGGATTTTACGCGCATGGTGGCTCTGGCCGCCGGGCTGGGGCCCCGCCCGGTGCTGCCGGTGCCGGGTGCCGTGCTGATGGCGCTGGCGCGACTCAGGATGCCGGGGCTGCCCGTCATTACGCCTGCCGAGGTCCGGCGGCTCATGGAAGACAAGATTTTCGACATTACCCCCATGCGCACGCAGCTCGGCCTTACGCCGCTGCCGCTGGCTTTGGGGCTTGCGCGCACGTTCGGACCGGCGGCTTTCTGCTGAAAAGCCGCACAGGACGGAATGTTCTGATTTTAAGGGAAATACGGGTTGGGGCGAACGACGGGGCTCGAACCCGCGACCACCGGTACCACAAACCGGCGCTCTACCAACTGAGCTACGTCCGCCACAACTGGAGCGGTTATTTAGAGAAGGCGGGCAAACCCGTCAATTACCCTTTTTGCATTTTCATGCATTTTCCGCGCAGAGCTGTCCGCGCACGCCCTGCAGGCGCTGCACCGCCTGCGAAATGACGCCCGTTTTCTTGCAGAACGCAAAACGCACGTAGCGATCGGGAATATCCGCCCCCGCCTGATCATAGAAGGCCGAGACGGGAATCGCCGCCACCCCGACCGTGCGCGTCATCTGCTGGCAGAACGCCACATCGCCCCCCGCAAAGCCCAGCGGCGCGATATCGGCGATCAGGAAGTAGCTGCCATCGCACGGCAGCACGTCGAATCCGGCCCGGCCCAGCCCTTCGGCCAGCCAGTCGCGCGCCGAGCACATGCTCTCGGCCAGCCGCTCGAAATAGGCCGTGTCCTTGTCCAGCCCCACCGCCACGGCGCGTTGCAGGTTGGGCGCCACGGTAAAGGTGAGCAGCTGGTGCGCCTTGGCCACGAGGGCGGCCAGCGGCGCGGGCGCGGTGACGTAGCCCACCTTCCATCCGGTCATGGAGAAGCTCTTGCCCGCACTGCCAATGCGGATGCAGCGCCCGCGCATGCCCGGCAGGGCCATCAATGGCACGTGGCGGGCGGGCGCGAAGGTCAGGTGCTCGTACACCTCGTCGCACACGGCATAGGCATCATGCTTCGCCACGAGGCCCGCGATGAATTCCAGCTCATCACGCGTGAACACCTTGCCCGTCGGGTTCATGGGCGTGTTGAGCAAGATGGCCTTGGTGCGCGGGGTAAAGGCGGCGGCAAGTTCCGCGCGCGGCAGGTCCCAGCGCGGCGGGGCGAGGCGCACGGTGCGCACCACGGCGCCAAGCAGGCGCAGCACCGGCAGGTAGGTGTCGTATAGCGGTTCGAACACCACCACCTCGTCGCCCCGGTTGACCAGCGCCATGAGCGAGGCGGTGATGGCCTCGGTCGCACCACAGGTCACCACCACCTCACGCGCGGGCTCGACGGCAATGCCATAAAAACGTGCATTCGACCGCGCCACCGCGCCCTGCAGCTCGGGCAGGCCGGCGAGCGGGGGGTACTGGTTGCGCCCGTCGCGCAGGGCGCTGGCGGCGGCCTCGACAAGGTCGGCCGGGCCTTCGGTATCTGGAAAGCCCTGGCCGAGATTGATGGCGTCATGCTCCACGGCCAGGGCCGACATGACGGAAAAAATGGTGGTCGGCAGCCCTGAAAGCATCGCGTTGGCGGGTTTCATCGTCTTATCCTGTCCGTGTGCGCATGGGTGCGGGCAATGCGCATTTTTGCCCATATCACCCGATTGCCTGAAAACGAAAGCCGTGCAACCCTGCCACAGCAACACGGGCGGCATGCACTACAGATGCCATGAGACGGAAGACAGACCAACAGGCATGAAAAAGATCGAGGCCATCATCAAGCCCTTCAAGCTCGACGAGGTGAAGGATGCCCTCCATGAGATCGGCCTGATGGGCATCACCGTCACCGAGGCCAAGGGCTTTGGCCGCCAGAAAGGCCACACGGAACTGTATCGCGGCGCGGAATACATCATAGACTTCCTGCCCAAGGTAAAGCTTGAAATCGTCTGCCCCGATGACATGACCGAGCGCGCGGTCGAGGCCATCATGGCCGCGGCCCGCACCGGCCGCATTGGCGATGGCAAGATCTTCATCACCCCTGTCAGCGAGGTGATCCGCATCCGCACGGGCGAGCGGGGGCCTGACGCCATCTGAGGGTTGGCCTGCAAACATGGGTCTCATGGCCGCTGGCCTATCGACAGCGGCCCTGCGTTTCCGTAACCATAACCGCCGCGCCGCATGGAACGGCACACCAAAGTCAGGACAGGTAATTAACATGGCAAAAAAAGCACAGGCTTCAGCCTCGGTTTCCACACCGTCGCATTCCGCTGAAGCCATCGCGAAGGTCTTTGAAATCATCAAGGAAAACGCGGTCGAGATGGTTGACCTGCGTTTCACCGATCCGCGCGGCAAGTGGCACCACACCACCCAGTACGTCACCACGATCGAGGATGACACCTTCCGCGAAGGATTCATGTTCGACGGTTCTTCGATTGCTGGCTGGAAGGCCATCAACGAAAGCGACATGATCCTGCTGCCTGACCCGACCACCGCGGTGATGGACCCGTTCTCCGCCAAGCCGCAGCTGATCCTGATCTGCGACATCGTGGAGCCCTCCACCGGGCAGTTCTACAACCGCGACCCGCGCGCCACCGCCAAGCTGGCTGAGCAGTACCTCAAGTCGACCGGCCTGGGTGATACCGCCTTCTTCGGCCCCGAAGCCGAATTCTTCATCTTTGACAGCGTGCGCTTTGGCACCGGCCCGAACTTCGGCACCTACGAGCTTGAAAGCATCGAAGGCCCCGGCGCGTCGCTCAAGGACTACCCTGAAGGCAACATGGGCCACCGCCCGGGCGTCAAAGGCGGCTACTTCCCGGTCGCACCCGTTGACAGCGAAGGCGACCTGCGCGCCGAAATGCTGACCACCATGGGCGAGATGGGCCTGCCCATCGAGAAGCACCACCACGAAGTGGCGCAGTCGCAGCACGAGCTGGGCACCAAGTTCGACACGCTGGTCCGCTCCGCCGACTTCATGCAGATCTACAAGTACTGCGTGCACAACGTCGCCCATTCCTACGGCAAGACGGCAACCTTCATGCCCAAGCCGATCTATGGCGATAACGGCTCGGGCATGCATGTGCACCAGTCGATCTGGCGCAACGGCAAGCCCACCTTCGGCGGCAACGGCTATGCCGACCTGTCCGATGAAGCGCTGTACTACATCGGCGGCATCATCAAGCACGCCAAGGCGCTGAACGCCTTCACCAACCCGTCCACCAACTCCTACAAGCGCCTGATCCCGGGCTTCGAGGCACCCGTGCTGCTGGCCTATTCCGCCCGCAACCGTTCCGCCTCGTGCCGCATCCCGTATGCGACCAGCCCGAAGGCGAAGCGCGTCGAGGTCCGCTTCCCCGACCCGACCGCGAACCCCTACCTCGCCTTTGCCGCCATGCTCATGGCCGGCCTCGACGGCATCAAGAACAAGATCCACCCTGGCGATGCCATGGACAAGGATCTGTACGACCTGCCGCCCGAGGAACTCAAGCAGATCCCGACCGTGGCCGGCTCCCTGCGTGAAGCCCTGACCGCGCTGGAATCCGATTTCGAGTTCCTGCTCGCCGGTGGCGTGTTCACCAAGGACCAGATCGAGAGCTACTGTGAAGTGAAGTGGCAGGAAGTCTACAAGTTCGAGCACACGCCGCACCCGGCCGAGTTCGAGATGTACTACTCCGTCTGATCCTGCCTCCCCCCACGGGGAACGGGACCGACATGAAAAGCGCCGGAACCTTGCGGGTTCCGGCGCTTTTTTCATGTCCGGCCCTATTGGTGCGCGCACGTTTGCTCGATTGCGCGGCCCGCGCACTGGTCGCAGCCGACATATCGCCTACACCTTGGGAGCCTCCACCAACGCAAGGACAGACCATGACCCAGCCACCCCCCGCCACCATGCAGGCCGTGACCGCAAGCGAACCGGGAGGCCCCGATTCCCTGCGCATCGCCACCGTGCCCGTGCCCCGGCCCCGCGCGGACGAGGTGCTGGTGCGGGTCATGGCCGCAGGCATCAACCGCCCCGACATCATGCAGCGCCAGGGGCTGTATCCACCGCCACCGGGCGCCAGCCCCCTGCTGGGGCTGGA
Organism: Komagataeibacter sp. NFXK3; assembly: GCF_054182245.1. Lineage (NCBI taxonomy): Bacteria > Pseudomonadati > Pseudomonadota > Alphaproteobacteria > Acetobacterales > Acetobacteraceae > Komagataeibacter > Komagataeibacter sp. NFXK3. The sequence goes on from NZ_JAPIVJ010000001.1 coordinate 68,139, forward strand.
AGTGGCGGGCGAGGTCGTGGCGGTGGGCGAAGGCGTGCCACCCGATGCCTTTCCCATGCCGGGCGCGCGGGTATGCGCGCTGGTCAATGGCGGGGGCTATGCGCAGTACTGCACCGTGCCCGTGGGCCAGTGCCTGCCATGGCCCGCAGGGTTTGACGCGCTGCATGCGGCCGCACTCCCCGAGACATTCTTTACCGTGTGGTCCAACCTGTTCATGACAGCGGGGCTGAAACCCGGCGAGAGCATGCTGGTGCATGGCGGCACCAGCGGCATCGGCACCACGGCCATCCAGCTCGTGCATGCGCTGGGCGGCACGGTTTACGCCACCGCCGGCACGGACGAGAAATGCACGCTATGCACCACGCTGGGGGCGCGCGCCGCCATCAACTACCGCACCGAGGACTTCCCCACGCGCATAAAGGAACTGACGGATGGCGCGGGGGTGAATGTCATCCTCGACATGATTGGCGGGGCCTATATGGAGGGCAACCTCAAATCCCTTGCCGTTGCCGGGCGGCTGGTCATCATAGCGCTCCAGGGCGGGGCGAAGGCCGATGGGGTCAGCCTTGCTCGCATCATGACCCGCAGGCTGGTGGTGACCGGCAGCACGCTGCGCCCGCGTGATGCAGCCTACAAGGCTGAAATCGCCCGCGAACTGGAGGCCCATGTCTGGCCGCTGCTGGCACAGCGCGCCATCCGCCCGCTCATCCATGCCACCTTCCCCTTTGCGCGGGTTGCCGACGCCCATAAACTCATGGAAAACGGAACCCATATGGGCAAGATCATGCTGGACCTGCAACAGCCTGCCCCGACAGACGACCGGACGATAGGAACACAAGCTGGTGCTACTGAACGTCATTGAGCGCGGACCCGAGCAGAGCGGGCCCGACACGGCCGGCAGGCCCCCCATCGTCCTGCTGCACGGCCTGTTCGGGCGGGCGCGCAACCTTGGCTTCTTCCAGCGCAGGCTCGCACGCACAAGGCGCACGCTGGCCATCGACCTGCGCAACCATGGCGAAAGCCCGCACGGGCTGATGGACTACAACACCATGGCGGGCGACCTGCTGGAAACGCTGGCCCACCACAACGCGCTGCCCGCAACGCTGGTCGGCCACTCCATGGGCGGCAAGGTGGCCATGACCCTGGCCCTGACCCGGCCGGGCATGGTGCACAGCCTGCTGGTAGCCGACATCCCGCCCGCGCGCACCGGCCACGGGCAGTTCGCGCTGGGCGAGCAGATGCTGCGGGTGCCGTTTCCGCCCTTTCTCAACCGGGCGGGAGCGGAGCGCCTGCTCCAGCACTACATCCCCAACACCGATGTACGCGCGCTGATGTTGCAGAACATCCGCGTGGGGGAAAATCCCGGCTGGAGCATCGGCCTGCGCGAGATGGTGGAATCGATGTCCAATGTCGAAAGCTGGCCCTACATCCCCGAAGGCTATACCTATCCCGGCCCCACGCTGTTCCTGGCGGGCGGGAATTCGCCCTATATCCGCCCCGAACATTATGCCATCATGCGCAGGCTTTTTCCGTGCTACCGGCTGGAACTGATCGAGCGGGCAGGGCACTGGCTGCATGTCGAAAACCCGGAGAGATTCGCCGAACTGCTGGAAAACTTTGTCGAAAGCTACTGAAGTAGCCCTCCGTTACGCATCCGGTCCTTGACAGCCCCCCCCCAGGCGTCAGTTATGCTGGCAACATGCCAGGGCAGGCAGGTAGGCCCCGGCAACAGATCCACATGGCGGAGACCCGCAGCCTTTCATGACGGTGACACTCAGTCCCTCCTCCCGGCGGCCAGATGCCGTGGAGCCCGTACTGATCCCCCGCGACCCGCCTGCTGGGGGCGGCCTGCCACGCAATGGCCGCACGGAACAGTACAACCCGCCCGGGCGCGAAAGGCTGCTGCCCGGCACCCCCGTGCCGCCACCACCCGGCTACCGCAAGCTGCGCCCCATGATGTCGGGCCTGATCCGGCCCGACACGGTGGAAACGCCCGGGCCAGGGCGCGCCATCGCCATATCGGGGCTGCTGCATGCCGCCCTCCTCGCCGCGATCCTGATTGAATCTACCCATCACAGCCAGCACGGCACGCCCGATGCCTCGCAGACCGAGCCGCAGGTGGAGATGGTGTTCTCGCCCCCCTCGTCCAGCGGGTTGCAGGGCCAGTCCTCACCCGACATGGCGGGCGGGCAGAATGCACCAAAGCAGGCGCAGAACAAGCAACCCAGCGCGCAGGAAAAGACAGACAACCCGCAGCAGAACAACGAGGATTCGTCACCCTCCCCCAACACCGCCAGCGAGCAGACCCCCTCCGCCCCGCCAATGAGCGATGCGCCCTCCGACCTGTCTGTGCCGCAGGCGGAGCAGCACGACCAGTTCAACCCCGCCATGCAGAACTCCGGCCATGGCAGCCGCCCGGCCCAGCAGTCGCACAGCCAGTCCGCGCCCAATGCCTATGCGGCGTTGCAGCACCCGATGAACTGGTCGCTCTCCGCCTCCCCCCTGCCCCGGCGCAGCAAGCAGGGGCGCGCGGGCGGCACCGGCGGGCCGATCGACCTTTCGCTCGGGCCGGTGGTGCAGAATGGCAAGGTCAACGCCCCCTATTCCAGCAATACCCAGATCAGGGGCGTGAGCGAGGATTATGGCGCGGAACTCGATCGCTGGATCCGCAGCCATATGTACTACCCGCAGGAAGCCGCACAGGCCGGCGAGGAAGGCCCCTCGTCAGTGCATGTGGAACTTGACCGCGACGGCCACGTGACCAAGGTGCGCCTGACCGGGCAGTCCGGCTCGTACTATCTTGATGCGGCAACGGTGGGCATGTTCCGCAACGCCCAGCTCCCCCCCGTGCCACCCGACATGCAGGGCGATACCTTCCCCATCGACCTGACCATCAACTACATCCTGATCCGCCGATAACGCGCGGGCAGCCGGGAGATTTCATCGCCATGGACACAGCACGACTCCTGCAGCAGGCCGGGCATGACTTCCACGCCTTCGACAATGCCGATGCCGCCGTGGCCCGCATTACCGAACTCTATGACCACGCCGCCGGGTTGATCCGCCGCGCCTTCGCCACGCGCGATACATCGGGCCTGGAAAACGCGGTCTATCCCTACCTCGCCTTCATGCCCGCCACGGCCCTGCCCGCCGATGGGCCGCGCCCGCCCTTTGACGTGGTGCTCGAGCCCGGCTTCTATGGCACCACGCTCACCCGCCCCGCCCTGTTTGGCGCCTACTGGCGCGAACAGATCGAAAGCCTGCTGCGCCATTACCGCACGCCGGTCATGGTCGGCCTGTCGCGCCAGCCCATCCCGCTCTCCTACGTGATGGAGGAGGCGGTGACCTCGCTGACCGAATCCGACCTTGCCTGGATCCAGGCCCATTTCGCGCTGCCTGACCTGCACGTGACCGACGATTCGATCGCCAATTGCGACTACATCCCCCGCCCCGGCGTGCCGCGCCCGCTCGCGCTGTTCACGGCCCAGCGCACCGATTACTCGCTGGCGCGGCTGCACCATTATACCGGCACGGCGCCAAGGCATTTCCAGCGTTTCATCCTGCTCACCAACTACCAGCGCTATGTCGATGCATTTCGTGAATACGGGCATGCGCAGGTGGATGCGGGGTCGGAATACACGGCGTTTGTCGAGCCGGGCGAGATCATCCACACCCGCGAAGCCCCGCACGCGGCCACCCATGCAGGCCAGAACCTGCCGCAGATGCCCGCCTACCACCTGTGCCGCCCCGATGGCGATGGCATCACGCTCATCAACATCGGCGTGGGCCCCGCCAACGCCAAGACCATTACCGACCACCTGGCCGTGCTACGCCCACATTGCTGGCTGATGGTGGGGCACTGCGCGGGGCTGCGGCGCAGCCAGAAGCTGGGCGACTACGTGCTGGCGCATGGCTACCTGCGCGATGACCACGTGCTGGACGACGACCTGCCGCCCTGGGTGCCCGTGCCCCCCATTGCCGAGGTGCAGATGGCCCTGCAGGACGTGACCGCCCGCGTGACCGGCCTGCATGATGCCGAGGTCAAGACCCGCCTGCGCACCGGCACGGTCATGACCACCGACAACCGCAACTGGGAGCTGCGGCTGGGTGCGCTGTTCACGCGCATCAACACATCCCGCGCCATTGCGGTGGACATGGAATCAGCCACGATCGCGGCCAATGGCTTCCGCTTCCGGGTGCCATACGGCACGCTGCTGTGTGTTTCGGACAAGCCGCTGCATGGCGAGCTCAAGCTGCGCGGCATGGCCAATGCCTTCTACCGCGAGCGCGTGCGCCAGCATCTGGTGGTGGGGATCGAGACCATGCAGCAGTTGCGCGCGCAGGGCGTGGACCGGCTGCATTCGCGCAAGCTGCGCGGGTTTGACGAGCCCGCTTTCCGCTAACTCATTAAAATCATAAAATTTTTTGGGTGCCGCCTTTTTTCAGAAAGGCGGCATTCCTTTGAAGCTTTTTGGAAAAAAGCTTCACCAAGAACTTTGATCTGTTGATCAGAAATCCGGCAGTGTCGGGGCCAGATGCCCGCCCTGCCGCACCGGGGCCATGCGGCGGGCCAGGCCGGTGGCGTCATCGGTTTCCACCATCATGCCCGCGATGCTCGCTTCACCCTCCGCCGGTTGCAGGCGCTCGCCGGGCATCTTGCGCACGAATCGGGCAATGGCAGCCTCCTTGCCCATGCCGATTACGCTGTCATAATCGCCACACATGCCCGCATCGGTCTGGAAAGCGGTGCCGTGGGGGAAGATGCGGTGGTCCGCCGTGGGCGTGTGCGTGTGCGTGCCGATGACCAGCGACACGCGGCCATCAAGGAAATGTCCCATGGCCCATTTCTCGCTCGTGGCCTCGGCATGCACGTCCACCACGGCGGCGTGCATGGTCACGCCCAGCCGGTGGCGCGAGAGGATATCGGTCACGCTGCGGAAGGGGTCATCCATCGCATCCATGAATTGCCGCCCCATGATGCTGACCACCAGCGCCTTGCGGCCATCGACGAGTTCCACCACCACGCTGCCCTGCCCCGGCGTGCCGGGCGGGTAGTTGGCGGGGCGGATGATGCGGGGTTCGCTGCCGATATGGCCGATCAGGTCGCGCCGGTCCCAGCTATGGTTACCCAGCGTGATGACATCGGCCCCCGCCTCAAGCAGGTCGCGGCCGATGGCGGGCGAGAGGCCAAAGCCGTGGCTGGCGTTCTCGCCATTGACCACCACGAGGTCGAGGGCGAGATCGCGCCGCAGGCCGGGCAGCCGGGAAATGACGGCCTCGCGCCCCACGCGCCCGACAATATCGCCCAGAAACAGTATTCTCAAAAAAAACAGCCTTTATCTACCGCGTCCGCCCGTCACCACGACACCGGATCCATTCACGCTCGGTCACGATCGCGGGCAGCGCCACGTCATACCGGCCGGTCGGGATGCACGCCACTTCCTGAAAGGAAAAGCCAAACCCCACGGCCCGCGCCGCAGGCAGGCTGGCCAGCGTGCGATCATAATAACCCCCGCCATATCCCAGCCGCATGCCCCGCCTGTCAAATGCCAGCAGCGGCACGCACACCACATCAGGCTGCACGATGGGGCCTTCGGGGTGGGATGTGCCAAAGCGGCCCGCGCGCATGGCGCAGCCCGGCTGCCACAGGCGGAAGGCAAGCCTATGGCCCTTCGGCGTGGTTTCGGGCAGGGCAATGCACAGGCCATCGGCGTGGAGCGCGTGCATGACGGGCTGGAGCGCGCTCTCGCCGGGCAGTGGCCAGACAAGGGCTACGGAATCGCCTGCGGCAGCCATGGCGCGCAGGGCGCGGACCATGCGGTGCTGGAGGGACTTCTCGGCCATCTCGCGCCCCGGCGCCGTGGCAAAGGCGGCCCGCCTGCTGGCCATGACGCCACGCAGGGCCTGTTTGGCATGCGCGGTGGACCACGATTCGTTTGCGATGGAAGTCATGGGAAATGATACGGAGCCGCCATGGCCGTTGGTCGGATCAGCCCTCCCGGACCTGCTGACGCAGGTGGGCGCCAGATAACGTGACCACGATCACGACAGTGCCAGCTCCCTAGGAAGTGCTTATCGGCCCAGGGGTTGAATCATGCCTGACGCACCCGGCAGCCCCGCCCTTTCTATCTAGTCTTCTTCCAGTGCATCCGCAATGTTTTCCGCACGCTCGACAAGATGGGCAAGCTGCTCGGCGCGGCGTGCGTTCTCGATGCGCGCCTGCCGGCCCTGCGCAAGCTGGTGGGCGGTGTCCGATGACATCTTTTCCGCCGTCAGGTCATGGATCTCGTCGGCCATGAGCAGGGCGGCGAGCGCAAGCAGCCGCCCCTCGCCGCTGTGGCCACCGAGTTCGCGGATGCGCTCGATCCGGCGCTCGACTTCCTGCGCCATGGCCTGGAGGTGTTTCTCCTGCCCTTCCTTGCACCCCACGGCGTAGGAAAAACCGTTGATGCGCACGGTAACCTGGCTCATGGCCTATTCCTCCCCGCTGGTGGTTTCCCCACCTTCATCAAGCACGTCGCGCACGCGGGCAATGAGCACATCGATATTGGCGGCAAGTGCCTGCAGGTCGATATCGGGCGTGGGGGGCTGCTGGATGGCAGCCTCCGCCGTGCGGCGATCAAGGGCGAAGGCGATGCGATTGAGGGCGAGTTCAAGGCGGTCAGCCGGATTCTCTCCAGCCTCCGAGGGGGAGCGCGCGGCGTCCTGTTCCGGTGGCATGATAATATCAGACACGTTCATCCTTTCCCTCGTTCCTCCCCTTGAACTGATCGCGCGGTGCGGTTTCAACGTCAAGCATGATCGACAAACATGACCATTATATGCCGCTTATAACAGTTTCAGGCGCAGGAGAGCTGGCGCTGGTCACCAACACGGCAGCATCGCTACGCATGGCGTGCGCCGTGGTTTCCCCGCCGGGCGCCGGATGTTTCATGGGAGTGCCGTGGTGGGCGGCGCTGGTGGCAGGCTGCCCGCTGCCCGCCTGGCTGGACTGCGGGCAGGCGGCGGGCCATGCGGCAGCCGCCCTGCGCGCAGGATTGAGCGGTGTCATTGTCAGCGCCACGGCCCCGCAGCACCATGCGCTGGCATCACTGGCACGCATGACGGGTGGCCACGTCCTGCACCAGCGCCCGCATGCGCTGGAACTGCCACCAGAGGGTGCGAGGGATGCGCTGGAAAGATACCTGCGTGCCCCCCGCATGCCATGACAGGACCGCCCGGGCAGGCGCAGGATGCACGCACACCCATCTGCCAAGGGGAACGACACATGACACTGACACCACAGGTCAAGGCCATCCTTGACCACTATGAAAGTGACACGCCGGGCACCAAAGCCAACCTCTACCGGCTCATGAACACCGGCAAGCTCGCGGGCACCGGCAAGCTGGTGATCCTGCCGGTTGACCAGGGCTTCGAGCACGGGCCGGGCCGTTCATTCGCCCCCAACCCGCCCGCCTATGACCCGCATTACCACTATTCGCTGGCCATCGAGGCCGGGCTGAACGCATTCGCAGCGCCCCTGGGCATGCTCGAGGCCGGGGCCGGCACGTTTGCGGGCCAGATCCCCACCATCCTCAAATGCAACAGCTCCGACAGCCTGACCACGCAGAAGAACCAGGCCGTGACCGGCACGGTGGCCGATGCGCTGCGGCTGGGCTGCTCGGCCATCGGGTTCACCATCTACCCCGCCAGCGACTACCAGTTCCACCAGATGGAGCAGCTGCGCGAGATGGCGCGCGAGGCCAAGAATGCGGGGCTTGCCGTAGTGGTGTGGAGCTACCCGCGCGGCCCGATGCTGGACAAGGCGGGCGAGACGGCCATCGACATCTGCGCCTATGCCGCCCATATCGCAGCCGAGCTTGGCGCCCACATCATCAAGGTCAAGCCCCCGACCGAGGACCTGTGCCTGCCCGCGGCCAAGAAGGTCTATATCGATGAGAAGGTCGATATCGCCACCCTGCCCGCGCGAATCCGCCACGTGGTGCAGTCGGCTTTTGCGGGCCGCCGCATCGTGATCTTCTCGGGTGGCGAGCACACCACCACCGCGCACCTGCTCGACACCATCCGCGGCATCCACCAGGGCGGCGGGTTCGGTTCGATCATCGGGCGCAACACCTTCCAGCGCCCGCGTACCGAGGCGCTGAAGCTGCTTGGCGAGATTACCGGCATCTTCGCGCAGAAGGCCTGATCCTTCCGCCAGTGCCCCGCATGGCAAGGCTGGCCATGCGGGGGCTGTTCGCAGCCGTCCCGGTGGCATAGGATCGGCCCGACATGACCGATTGCCAGCTCTATCTCATCACCCCCGAATCGCTTGATCCGGCCACCTTCGCCCCCCTACTGGCCGAGGCGCTGGACGCAGGCCCGGTTGCGGCGGTGCAACTGCGCCTTAAAAACGTCGATGACGACACGATCCGCCGCGCGGTGGAGGTGCTCCAGCCCATAACCCATGCGCGGGACGTGGCCTTCATCATGAACGACCGCCCCGACCTTGCCGTAAGCTGCGGCTGCGACGGGGCGCATGTGGGCATGGATGATACCGATGTGGCCACCGCCCGGCGCATATTGGGTGACAGCCTGCAACTCGGCGTATCGTGCTATGACAGCCGCGACATGGCCCTGCGCGCGGGCGAGGCCGGGGCGGACTACGTGGCGTTTGGCGCGTTCTACCCCTCGCCCTCAAAGGAAACCGAGGTGCGGGCCGACCCGGCGCTGCTCACGTGGTGGAGCAGCATGATCGAACTGCCGGTCGTGGCCATTGGCGGCATCACGCCAGAGAACTGCGGCACGCTGGTGCGCGCAGGGGCGGATTTCCTGTCGGTCATCAGTGCGGTGTGGTCGCACCCTGATGGGCCGGGTGCAGGCGTAAAGGCCATGAACACGGCAATCGCAGCCGCAGAAGAATAAAAGCTTTTGGTGAAGCTTTTTTCAAAAAGCTTCGAAAGACACCGCCTTTTTGAAAAAAGGCGGCACCCGAAAACTTTTAATCCATGACCCCTGTCTGGCGCTGCAGGTAACCTGCCCACCGCCGCACGGTCGGGCTCCGGTCAGCCTCAAGCACAGGCACAATCAGCGCCAGATCGGGGAAATCCCGCCAGCAATGCGCCAATGCCCGCAGCGCCGTGCGCCTGACCATGGCCGAACGGTCATGCAGGGCTGAGGCGATCAGGGCATTGCGGTCAACGGGCAGGCTGATATCACGCCGCGCCAGTACTGGCGCAGGGCGGTTGAGGCCCAGTGACCTGTTCACCCATTCCCGCCGGATACCCGTTTTCCACCGGGCCTGCCCCCATAGCAGCACCTGTAGCGCCGTGGCCCGCACGCTGGCCTGCCGTGCCATGCCCGCCAGCATGGGCAGGGCAGCATCAAGCAGCGGCGTACGCAGAAAGGCGCGCAGGGTCACGCCCAGCGAGCCATCGCATGCGGTGGCGAACCGCGCGACCAGTTGCACCCGCACGGCGGGCCGGGCAAACAGCCGGTCCATGCAGGCGGCCTGCGCGGGCGCCCAGCGGGTCCATTCCTGCCAGTGCCCCCGCAGGGCCAAGCCCATGGCGACCGCGACATCAGGCGCAACCTGCAAGAACAGCCTGCCCGCGCACCGTGCAGCAGCCTCGCGCACGGGGCCTGCCCAGTCATTGAGGCGCATGGCAAGGGCCGCCAGCATGAAAAGCGAGCGCGGCACGGTGGCCAGCGCGTTGAGGGCAGCCTCGCGCACATGGCCATCGCGATGCAATATGAGAACCTGCGCCAGCATGGGCATGGTGGCCAGCACGCCGCATATCAGGCGGCGATCCTGTTCAGGGTCCACGGGGTAATAAAAACAGCACAGCGCGTTTCTGATCCGCACGCTCGCCGTAACAACCTGCACTGCCGGCAGGCCATCAAGCCCCGCAACACACGCCGCGACAAGGGCAATGGGCGGTCTGGTCCCCGCCAGCAGGCATTGGCCAAGCGCTACCAGATCCGCCTCCAGCGCAGGGGGGCAGGTCATAATCCGTCAACATGGTAAGAAATGCTCCATGACCGGGTTCAGGCACCCCGAACGGGATGAATACCTGCCGACATGAGGCCGGTGATCTTTTTACCAGCGAGGCAGAAGGTTGCAAATCCTAATATACCAAAAAGAACAAATGTTTTTGGGTGCTGCCTTTTTTCAAAAAAGCGGTGTTCTTTGAAGCTTTTTGAAAAAAGCTTTACCAAAAACTTTTATTTATTTTGAATGGTTTACGACGCGTCTCCCAGCCACTGCACATCCGCAATCCTGTTCGTGCCCGCTGCCAGCATCACCAGCCGGTCAAAGCCCAGCGCAATACCCGCACATGGCGGCAGGCTGCCAAGGGCGGACAGGAAAGCCTCGTCCATCGGCCAGTCCAGCCCGGATTCGCCGGGGTAAAGCCCCAGCCGCCGCGCCCGGTCGGCCTCAAAGCGGGCGCGCTGCTCGGCGGGGTCGGTCAGTTCCTCGAACGCATTGGCCAGTTCGATACCCCCCGCATATAGCTCGAAACGCAGCGCCACGCGCGGGTCCGCCGGGTCACGCCGGGCCAGCGCCGCCTGGCTTGCGGGCCAGTGGGTGAGGAAGGTGGGGCGCGTGCGGCCGATATGCGGCTCGATGCGTGCCATCATCAGGCGAAAGAACAGGTCCTCCCACGTCTCATCGCGGCGCAGGTCACAGCCTGCGGCCTCAGCCAGCGCCGGGGCGTCGCCCTCATGCGCCAGAATGTCCACGCCCGCATATCGGGCAAAGGCTTCGGCCACCGTCAGCCGCTCGAAGGGGGCAGCAATACTGATCTCATCCCCGCCCGCCCGCACCACCGGCGGCAGGACGGCACGCAGCAGGGTTTCGGTTTCATCCATCAGACTGCCCAGCGTGGCGCCGGGGCGGTACCATTCCAGCATGGTGAATTCATGGGCGTGCAGCCTGCTGCCCTCGGCATTACGCCACACCCGCGCCAGTTGGTACACAGGCAGGCCGGTGGCGGCAACGATGCGCTTCATGGCAAATTCCGGGCTGGTGTGCAGCCACAGCCGCTCGCGGCTGCCATCAGCGCCTGCCCGCTCGGTGGCAAACACCTTGAGATGCACCTCCTCGCCCGGAGTCGGCACGGCGTAGGGGGTCTCGACTTCCGTGTAACCGCGCGCATCAAAAAAGGCCCGCACGCCGCGCAGCACGAGGTTGCGCCGCAACAGCCGCGGCAGGCGGTCGGCAATGCGGGCGCAGTCGGGGCGTGGGGGCAGGGACTCGGGCATGGGGCACGCTCTTTGGTTGCAGCGGATGGATGCGCGCAGTACAGCCCCCGCATGGCACTCCCGGTCAATCCCCCCCAGCCCCCGCGCACGCTGCGCAGCGTGGCCGACCTGCTTGCGGCAGGGCTGATCACGCCCGCGCAGGCCCCCGCGCTGGAAAACGTGGCGCAACACTACGCCACCGCCATTCCCCCCGCCTTTGCCGAGCTGATCGAATCACCCGATGACCCGATCGGCCGCCAGGTCATTCCCGATGCGGCGGAAGGCCACACCGACCCCACCGAAGACCCCGACCCGATTGGCGATGACGCGCTCTCCCCCGTGCCGGGCATCGTGCACCGCTATGCCGACCGCGCGCTGCTCAAGCCGCTGCTGGTCTGCCCGCTTTACTGCCGCTTCTGCTTCCGCCGCGAGCATGTCGGCCCCGGCGGCGGCGTGCTCGATGAGGCCGCACTCGAGACCGCACTGGACTGGCTGCGCACGCACCCCGACATTCATGAAGTCGTGATGACCGGCGGCGACCCGCTCATGCTCTCGCCGCGGCGCATGCGCGCGATCATGCAGGCCCTTGAGGGCATGGAACATATCCACACCATCCGCATCCATTCCCGCGTGCCGGTGGCCGACCCCGACCGGCTGGATGAGGAAATGGCGGATGCGCTGGAGACCACGCGCTCGATGTGGCTGGTCGTGCATGTCAACCACGCGCGCGAACTCACGCCTGCGGCCCGCGCCGCCATCCGCCGCGTGCAGGCGCGTGCCATACCGGTGCTGGGGCAGTCCGTGCTGCTGCGCGGCGTAAACGACACGCCTGAAGCCCTCGAGGCGCTTTTGCGCGCGCAGGTTGCCGCCCGCATCCGCCCCTATTACCTGCACCAGCTTGACCCGGCACCCGGCACCGCGCGCTTTCACGTGCCCATACGCGAGGGGCAGCGCCTGCTGGCCGACCTGCGCGGGCGGGTGACGGGCATTGCGTGGCCGACCTATGTGCTCGACATTCCCGGTGGGCATGGCAAGGTGCCGATCGGGCCGGATTACCTGCGCACCGGGCCCGATGGCATGCTCGCGGCAGTGGCGCCTGATGGCACGCTGCACCGCCTTGCGCGCGAACGGGGCTGAAAAGAGGGGCGCGAAACCTTGCCCTTCCGCGCGCGGGGCGCTAGAAGCCGAACCGCCATACTTCCCACAACCATACAGGGACCACCATGAAGCAGCAGGCAAACCTGATCCGTGCCGGGCAGGTCATCGAGCACGACGGCCGTCGCTGGACGGTCCTGAAGCAGCAGATCATCACGCCGGGCAAGGGCGGCGCATTCATCCAGGTGGAAATGCGCGACCTCAAGACCGGCAACAAGACCAACGAGCGCTGGCGCACCGCCGACACCGTTGAACGCCTGATGACCGAGGAGAAGGAATACACCTACTCCTACATGGACGGCGACAACATCGTGCTCATGGACCCCGAGACCTTCGAGCAGCTGCTCCTGCCGCTTGACCTGCTGGGCGATCAGGCCCCCTTCCTGCAGGACAACATGACCCTGGTGCTCAACCTCGTTGAAGGCGACCCGGTTGGCGTGGTGCTGCCAGCACAGGTGACGCTCGAGGTGGTCGAGGCTGACCCGGTGGTCAAGGGCCAGACGGCAAGCTCGTCCTACAAGCCCGCCCGCCTGTCCAATGGTGTCAAGACCATGGTGCCCCCCTTCATTGAAGCTGGCGAGCGCATCGTGGTCCGCACCGAGGACAGCAGCTACGTCGAGCGCGCCAAGTCCTGAGCCCACAGGGGCCGTGGCCTGCCTGCCCGCAGGCCGCAACCCGCCTTTCCTTCACCCCCTACACCCGTTCCACCGCCGAACCAGACAGGACCGATCACCGTGGCAATGCGACTCTCTCCCCATATGACGGTGATGCAGAACGCTGCCCAGAAGGCCGCGCGCCGCCTTCTGCGTGACTTCAGCGAAGTCGAGCAGCTTCAGGTCAGCATCAAGGGGCCTGGCGATTTCGTCTCGCAGGCCGACCTGCGGGCCGAAACCACCATCCACGAGGAACTGGCCCGCGCCCGGCCCGGCTACGCCTTCCTGATGGAAGAAAGCGGGGCCTCGGGCAGCGAGGGCTGGACATGGCGATGGGTGATCGACCCGCTCGATGGCACCACAAACTTCCTGCACGGCGTGCCACACTGGGCCATTTCCATCGGCCTGCAGCGCCGCCTGCCCGATGGCACGATCGAGATCGTGGCGGGGCTGGTGTACAACCCCGTGGTCAACGAGATGTTCTGGGCCGAAAAGGGCGTAGGCGCGTTCCTCAACGACCGCCGCCTGCGCGTATCCGCCCGCCGGTCGATGAACGAGGCACTGTTCGCCACCGGCATCCCGTTTGCCAAGGTCTCGGCGCGCAACCGCCTGTCATTTGCCCGCACGCTGGGCGCTCTCATGCCGCAGGTTGCTGGCATCCGCCGATTCGGCGCCGCCGCCCTCGACCTCGCCTGGGTCGCGGCAGGCCGGTATGATGGCTACTGGGAGCTGGGCATCAAGCCGTGGGACTGCGCAGCGGGCATCCTGCTCGTGCGCGAGGCCGGTGGCTACGCAACCGACCCGGCGGGCGAGGATCTGAACGATCTCCCCGCCTCCATCGATGCAGTGGTGGGCAACCCCCACATGCACGGCCCGCTGCGCGAACTCGTGGCCAGCAGCATCGGCTGATGCACGGCACGGGCCCCCGTGGCCCGTTTGCCGATTGCGCCCCCGCCTGCGGCCCGGTAGCCTGCCGGGCATAATGCAGCACTTATTCCCCTCCCTTCCCCGCCGGTCCGCGCGCGTGCTGGCCGTGCTGGGCGTTGCCACCTGCGCCCTGCTGGGCAGCGCGCAGGCACAGGTCACCACCAGCAAGAGCGCGCTGGATGCCCTTGGCGCGCCCAAAAAACGCCCTGCCATGCTGCCCGATGGCGGCAGCATGAGCCTGTCGGGCGCCACCACGCCTGATGCGCCGGACAGTGCGACCAGCGCGCCGCCAGCAGCCCAGGTGCCTCCCACGCCCACTTCCCGCCCCCGCAACGCTGCCACCACCCCGCCACCCGCCACCCGCCACGTAGCGACCCCGGCACCGCAGCCAGCCAGTCCCGCGGCGGCAGCGCCGACCGCAACAGCCCCGGCCAGCACGCACGCTCCAGCCGCAGCACCCATGCCAAGCAGCAGCACCAACGCCGTGGCCCCCGCCGCCGCCATTGCCGCCCTGCCGCCCGTAGCCGCCAGGCCCCCCGATAACCCGGTGCTGCACCCGCCCGAGACACATGTGCCGCTGCACCCCTTCACGCCCCCGCCCGAGGTCAAGCCCGACCCGCAGGCACGCGGCCGGGCGGAAAAGGTGACGGGTGGCACGCGCCTGCACTTCAACATCCAGTCAGCCGACATGAATCCGCGCATGATCGCGGCCCTGCAAACATTTGCAACACTCATGCAGAAGCTGCCTGACCAGCACATCAACATCGTGGCCTATGGCGAAGGCCGCCCCGATGATCCCTCAACGCCACGGCGGGTTGCCTTGAGCCGCGGGCTTGCCGTGCGTTCGGTCCTGATCCATGCGGGCGTGGCCCCCACCCGCATCTATGTGCGCGCCATCGGACTGCCTGATGAAAACGCCCAGGGCGCGGGTGCGGATTGTGTTGACGTGACCCGTTCCGGTGTGGTGGCCTCAACCACCCAAACCGAGCCACCGGCGCATTAAGGAAACCACTGCGTGACACGACCGACGACCTACCTTTTTCGGGTTCTTGTGTTTCTTCTGGCTGTCGGGGTTGTCGCAGCCCTGCTTTCCCCCACCCTCTATCAGGCGTTCTGCAACAATCCCTATCTTGATGGCCTGATCATCGGCATCCTCGTGCTCGGCGTGGCGTGGAACATCATCATGATCCTGCGCCTCATCCCCGAGGTGCGCTGGGTCAACATCCTGCGCCACCCGCGTGAGGGACTGACCACGCCGCCGCCGCCGCGCCTGCTCGCCCCCATGGCCTCGATGCTGGCCACGCATGACAAGGGCCGCAGGCTCACGCTGTCCGCCCCCGTCATGCAGTCGCTGCTCGACAGCCTCTCCGCCCGCCTTGACGAGGGGCGCGAGCTTTCGCGCTACCTCACCGGGCTGCTCATCTTCCTCGGCCTGCTCGGCACGTTCTATGGCCTGCTGCTGACCGTGGGCTCCATTGCCGATGTGATTGGCAACATGTCGGTGGGCAATGGCGACACCAACGCCATGTTCGACCAGCTCAAGACCGGGCTGGCAGGCCCGCTGCATGGCATGGGTACCGCGTTCTCGGGCTCGATGTTCGGCCTGGCAGGCGCCCTTGTGCTGGGCTTCCTTGACCTGACGGCAGGCCAGGCCCAGACCCGCTTCTTCAACGAGCTTGAGGAATGGCTGGCCACCATCACCCGCCTCTCGGCAGGCGGGCTGCAGGTTGGCGGCAATGATGCGAGCGTGCCTGCCTATGTGCAGGCGCTGCTCGAGCACACCGCCGAGAACATGGAAAAGCTGCAGGCCCTCATGGCCCGCAGCGAGGAAACGCGCGCCCAGGAGCAGCGCCTGCTCACCGCGCTGAACGACCGCTTGGCCCAGCTGGCCGACAACCGGGGCGAGGACCACCTGCAGGGCATCGAATCCCTGCTGGCCCGCCTTGTGCAGGAATCGGCGGCAGGCCGTGAGCAGATGGCAGCCGACATCCGCAACGACCTGCGCCTGCTTGCGCGCACCATTGCCGCGAGCACGCCCGGAACGGGCCACTCCGCTTCCTGACCGCAGATCAAGGCAAGGTTTATTTCATGGCGCGCCGTTCCCGTCGCTCGATCCGTTCCGAACTGAATGCCTGGCCGGGCTATGTTGATGCGCTGTCAACACTGCTCATGGTCATCATCTTCGTGCTGCTGGTGTTTGTTCTGGGGCAGGCTTTCCTGTCCGTAACCCTGAACAAGCGCCAGCAGGCCCTTGACCAGCTCGAGCACGAGGTGGCCCGCCTGGCCCAGATGCTCTCGCTCGAGCACAGCCACACCACAGCGCTGCAGACCGAGATCGCCACCCTGCACAAGGAGCACGAGGCGGACGTGGCCACCGCCACCTCGCTCAACGCCCAGCTCAACCAGCAGACCAGCGAGCGCGACACCGCCCAGAGCCACGCCTCTGCCCTTGATGCGCAGCTGGCCCAGCTCAACGCGCAGCTCAGCGCCGTCAGCGCCGCACTCGAGGTGAGCGAACAGGCCGTGCAGGAGCGCGACCACAAGATCGACAACCTTGGCATGCAGCTCAACGTGGCGCTGGCGCGCAAGGTGGAGCAGCTGCAGCAGTACCGCTCGGAATTCTTTGGCCGCCTGCGCAGCGTGATGCAGGACCACAAGGGCGTGCAGATCGTGGGCGACCGCTTCGTGTTCCAAAGCGAGGTGCTGTTCCCCGTCGGCAGTGCCGACCTCTCGCCCGAGGGCGTGGAGCAGATCAAGATCCTGGCCAGAACGCTGCGGCAGGTCGCCGCCCAGATTCCACCCGATGTGCCGTGGATCCTGCGCGTGGATGGCCATGCCGACCGGCTGCCCATCCACACCGCCTTCCCCAGCAACTGGGAGCTGTCATCCGAGCGCGCCATTACGGTGGTCAAGCTGCTGATTGCCGAGGGCATCAACCCGCACCATCTGGCCGCGACCGGCTTTTCGGACTACCAGCCGCTTGATAACGGCACCACGGCAGAGGCCTATGCCCGCAACCGCCGCATCGAGTTCCGCCTGACGGACCGCTGATAGGCAAGGATCAGGATCAAACGTTTTTGGGTGCCGCCTTTTTTCAAAAAGGCGGCGTTCTTCGAAGCTTTTTGAAAAAAGCTTCACCAAAAACTTTTATCGTTTAATGAGATTTTTCAGGTGGGCTGGCCAAAGGCCTTCAGGCGCAACTGCTCGGTCTGGTGGGCGGCATCGGGAATGGTGGGCTCAAGCTGCACCACATGCTGCCATGCTTTCCACGCGGCCTGCCAGTCGCCGCGCTGCTCTTCCGTCTCCTGCAGGATCTTCCAGGCCATGACATCGCGCCCGTCATGGTGCAGCGCCACGCCAAGGTCGGCCACCGCGCCATCGGGGTTGGCAGCGGCCAGGCGGGCCTGCGCGCGGTTGCGCCACAGCACCTCAACATCGGGCTGGAGCAGCAGGGCATCATCCATGTCCTGCTCGGCATCGAGCGGGCGCTGGGCGTCAAGGTCGTCCTGCGCGCGGCGCACAAGCAACGTGGTGGTGGGGGCCAGATCCTTCAGGCGCAACTGCTCGATGCGCCCGAGCAGGTCGCGCGCGCCGCGCGCGGTGGCCGCATGGGCCAGTTCCGTCTCGAGGCTGTCAAGCGATGGCTCGGCCGCTGTGCTGCCCTGCGCCCTGGCGGGAGGACCTGCGTGCCGGTCAAGCCCATGGGCCGAAGCATCTGCCGCATGGGCCTGCAGGGGCAACAGGCTGGCTGCAAGCATGAGTACGCACGCAAAGCCACGCACACAGGTTACTGAAAACCTGCCTGCGCGGCTTTGCGGCTGTTCAAAGATGAACCGGACGGTCAAGGCCGCCTGGCAATCAGCCCTGACGGGCCTTCATGCGCGGGTTCTTCTTGTTGATGACGTAGACCTTGCCACGGCGACGGACCACACGGCAGTCCTTGTCCCGAACCTTGGCCGATTTCAGGCTGTTTCTGATTTTCATGATCCGACCCTCGACTAGCGGCGATGTGCCGCAAAAGAGGCGCCCGAATACCCTTCCCTGCGCCCGGAGTCAACTCCAGCGGCGGATTCTGGCGCCATTTACAGCAGGGAATTCGCCTGCGGGATCGAATCTGGCACAAAAAGCGGGGCAATGGCGTGGAAATCCGCCATGCGGGGCGAGCGCGGCCGCCAGGCCAGCCCGATCGTGCGCCAGGCCTGCGCGCCGCTTACGGGGCGCACGGTCAGGCGGGTCCAGTCCATCAGCGGCGATTCGACCGCCAGTTGCGGCAGCAGGGCCAGCCCCATGCCCGCGGCCACCATTTCCACCAGGGTGAACAGCGAGGTGACGGCGCACTGCGTCTCGTCCTCCGGGCGCGACCACTCCCCCGCCTGGCGGCACATGGCCAGCGTCTGCTCGCGCAGGCAGTGCCCGTCCTCGAGCAGGATCATGCGCTCATGCGCAAGGTCGGGCACCGGCACCACGTCAAGGCGGGCAAACGGGTGTGCGCGCGGCATGACCAGCATGAAGGGGTCGCGCCACAGCGGCAGGGTCTCGCTATCGGCGCAGTCGCACGGCATGGCCAGCAGCACGAGGTCAAGTCGCCCCCGCGCCAGTTTTTCCATCACGTTATGGGTCAGGTCCTCGCTCAGCGACAGGCGCAGGCGGGGATACTGGCCCGGCAGGCGGGCCACGAGGGTCGGCATGACAAACGGCCCGATGGTGGGAATGACGCCCAGCCGCAAAAGCCCGCTCATCGGCTCGCGCGAGGCCACGGCCATGTCGAGCACGCCCTGCAGGGCCTCGAGCGCGTGGCGGGCCTGGCACACCACCCTGTCCCCTAGGGGGGTGAACACGACTTTCTTGCCCACCTCACGGTCGAGCAGCTGCACATCCATCTGGCGCTCAAGGGCCAGGATACCGGCGGAAAGCGTGGACTGGGTTACGGCGCAGGCCTTGGCCGCGCGGCCAAAATGACGCAGTTCGGCCAACGAGACCAGATAACGGAGCTGCTGGGCGGAAGGCATCGGAAGCATCGATAATGCCGATCAATATACGTATGAATTATTCACTGGCATGATAGCAGCATCCCCGTCATAGATACAGTTGCCGGGTTGTGATAACGCCCCGTTTCATATTTTAACCCAAACAGGAGATTTCCTGATGCTGACAGTCGGTGACAAGTTTCCCGCCTTCAACCTGACCGCCGTTCCCGGTGGGCCCGAAGGGCTCAAGGGCGAGTTCGTGCAGATCACGGACGCATGCAACGAAGGCAAGTGGAAGGTCGTGTTCTTCTGGCCGCTCGACTTCACCTTCGTCTGCCCGACCGAGATCGTGGCCTTCGGCAAGCTCAACGGCGAGTTCAAGGACCGTGACGCCGTGGTGTATGGCGTGTCGATCGACAGCGCCTTCGTGCACCTGAACTGGCGCCTGAACCACGAGGACCTCAAGAACCTCGAGATCCCGATGCTGGCCGACATCAAGCGCGAGCTGATCGAAAGCTGCGGCGTGATGGCCCAGCAGGCAGGCGCCGCGCTGCGCGCCACTTTCATTGTCGACCCCGAGGGCATCATCCGCCATGTCAGCGTCAATGACCTGTCGGTTGGCCGCAACCCGCAGGAGGTGCTGCGCATCCTCGACGGGCTGCAGAGCGACGAGCTGTGCCCGTGCAACTGGAACAAGGGCGACGCCTTCATCAAGGCCTGATCCCTTTCCAGTCCGGGTTTCCGCGCGGGTCATGGCCCGCGCGGCAGCCCGCGCCGCCTGCCCCGACCCCTGCCGCGCCCAGATGCTGCACACAGGGGTGGGGACAGGCGGGGCCATGCCCCCTCATATCCCCTGACATCCATGGAGAAAGCCCGTGTCGATCGACTCCATCAAGGCCGCGCTGCCCGACTACGCCAAGGACCTCAAGCTCAACCTCGGCTCGCTGGCCAATGACATAACGCTTACGCCCCAGCAGCTTGGCGGCACGTTTGTCGCCTCCGCCATCGCCACGCGCAACACGGCGCTGACCCATGCGCTCGTGGCCGAGTATGGCCCCAAGCTCACCCCCGAAGCGCTGGAAGCCGCCCGGGCGGCGGCCGCCATCATGGGCATGAACAATGTCTATTACCGCTTCGTGCACCTTGTGGGCGGCGACTATGCCAAGATGCCTGCGCGCCTGCGCATGAACATCATTGCGCGGCCCGGCGTGGAGAAGGCCGATTTCGAGCTGTGGTCCATGGCGGTATCGTCCATCAATGGCTGCGGCATGTGCATGGAAAGCCATGAGCAGCAGCTCCGCACGGCGGGCATGAGCACCGAGCAGATCCAGACCGCCGTGCGCATTGCCGCAACCGTGAGTGGCCTGGCCGTTGTGCTTGAAGGCGTGGAAATTCCTGCCTGATTACAGGCCCGCCCCTGAAAAACGCCATGAATCGGAAGATCATGGCGTTTTTTTTTCGCCTGCCCTGTTGCCATGGCGGGGCCAGCCTGTTATTTGCCCTTTCACCGAATGGTTGCCACCCCACGGGGTTGCAGCGGATGCGGGTGTAGCTCAGTTGGTTAGAGCGCCGGCCTGTCACGCCGGAGGTCGCGGGTTCGAGCCCCGTCACTCGCGCCACTTTATGGTGCCCTCCCAAAATCAAGACTGTCTCCATAAGAGATTAAGTAGAAAAGTTCTTGGTGAAGCTTTTTTCAAAAAGCTTCAGGAAGAACATCGACTTTTTTGAAAAAAGGCAGCACCCGAAAACGTCCGTTTTTTAGCCCACC
Source organism: Komagataeibacter sp. NFXK3 (assembly GCF_054182245.1). Taxonomy (NCBI): domain Bacteria; kingdom Pseudomonadati; phylum Pseudomonadota; class Alphaproteobacteria; order Acetobacterales; family Acetobacteraceae; genus Komagataeibacter; species Komagataeibacter sp. NFXK3. The sequence continues at coordinate 88,832 of NZ_JAPIVJ010000001.1, forward strand.
CCGGCATCATCAAGATACTGCGCCACCATGGGCCGGTATGTCGCGCCAAACAGGCGCAGGTGCACCAGCGCGATCCACAGCCGATAAATGGCAAAACGCACCGCATGGCCCGGCTCCAGCGGGCCCCCGGCCATGTAGAACGCTGCCGGCGGCTGCGAGAACACGCCCACGGTTGCCAGATCTACCTCCGCATGGCCGTAATAGCAGCACGGGTCGATCAGGCCGGTCACGCGCCGGTGCGCCACCAGCACGTTGCCACTCCACAGATCGCCATGCAGCAGGGCGGGCGCAGGTGTTGCGGGCAGCAGGTCGGGCAGGCGGCGCATGAGCTGTTCAAGGCGGCGGGCCACGTCAATGGGCACATGCGCCAGATGTACGCCCAGGCGCTGCGCGGCCCAGAATTCGGGCCAGCGATCGGCCCATGTGTTGCATACGCTGACCGCGCCAAGGGCGTAATCCCCCGGCCAGCCATAGCGGATCATGCCGCCTTCGGGGCGGCCTTCATGCACCTGTGCCAGCACGCGGCCCAGATCGCCCCAGCAGGTGGCCAGCGTGCCCTCCATGGGCCGGTATTCCATCACCAATGCATCCGCATCCACCGCCAGGACAGCGGGCACCGGCGCACCACTGCCGCCAAGAGCGCGCAGCATGGCGGCCTCGGCCAGCGGGTCGGGGCCATTCTTGGCCACCACCGTGCGCCCGTCATTAAGGTAGACCAGCAGGGTCTGGGCAATATCGCCGCCCTGAAGCGGATGCCAGTTCCACAGCCCTGAGCCCAGCAGGGTGGCGGCATGGCGGGCGAGGCGGCTCATGGCCGGGCCTTCAGCAGCCTGACCAGCGCCTGCGCCCCGGCGCTGACATCGCGCCATGTGGTCTCGAACCCGCTGGCATCGCCATAATACGGATCGGCCACCGCCTCCCCCTGCCTGCCGGGCACGTGGTCGAGCAGCAGCGACAGTTCGGCACGCGCCCCCTCCGGCCGCATGGCACGCAGATGCGCAAGGTTGGCGTGATCGAGGGCGATGATGTGGGTAAAGCGGGTAAAATCGGCAGGCCGGACCACGCGGGCGCGGTAGCGGCCCATGTCGATGCCGTGCTGGAGCGCCACGGCACGGGCCCTGCGGTCGGGTGGCGAGCCGGCATGCCAGTTGCCCGTGCCCGCCGAATCGACCACCACCTCCAGCCCGGCCGCCTGCGCTGCCTGCCGCAACGCGGCCTCGGCCAGCGGCGAGCGGCAGATATTGCCCATGCACACGAACAGGACGGCAGGGCGGCTGGTCATCTAGCCCTCTTTGCGCTCGGGGAATTTCTGCGCAAGAATTCCAAGCGTCTCGGCAATGAGGGCGGCGGGCGTCTCCTCAAGATGCACCACGATGGGGTGCTCATCCGCCGCAGGCGGCTCGAGCGTTGCAAGCTGGCTGGGCAGCAGGCTGGGCGGCATGTAATGCCCGCGCCTGCGCTTGAGGCGGTCGTAGAGCGTATCTTCAGGAATTTCGAGATAGATGAACACGATATCCGCCGCCCCGTCCGCGCGCAGCAGGTCGCGGTAGGAACGCTTGAGCGCCGAGCAGGTCAGGATGCCCCCCTGCCCTGACGCCACGCGCCCCAGCAGCCATTTATGGCATTGCTCAAGCCAGGGCAGGCGGTCGGCATCAGTCAAGGGAATGCCCGCGGCCATTTTTTCCACATTGGCGCGCGGGTGCAGCAGGTCGCCTTCCTGATAGGGCCAGCCCAGCACGTTGTGCAGCCCTTCGGCCAGCGTGGTCTTGCCACAGCCCGAAACCCCCATGATGACCAGGACCAGCGGCCTGATGCCCTGGTCCTGCAAGGTGCGCCCGGTCATGCCACGCCCAGCCGCTGCAGGCCATCGGCGGTGGCCACGATCACCTCCGACGTGCGACCAATGAACAGCCCGGTCTCGATCACGCCCACGATCTGCTCGAGCTGGCGCTGCAGGGAGGCGGAATCGGCAATCGGGCCAAAGTGACAGTCAAGGATCATGTTGCCGCCATCGGTCACGAACACATTGCCGCCCCGGTCCAGCCGCTGGGTGATCTTTGCCCCCAGCGCTTCAAGCTGGCGGGCGGTGCTGGTCCAGCCGAAATTGGCGACCTCCACCGGCACCGGCACGCGCGTGCCAAGGCGGTCGACAAGCTTGCTGTCATCGACCACCACCACGAATTTGCGCGCGGCGGCGGCCACGATCTTCTCGCGGAACAGCGCGCCCCCCAGCCCCTTGATCAGGTTGAGCGAGCCACGCTCGACCTCGTCGGCGCCATCGATGTCGATATCGATCTGCGGATGGGTGGCGAAGGTGACCAGCCTGATGCCGTGCGAGCGCGCCTGCTCGGCCGAGCGCTCGGAGGTGGGAATGGCGCAGAAGCGCAGGCCTTCCGCCCAGCGGCGGCCCAGCTCCTCGATCATGAAGGCCGACGTGCTGCCCGAGCCAAGGCCGACCACCATGCCGTCCTTGACCATGTCGGCGGCTTCGATGGCGGCCTGCCGCTTCAGTTCTGCCCGTGGGTCCGCGTTATGGGTGGACATGCGCTGTTTCCTCTTCCTGCAGGGCATCCCGGCTACGGGTGCCCCGTCATTTTTATTGCCTGACAGTGCCGTGCGGGCACGACACCTTCCCGCACTTATTGCCCTGCCGCCGCCTTGTCCATAAGCCAGATGAGTTCACCCTCGGTGGTGATATGGCTGGCAGGCTCCGCCGGGTCGCCCGCGCGCACCTTTACAAAGGCTTCGCGCTTGCCCGCACCTGCCAGCATGAACACCACATGGCGGCTGGAATGGATGGCGGGATAGGTCAGCGTGAGGCGCGTATGCGGCGCATCATCGGGCACGCAGGTCGAGACCCAGAGCTTTTTCTCCTCCAGCACCGGCTGGCGGGGAAAGAGCGATGCGGTATGCCCGTTATCGCCCAGGCCCAGCATCACCACATCGAAGAGCGGGCGGCCGGGTTCCAGCACCTTTGCGCCATAAACCGCCTCGAGCTCCGCCTGGTATTTCGCTGCCGCCTGCACCGGGTCGCCCGAGGTGGGCATGGGATGCACGTTGGCGGGTGGCACCTTGACGTGCGCCAGCATCTCGGTCTCGACCATGTTGTAGTTGCTGGCCGCATCGCTCTCGGGCACGAAGCGTTCATCGCCAAAGAAGAACTGCGTGTTCGCCCACGGGAAGCGGTCGCGGTATTCGGCGGAGGCCAGGATCTGGTACAGCCGCCTGGGCGTGGACCCGCCCGACAGCGCGATCACGAACGCCCCCTCTTTTTTTGCCAGCGCCTGTTCCGTCAGCCATTTCGCCATGTGCTGCGCAATGGCCTCGGCATCGGGCAGGACCACCATGGCCCCGGTTTTCACGTCGTGTCCTGCTGTCATGTCATGCATCCCCCAGCACGAATTTCTCGATTCCATTGGCGAATCCTTCCTCCTCGCACGAGGTGGAGACATGGGTCGCCTGCTTCTGCACCTCCGGGCTTGCCTGTCCCATGGCGATCGACATGCCGCTCTTGCGGAACATCAGCACGTCATTGGGCTGGTCGCCCAGGGTCACCATCTGGCTGGCGGGAATGCCCAGCAGGCGCTCGAGCGCCATCACCACGCCGCCCTTGTTGGCGTCTTTATTGGTCACGTCCACGTAGTAGGGCTGCGACAGGGCAGCGGAGGCGGTATCGCCCAGCGCCTGCTGCAGGTCATGCTCGAGGCGCTTCATCAACTCAAGGTCATCACTCACCCCGGTGATCTTGACCACCTGGTCCAGCTTTGCCTCGACATCGCCCACCACGGGCGGGAACTTCACGGTCCACTGCTCGCGCGCCACATGCGGGGCCTCGAGTTTCGAGACGATCCAGTCATTGCCATTATACATCCACGGGTCGGCCCTGTGGTCGCGGATGATGCCGATCACCTTGCGCGCGGTGTCGGCAGGCAGGGTGCGGGCCTCGATGACGGTAAAATCGGGCCTGACCATCATGCCGCCATTGAAGCCCGCGATCGGCTCGGAAATTTTCAGCGGGTCGATCACCATCTTCATGCCCTTGGGCGGGCGGCCGCTGGTTATGGTGAAAAGGATGCCCCGCTCGCGCAGGCGCTCGACCGCGCGGATGGCGCGTGGGGTCAGGATCTTGTCCTTCGTGACCAGTGTGCCATCCACATCGGCCAGCACCAGCCTGATCTGGCCTGCCGGTGTTCCGGCTGCGTCGTGGGGCATGTTGCCTCTCCCTTCTGTGCCGCGCGCCTCAGGGGCGGGGCAGGACAAAGTTTTCCATCGCGTAGGCCCAGCCATCATCGGTATTGGGCCGGGTCACGAAACGGGCATGGGCCTTGACGTTATCAAGCGCGTTGCCCATCGCGATGCTGACCCCCGCTTCCTTCAGCATGGGGATGTCGTTGTTCATATCCCCGATGCATGCCGTATCCCGGATATCAATATCCAGCAATTTGGCCAGTTCTTTTGCCGCATAGCCCTTGTTCGCCTGCGGGTGCGTAATATCAAGGTAGATGGCCGAGGACTGGTGTACGCTCGCCTTCCCCCCCAGCATGTTTGCAAGGTCTCGTTCCACGCCCGGCAATGCTGCCGGGTCGCTGGCCACACCCATGATCTTGCCCACATTGACATAATGACCGGCAAAATCATCCACCCGCACGGGCGTGGTCTGCACCACTTCGCTCTCATGGGCGACCTGTGGCGTGTCATCACGGCGCACCAGCCAGTCATGGCCGATGAACAGCCACGGCTCGACCCCGTGGTCGATCAGGAATTCAACCGCCCTTTGCGCCACCACCGGCTCAAGCGACAGGCGCTCGCGGATGGTGCCATCAGGCGCGCAGATCAGCCCGCCATTGAGCCCGGCGATGGGCTCGCGAATATCAAGGGCGCGGACAAACTGCATCATGCCGCGTGGGGCGCGGCTGCTGATGAGGCTGAGTTTTATGCCCGCCGCCCGCAGGTCGGCCGCCGCCTTGTGGGCTGCGGGGGTGATGACGCGCTCAGGCGTAATCAGGGTGCCATCAATATCGGACACCACAAGCCTGACGGCATGCGGGCGGGAGACGGGTGCGGTCATGGGCATCATCCAATCTTAAGCCAGTGGCGGTGGTCGCGGGCCAGCAGGGCATCGGCGGCTTCCGGCCCTTCGCTGCCGGCGGCGTAAAAGGCAAGGCTGTGGGCATCCTGCCCCCAGTCCAGCACCGGCTGCACGGCGCGCCAGCCTGCCTCGATATTGTCGGCGCGCTGGAACAGCGTGGCATCGCCGATCATGCAGTCATAGATCAGGGTCTCATAGCCCGTGCTCGGTCCTTCGCTGAACCATTCGGCGTAATCGAACTTCATGCGCACGCCCCCCAGCCTGACCGAGGGGCCGGGAATCTTCGCCGAGAACTGCATGGTCACCCCCTCGGTCGGCTGGATGTGGATGACCATGATATTGGGGGCCAGCTTGTCTACCGGCGTGTCACGGAACAGGGCATAGGGCGCGGACTTGAAGTGGATGGCGATCTCGGTCTTGCGCGCGGCCAGCCGCTTGCCGGTGCGCACGTAAAACGGCACCCCCGCCCAGCGCCAGTTGTCGATGCCGAATTTCATGGCCACATACGTCTCGGTCAGGGAATGGGGGTCAACGCCCGGCTCCTGCCGGTAACCCGGCACGGCTTTTTTCCCCACCATGCCCGGCGCGTACTGCCCGCGCACCACATCGGCGGGGGCAAGGGGGTGGATGGCGTCGAGCACCTTGGTCTTTTCGTTGCGCACGGCATCGGCATCGAACGAGATGGGCGCTTCCATCGCCGTCATGGCCAGGAGCTGCATGACGTGGTTGGGCACCATGTCGCGCAGGGCGCCGGTGCCTTCATAGAATCTGGCGCGCTGTTCCACGCCCACGGTCTCGGCGGCGGTGATCTGGACGTGGTCGATGTTCTGGCGGTTCCAGAGCGGCTCGAAAAACCCGTTGGAGAAGCGCAGGGCGAGGATGTTCTGCACCGTCTCCTTACCCAGATAATGGTCGATGCGGTAGATCTGCTGCTCCTCGAGCGTGTTGAGCAGCCTTGTATTGAGTGCGATGGCCGATTGCAGGTCGTGGCCGAAGGGTTTTTCCACGATCACGCGGCGGAAGGCGTCCGGGCCTTCACGCACCAGCCCCGCCTCGCCCAGCCGGTCCACGATCGGGCCGAAGAAGCGGGCCGCAACGGCAAGGTAGAAAATGCAGTTCTGCCCTGCCGTGACATCGGCTACGGCCTGATAGGTCTGCTCGGATTCAAAGTCGCCCTGCACGTAGCGGATGCGCGGCAGCATCCAGGCCCAGACATCCTCGCGCAGCTTGACGGCCTCGGCCCCCCGGCGGGCGGTAAAATCCTCAAGGGCCGTGCGCACGTTCTCGCGCAGCTGCCCGTCGGTCAGGTCCGCGCGGTCAACGGCCACGATGCCAAAGCCATCATCAAGCAACCCGGCGCAGGCCAGGTTGTATATGGCAGGCAATAGGAGGCGGCGGGTCAGGTCGCCACCACCGCCAAAGATGACAAACGACCCCGGCGGGCTGCGCCGGGGGGCGGCTTCATGGTGCGTATCGCCAACCTGCGAGACTGCCGAAGCAATAATGTTTTCCATTGTGCTGCTGTCCCTGAACTGTGTTCGCTATAATCCTCCCCCGGCTGTTCCGGTTGCAGTCATTAAGCGCTGTCATTTCATGGGGAACAGCCAGAGCCTGCCCAGATGCCTAGCATCCGGGCAGGCTGTCAGTTACCGGCCAGGCGTCGGGTCAGTTATTCGTACCCTCAATGTGACCGCCAAAGCCGAAACGCATGGCAGAGAGCATCTTCTCGGCAAAGTTGTTGCCGGTGCGCGAGCGGAAGCGCGTGAACAGCGAGGCGGTGATGACGGGCACGGGCACCGCCTCCTCGATCGCGGCCTCGATGGTCCAGCGCCCCTCGCCGGAATCGGCCACGTCGCCCTTGTAGTTCGACAGGTCCGGATTGCCCGCCAGCGCGCTGGCCGAAAGGTCGAGCAGCCACGACGAGACCACGCTGCCGCGCCGCCACACCTCGGCAATGTCGGCCATGTTCAGGTCGAAACGCTGGTTCTCGGGCAGGGCATCGGTGTTCTTGGACTTCATCACGTCAAACCCTTCGGCGAAGGCCTGCATGATGCCGTATTCGATGCCGTTATGGACCATCTTCACGAAGTGGCCCGAACCCGCCGGGCCACAATGCAGGTAGCCCTGCTCGGCGCGCGGGTCGAAACCGGGCTTGTCGCGGCCCGGCGTGCGCGCGATGTCGCCAATGCCCGGTGCCAGGGCTGACAGGATGGGATCGATATGGTCGGTAGCTTCCCTGGTGCCGCCGTACATCATGCAGTAGCCGCGCTCCAGCCCCCACACGCCGCCCGAGGTGCCGACATCAACATAGTCGATGCCCTTCTTGACCAGTTCGGCAGCACGACGGATGTCATCCTTGTAGAAGGAATTGCCACCATCGATCACGATGTCGCCTTTCCCCATCAGCTTGCCGAGTTCCTGCACCGCCTGCTCGGTCACTTCACCTGCGGGCAGCATGAGCCAGATGATCTTGCGGCCCGTAAGCTTGCCCACCATGTCCGCAAGCCCGGTGGCGGCGGTGGCGCGGCCCCCTTCGGCCTGCGCGCAGACCTTGGCGGTAACGGCAGGATCACGGTCGAAGGCCACCACGTCATGGCCATGGCGGGTCAGGCGGATGGAAATGTTGCCGCCCATCTTGCCAAGGCCAACAATACCGATTTGCATGATCTAACACTCCTGGAAGCGGGATAGGCCTGTAGTCCTATCCCCTCGGGGGCCATTTCCCAATGATCCCCATCAAAAAACCCGCCCCGCCAGGGGCGGGACGGGCATACGGTCGGCTCAGACCGCGTGGGCGATATCAAGCCCGAGTTTTTCAAGCCCTGCCTTCAGGTCACCATGGATGTGCACCCGCAGCACGCGGCGGCCACGCTCGGCCAGCACCTCCATGTCGCCGCGCGCCTGGGCTTCCTTCACGATGCTGAAGGTATATTTCTCACCCGGCACCGGCAGGTTCACCTCATCATCGCAGGTGATCTGCACGAACACGCCCGTGTCAGGCCCGCCCTTGTAGGCCTGCCCCGTGGAATGCTGGAAGCGGGGGCCGAATTCGGCCGCCGTTGCCAGCTTCAGCGCATCACGCAGGCCAAGCCGCGCCTTCTGGATCCATTCACGCGTGAAGGTATCGCGGTCGATATAGGCCAGCAGGGCCACGTAATCACCGGCCTTTGCGCGTGCGAAATGCGCCTTGAGGATGGCCTCCGCCGTTTTGGCCCCGCCAAGCGCCTGCGCGTTCTTGGGGTCGGCATAGAAGGCGAACGGGCCATCCTTGGCGAACGGCTCGTAAGGCGGGAGCTTGCCAGTCTCGTTATAGGCAGTGGTGATCTTCTTGGTCTCGATCTTCGAGGCCTCGACATCGGGCTGGTTGAACGGGTTGATCCCGATCACCGCACCGGCCACCGCGGTCGCGAACTCCCAGCGGAAGAACTCCTCAAGCACCTGGCGGCGCTCATGCAGCTCGATGGTCACTACCGGCTCGCCTGCCTCGACCAGGGCCGCGAAGGCGGCATCCTGCCTGGGGCACGGGTCCTCGGCCAGGCGCAGGTAGGTGAACACGCGGTCCTTGCCATACACGCCCGGCTTGCCGATCGTCTCGTCATCGATGGGGATCAGGCCACGCCCGTCCTTGCCGGTCGATTCCGCAATGAGCTGCTCAAGCCACGCACCCATGTCGTAAATGCCGGGCGATGCGATGATGGTCACCTTGTCGCGGCCAAAGTCGCGGGCCGCCACGCCAAGCACCGCACCGAGCACCACGCCGGGGTTCTGCGCGGGTGGCACGGAGGCGGCACATGACTTCTCGCCACGCTGGGCGGATTCGAGCAGCAGTTTCAGCGGCAGGCCTGCCACGGCGGCAGGCACCATGCCGAAATCGGACAGCACGGAGTAGCGGCCCCCGATCTGCTTCTCGCCGTAGAAGATTTTCCAGAAGCCGTCCTTCTTCGCCACGTCTTCCATGTGCGAGCCGGGATCGGTCACGGTGATGAAGTGCGAGCCGACCTTGTCGCCCAGTACCTTTTTCGCCTGATCGAAGAAATAGGCCTTGAGGATGTTGGGCTCCAGCGTGCCGCCGGACTTGGACGAGACGATGAACAGCGTCTTGCTGATATCGATCTTTTTCTCGAAGTCACGCACCTGCTGCGGGTCGGTGCTGTCGAGCACGTAAAGATGCGGGAAGCCCTCATGCTTGCCGAAGGTCTGGGCCAGCACTTCCGGCCCGAGGCTCGAGCCGCCCATGCCCAGCAAGAGCGCATCGCGGAAGCCGCGCGCCTTCACCTCGGCCTGGAAATCCTCGAACTTGGACAGCGCCGCCACCTGGTCATCGGTGATGTCGAGCCATTTCAGCCAGCTTGCCTCGTCCTTGCCGGTCCAGACGGTGGCGTCCTTGTCCCACACGCGGCGCACGGTGCCGTCCTTGCGCCAGGCTTCCAGCTCCGCATCGACCGCCTTTTGCAGGTCGGCAGGCAGCTTGAGCGCGGTGGAGGTGACCTTCTTGCCCAGGAACGCCGCCTGCTTGGCCGCGACCGAGCCGAGCAGGTCGTCAAACGCATCGGCAAAGGAGGCAACGCCTTCATCGACCAGCTTGCGTGTGACACCATCAAGGTCGAGGCCAAGGCTCTTGGCCTCATCGAGCACCCGCAGCGCGCCCGCCACGTCCTGCGTCAGCGTCTCAGCCACCTTGCCGTGCTCACGGAAGGCATCGAAGGTTGCGGGCGGAATGGTGTTGACCGTGTCGGGGCCGATCAGGCCATCGACATACACCACGTCGCTATAGGTCTTGTCCTTGGTGCCGGTGCTCGCCCACAGCAGGCGCTGCGGGTTGGCGCCTGCCTCGGCCAGCTTCTTCCAGCGCGGGCTTGCGGTCACTTCGCGCCAGTATTCATAGGCCGCCTTGGCGTTGGCGATGGCGACCTTGCCGCGCAGGGCCTTGAGTTCGGCGGAATGCTTGTCGCCTGCGGCCACGCGGGCGTCGATTTCCTTGTCGATCTTCACATCGATGCGGCTGACGAAGAAGGACGCGACCGAGGCGATGCCCTTCACGCTCTCGCCACGGCCCAGGCGGTCTTCCAGCCCGGTGATGTAGGCTTCGAGCACCTTTTTATACGCATCGATGGAGAAGAGCAGGGTGACGTTGATGCTCAGCCCTTCGGCAATGGCGGCGCGGATGGCGGGAACGCCTTCCTCCGTGCCGGGAATCTTGATCATGAGGTTGCGGGCGCCGACCGCTTTCCACAGGCGCAGCGCCTCGTGCAGCGTGCCCTTGGTGTCGCGTGCAAGGTAGGGCGAGACCTCGAGGCTGACATAACCGTCAAGCCCCTTCGTCTGTTCATAGACGGGGTAGAGCACCTTGGCCGCGGCCCGGATGTCATCAATGGCGAGCAGTTCGTACAGCGCGCCCGCGTCAAGCACATGATGTGCCAGCACATCGCGGATCTGGGCATCGTAATCGGTGCCCTGGCCCATCGCCTTCTGGAAGATGGCGGGGTTGGAGGTCACACCCTTGAGGCCGTCTTCCTCGACCAGCTTCTTCAGGCTGCCATTCTTGGTATAGGAGCGCTGGATGAAGTCCAGCCAGGGGGACTGACCCAGACGCGCCAGTTCCTTTAATGGGTTTTCAGCACCAGATTCACGCGCACTCATTGACTGTGCTTCCTTTATTTTTCAGCAATGCGGCAAACCCGCACGGCCAATACTACTTTGCTCAAAAACACGACAGGCAGGACTGGGTGTCCTGCCTGCCTGCGTGTTCTTTTATTTTCCGGCCTGCCTGCGGGCGGCGGCCACCACGGCATCCACCGTGAAACCAAACTTCACTTCCAGTTCGCCCGCCGGGGCGGAAGCGCCAAAACCGTGCATGACAATCGTCTCGCCCGCAAGGCCGGTATAACGGTCCCAGCCAAGCTGTGCCGCCTGCTCGACGGCAACACGGGCGGTGATGTCGGGCGGCAGCACGCTGTCGCGGTAGGTCTTGGGCTGTGCCTCGAACAGATCCCATGACGGCATGGACACAAGGCGCACCTTGATGCCCTCCGCCTTCAGCTTTTCTGCCGCCTTGATGATCAGTCCCACTTCGCTGCCTGTCGCCATAAGGATGACATCGGGACGACCATCCGCATCTGCAAGGACATAGGCCCCTTTTGCCAGCCCCGATGCAGGCGCATAGGTCTTGCGGCAGATGGTGGGCAGGTTCTGGCGGCTCAGGGCCAGCACGCTGGGGCGGTCGGTAATACGGACCAGCGTGCGCCAGGCTTCGGCCACTTCATTGGCATCGGCGGGGCGCAGCACCGTAACACCCGGAGTGGCGCGCAGCTGGGCCAGCTGCTCGATGGGCTGGTGGGTCGGCCCATCCTCGCCCACGCCGATCGAGTCATGGGTGAAGATATAGGTCACCGGCAGCTTCATCAGCGCGGAAAGGCGGATGGGCGGCTTCATGTAGTCAGAGAAGATCAGGAAGCCCGAGCAGTAGGCCCGGATGCCATACAGCGCGAGACCGTTGCTGACCGAGCCCATGGCATGCTCGCGCACGCCAAAATGCAGGTTGCGCCCGCCATAGGTGCCGCCCCATTGCGGCGGCTGGAAGTCGCCCGCGCCCTCGAACGTCAGGTGCGTCTTGGTGGAAGGCGAAAGGTCCGCCGAGCCGCCGATCAACCACGGGTAATTTTTCGCGATGGTGTTGAGCACCTTGCCCGAGCTTGCGCGCGAGGCAACGCCCTTGGCGTCCACGTCAAAGACCGGGATGTCCTTGTCCCACCCTTCGGGCAGGGTGCCCGCGAAGATGTGGTCAAGCTGCGCGGCCTCGGTGGGGTATTTGGCGCGGTAGGCGGCAAACAGTTCGTTCCACGCCTTGCTGGCAGCAGCCCCGCGCGTGGCGATGCCTGCGCGGAAATGCTCGGTCACGCCTTCAGGCACATAGAAGCTCTTGTCTTCCGGCCAGCCGTAGAACTTCTTGGTCTCGCGGATTTCCTCAGCACCCAGCGGCGAGCCATGCGCTTCCGCCGTGCCGGCAAGGTGTGGCGCGCCCCAGCCGATGATGGAGTGGACGATGATCAGCGTGGGCCGTGACGTCTCGGCCTTCGCCTCGGCCAGCAGGCGGCGCAGGTCGCCGGTGTCGTTGGCGTCCTTGAGTTCAAGCACGTGCCAGCCATAGGCCTCGAAGCGCTTGTGCACGCTCTCGGTAAAGGCGATGTTGGTCGAGCCCTCGATGGAAATATGATTGCTGTCATAGATCCATGTCAGGTTGCCCAGCCTGAGGTGCCCTGCGATGGAGGCCGCCTCGCTGGCAACGCCTTCCATGTTGTCGCCATCGCCGCACAGCGTATAGACATGGTGGTCAAACAGCGTGAAGCCGGGGCGGTTGTAGCGCTCGGCCAGCCATTTTTCCGCCATGGCCATGCCCACCGAGTTGCCGCAGCCCTGGCCCAGCGGGCCGGTCGTGGTCTCGACACCTGCGGTGTGGTGATATTCCGGGTGGCCGGGAGTGAGCGAGTCAAGCTGGCGGAACTGCTCGAGGTCTTCAAGCGTGAGCGCCGGGCGGTCATTGGTGACCCCGCCGGGGCGCACATCGCGGATACCGGCAAGGTAGATGAGCGAGTAAAGCAGCATCGAGGCATGGCCGACCGAGAGCACGAAGCGGTCGCGGTTGGGCCAGAGCGGTTCGGCCGGGTCATAGTTCAGCACGTCGCGCCACAGCGCGTAGCCCACGGGTGCCAGCGCCATCGGCGTGCCGGGGTGGCCGGAATTCGCTTTCTGCACCGCGTCCATGGATAGCGTGCGAATCGTGTTGATGCACAGCGTATCGATATTGGTGGGCATGCCGCCACCTCCTTCAGGAGCCATGAGGGGGGATGTGTACAAGGAACGCATGAGGGACCGGCCTCCTTACAGCCATGGTTGTTGTTCCGACCAAACCGGGCCGCGTGCCGGAAGCCGACAACCCTTCTTGTTATTCTTTCCGCGCTACCCGCGCCCGCCCGCCCCGCATGCACGCGCGCAGCGGGAAGGCGCAGGGATAAAGGCTTTTCACGGCGCGTACCTTCTCACGACCTTCGGGACGGAACAAGCCATCTCATCAAGCCGTTATCCAATCCACGCCCTGGCGGCCCGGCAGGCACGCATAGGTGCCAGCGCATGCGCCCGCCCCCGGTTCCGCCCGACCGCGCCCGCAGGCAGGGAATTTGACACAGGGCCACCCGCCCGTTCACCTGTTGCCCCTGGATACGCCGGCAGATGGAGACCCACGCATGCCCCAGCCACCCGCCAGCGACCACACGGATGGCACGCATTTTTTCAACCCGCCCGCCATCTGCCCCGAGGGCACGCAGCCCGGCCGCCTGCGGCGGCTCGCCATTCTCGAATGGCAGTGGAACCGCCCGAAATCGGACTGGCCGACCTGGATTGAAAACCCCACCCCCACCGGCGACCCGCACGCCCTGCCCGCGCCCGACACGGTGCAGCTGACCTTTATCGGCCACAGCACCTTTCTCATCCGCCTGCCCCGGCCCGATGGCACGGCGCTCACCATCCTGACCGACCCGATCTTTTCGCAACGCTGCTCCCCGCTGCCCTTCCTGGGGCCCAAGCGGGTGCGCGCGCCCGGCCGCAGGCTGGCCGACCTGCCACGCATCGACATCGTGCTGGTCTCGCACGCACATTACGACCACATGGACCTGCCCAGCCTGCGCGCCATCGCGCGCCGTGGCGACAACCCGCTGGTGGTCACCCCGCTCGCCAATGCGCGCTTCATGCGCAGGACCGGGCTTAAGCGCATCATGGAGCTGGACTGGTGGCAGGCAGTAGCCGCTGGCGGCATCCACATCACCTGCACGCCTGCCCGCCACGGCGCGGCCCGCACGCCCTTTGACCGCAATACCAGCCTGTGGGGCGGCTTCATGCTGCGTGACGAGGCCGGCCACCAGCTGTTCTTTGCAGGCGACACCGCCGATGGCCGCCACTGGCGCCTGATCCGCCAGCGCCTTGGCCCGCCCGATATCGCGCTCCTGCCCATTGGCGCGTATGAGCCGCGCGCGCTGATGGAGCGCGTGCACACCACCCCGGAGGAAGCGCTGTCGGGCCTGCGCCAGCTTGGCGCGCGACACGGGATCGGCATGCATTTCGGCACCTTCCGCCTGACGGATGAACCCATGGACGAGCCGGTCCAGCGCCTTGCAAAAGCCGTGCGCGACGCGGGCCTGCCGCCCGATACGATGGGCATCATGGCCCATGGCGCGTGTCGTGGCATTGCGTGGGATCAGCCCGGTGATGCATGATTGCCCGATGTTCTTTTCAGCCGAACCGTCCTATGATCACCCGCTCATGACGGGACCGGCCTCCGCCCCCGTTTCGCGCAATCCGACCAGCCAGGCAGGCACATGAGCAAGACAATCGCCCACGGCGACCCCGCCGCCGACGCACCCGAATCCTTCAGCAACGCGGAAATCGAGACCCTGTTCCTCTCCGCGGCACGGGATGGGCAGACGGATCTCGTTACCGAATTCCTCAAGGCGGGCATCAACCCCGATACCCGCAACGACAAGGGCTACACCGCGCTGATCCTGGCTGCCTATAACGGCCATGAACCCACCGTGCGCGCCCTGCTGGAAGGCGGCGCCAGCCCCGACCTGCAGGATGCCAAGGGGGCGACCGCGCTCGCGGGCGTGGCCTTCAAGGGCGACCTGCCATGCGCGCGCGTGCTCGTGGCGCATGGCGCGGGCATTGACGTGCCCAATTTCGTCGGCCGCACGCCGCTGATCTTTGCAGTGATGTTCAACCGCGACCCCATGGTCACCTTCCTGCTTGAACACGGCGCCAACCCCGACCTGCGCGATGGCGAGGGCATCAGTGCGCGCCTGTTCGCCACCCGGCAGGGCAACACCGCCCTGCTCGAGGCCATGAAGCATACGGCCACCGCCCCGCAGGGCTGAACCACGCCCGTTTTTTCATCCCCTTGCCACCGCCACGGCCCCGGTTGCCGTGGCGTGTTTTCATGTTCATGACCTTGTGGAATTCGCCCCGATGAGCCGTTTCTGGAGCCCGATCGTACACAGCCTGACCCCGTATGTGCCGGGCGAGCAGCCCAGGATGGCCAACCTGATCAAGCTGAATACCAACGAGTGCCCGTACGGCCCCTCGCCCAGAGTGCTCGAGGCCATCAGGGCGGCGACCAACGATACGCTGCGCCTCTACCCCGACCCCACGGCCCACGGCCTGTGCACGGCCATTGCCACCGCGCATGACGTGCCGGTGGACCATGTGTTCGTGGGCAATGGTTCGGATGAGGTGCTTGCCCATGCCTTTCAGGGGCTGCTCAACCATGAGGCTCCCCTGCTCTTCCCCGACATTACCTACAGCTTCTACCCCGTCTATTGCGGGCTGTATGGCATACGCCATGAGACCGTGCCGCTTGACGCGGCGATGGGCATCGACATCGCGGCCTATCGCAGGCAGTGTGGCGGCATCATCCTGCCCAACCCCAACGCGCCCACCGGCATCGCCCTCGGGCTGGACGCCATCCGCACCCTGCTGCGCGACCACCCCGATGCGGTGGTGGTGGTGGATGAAGCCTATGTCGATTTCGGGGCCGAGACGGCCATACCCCTCGTGGCAGAACACCCCAACCTGCTCGTGGTGCGCACGCTCTCCAAATCGAGCGCGCTGGCGGGGCTGCGGGTGGGCTATGCCATTGGCCAGCCTGACCTGATCGCAGCCCTGACCCGCGTCAAGGACAGTTTCAACTCCTATCCGCTTGACCGCCTGGCGCAGGTGGGTGCCATTGCCGCGATTGAAGATCGGGAATGGCTTGCAAACACCAGCGCCAGGATCATAAGCTCACGCGACAGGCTGACAGACAGCCTGGGAAAGATGGGGTTCGAGGTCCTGCCATCACGGGCGAATTTCGTATTCGCCCGGCATCCGGATCGTGACGGCGCACAGCTTGCCGCAGCCCTGCGGGCGCGGGCGATCATTGTGCGTCATTTCCGGACCCCGCGCATTGCACAATGGCTCCGCATCACCATTGGCACGGAGGCCGAATGCCAGGCCCTGATACAGGGGCTGGCCGACGTGCTTGCGCTGAACGAGGGGTAACCCCCCGGTTCATCATGCATCGCGCTGCCACCCGTCCCACTCGGGCCGGGCAGGCGTGGTCCGTGCTGCGCCTCTTTCCATAATACGGTTAACAACTCATTTCCTGGACCACAGGTCCACAGGATCCTTATCATGCGCGCATTCCACGGACAGATGTCCGATAACCAGCCGATCCGTCGCACCCTTGCCGAAAAGCAGAAGCAGTTGCGCGACCTGCGCGAGACGCTGGCCTCCATGAAATCGCATACCGCACCCGCCCTGCGCGAAAGCGTGCAAAAACGCATCCGCCAGCTTGAAAGCGAAGTGACAGCCGCCCCTGCCCTCAAGACAGCCGACCGGCGCAACACACAGACGGCGGCACCGGGCGGCGCCGACCGTCCGCGCTCCCCGCGCAGGCGGCCTGAACGCAGCCTCTGATCCATAGGAAAAGGCCGGAGCCCACAGGGTTCCGGCCTTTTTCATATCGTCACGCCGGGCGTCAGACCCACAATCAAAAGTTTCTGGGTGCCGCCTTTTTTTAAAAAGGCAGTGTTTTTCTCAAGCTTTTTGAAAAAAGCTTCACCAAAAACTTCTGATTTTTGCGATACGCCATAAAAAAACGGGCCTGCCCCTTCATGGGGGCAGGCCCGCTTGACCCACAGGCCCCTGAGGCGCCTGCGGGGCAGGAAAAGTGGATGGATCAGTGACCCAGCGTCACTTCCTCCGCCACGTCACCGCGGGCCGCGGCTTCATCAATGTAGCGGCGGGCTTCGGGCGAGACCGTCAGCACCAGCGTCAGCGCGGCCGAGGCCACATACAGGCCACAGAAGATCCAGATGATCCCCTCGATGCCGTGCCAGCTTTCGAACCACGTCACGATGGCCGGGCCAACCCAGGTGCTCGCACCCGCGCCCAGACCCAGGGCGGACAGGGCAGCGGCCTTTTCCTTCGGGCAGATCTGCGGCACCAGGCCGGACAGCGGCACGAAGGCGGCAATAGTGGCGCCATACAGCGCGCCCATCACGGCGGCGATGGCGAAGTTGCCGGGGAACATCTGCGGCACGTAGTAGAACAGCGGCACCGTGATCGCGGCACCAACACAGCCGAACAGGGCGACAACGGTGCGGTGGCCCAGACGGTCCGCCGTGATGCCGGACACGAGGTTCACCAGGATGTTCGACAGGAAGATGATCGACAGGAGCTGCAGCCACTGCGACAGCGAGAAGCCGATGACCTTGGTGAAGAACGCCGGCATGATCACCAGGAACGCATATTCCGACGACGTGTTGATGGTGCGCACGATCATGGCGACAAACGTCTTGGGCTCACGCCACAGGATGCTGATCGAACTGAAGAAGATCGTGGCCGGCTTGGTACCCACGGGGGCCAGGCGGCGCGAGCCGATGGGCTCACGCGTCATGAGCAGGGCCAGCAGGCCACCAAACATGACCAGACCCAGCGAGGACCAGAACGTCGCCATCTCGCCGATCAGCGGAATGGAGAAGCTGGCGAACAGCGAACCCAGCGTGGGCAGCCCGCCCGAGAACGCGAACCAGAACCACCCGGCAGCCGAGCCAAGCTGGCGCGGCGGCGTTGCAGCCGCGATCCACACCAGGAAGCCATAGGTGAACAGCGGGTAGCCAAAACCGCGCATGGTGTAGGCGGCCAGCATGATGGGATAGCTGTTGACGGCCACGCCAAAGGTCAGGAACACGACCTCGAACACACCCCAGATGGCAAGGCCGATCCACATGACCCGCTTGGGGCCCCACAGGTCGGACAGCGGCCCCGAAGCCCAGGAGGACAGGGAGACGGTCACGCCATAGATGGTGAACAGAAGCGCCGTATTGCGCGATGAAATGCCCTGCCCCTCAAGATAGGGCGCCAGGTAGCCGGCCTCGACACCATCACCGATCATGAAGAACAGCAGACCGACGAACCCCCAGAACAGGGGGGCCGGAATGCCAAGCCGATCGGCCAGGGACGTTGATTCGGACAGATTGTCTGTCTGTTTCAAGGGGAGAGTCTCCTCTTTCACAGGCAGCCGACACGAAAACGAGCGGCCCCGCCTCATTGCGGAGCGTCGATGCAGGCTGCGTCCGCACAGTCCGGCTTTCCGGAAACACCAGTGCGGAACTCAGTTTCACAAGTCGGGCGTGCAACCACCCGTGCGGGTCACGACCATGAGGGGCAGGCAGGCGGCACAAGCGCCAAAACGCCAGCGCATCATGCCTGGCAGACCTGCTGTTCATGCGTGTGACCAGCCGCAAGTCGTCAATCCGGCAGGAAAACGCGCCCCTTGGCGCGGCTTTCATAGCAATGCGATGAAAAAACACATAAAGCGCACCGAAAAACGCGCACGATGCTGTGATTTCCCAGCGCCGGAAAGACCATGAATTGGCCAGATATACAAAATCGTTTCAGTATCGAACGATTTCACAATAACAGGATAGTTTCCGACCTCCGCCAAAACACGAAAAATATATTCAGTGGGGATAATCTATACTAAAAAAGTCTCGTGAATGTAAGGGAATTTTCGAAATTTTGACACGATTCCGATTTCTTCCTTATTATATCAATAACTTTCAGATGATATTTTTATGCATGGACCGCATGCATCGCCCACCACCCCCACCTTTCGCGCCGGGTAGGTTCCTGCCATAGTCGGGGCCGCACCCCGGTGGGGCAGATGCGCCCGCGCTGCCCCTCGTGGTCGGGACAGGACAAACGGAACGGTCATGGTGAACATCAAGCTGTCTTTACGCCTCGCCGCGCTGCCGGTTGCATTGCTGCTTTCTTCTGCGGGCTTCAGCACGCTGGCCCATGGGCAGAGCCTGGCCACGCAGAAAGTGCAGCGCGCCATGGATGTGCTGCGCCTCAAGCCCGACCTGGCCAGCAAGGCGTGCCTCGACAAGCTTGACGACCTGCACAAGATGGAAAAGGTGATTGAGGAGGCGGGCGAGAGCGCGCACAATCCCAACCTGTCGCTGGCACATGACGTGATGGAATCCGACTACGAGGACGCCACCGAATCCTGCGTGCCCGATGCCGCCAAGCTGTGTGCCAACCCCGGATCGCTTGCCAGCGCCAACCAGAAGAAACTGTGCGACTCGCTTGATGCGATCATGTCGGTTGATGGATCGGATGAAGGCGATGAAGCCGTCTCCGCCCCGCAGGGCACGTCATCAGACTGACCGGCCTTCAGCCATCCCGCTGAAACCATAGAAGTTCCTGGTTAAGCTTTTTCCAGAAAGCTTCAAGAGAATGCCGCCTTTCTGAAAAATAAAGACGGCACTCAAAACTTTCACCATTTCAAGGCAGTTGCGCCAGCAGGTGCAGCCCTTCGGCGCTGCCCAGCACGGCGGATTTTTCCGCCCGGTTGAGTTCGCGCACCGCCGTGGCCAGGTCAGGCGCCTCACGCAGCTTGAGCAGCCCCACCAGCAGCGCCGGGTTGATCGGGTCGCCCCGCCTGCGCGGCGGCGGCAGCATGATCTCGTGCACCCGCAAAAGCCCCCCACGGGCGCGCAGGGCGGCAATGGCCTCCTGTATCGGGTGGCCTGCCATCTGGCCCATATAGGTCATGGCCTCATGTAGCACCGGCGGCGGGTCCGTCTCCTCTGGGATGAGCAGCAGCCGTGCGCGGCGCAGGGCCTGGCCTGCGGCTTCACTGCCGGTAAAGGCGGCAAGCGGAATGGCGCAGACCAGCCCCAGCGTGACCGGCAGCATCCATAAAAACAGCGGCAGCGACACACTCCACGCTGCCCCCGCCAGTGCAATGCCCAGCACCGTATGCACCCAGTACAGCCGCACGTTCTGCATGATCTGCAGGCCGCCCGCATCACGCCGCTGCGCATTCCAGCCGGAATCACGCCCCAGCAGGATGGACAGCACGCCCGCCGTCTGGATCATCATGGCAATCGGCGCGATCAGGCCGCCGATCAGCGTCTCGACCATAATGGAGGCCGCCGCCATGATCGCGCCACCGCAGCCCCGGCGCAGCGGACCATCAATGAGCAGCAGCATGTAGGCCAGAATCTTGGGGGCAAGCAGCACGATCATGGTGCCGATGAACATGTATTCCGCCTGCACGGGGTCAACATGCGGCCAGTGCGGGTAGAGCAGCTTGGTATCGCCAAAATATTCCGGCTTGTAGAAGCGATTCTGCAGCGAGACCACAATGCCCACGAGCAGGAAAACCAGCCATAGCGGTGCCGTGACATAGGAGCCGATGCCCATGAGCATGTGCATGCGGCTGACCCAGTGCAGCCCCCGCGCGGGCAGCACCTTGGCGTGCTGCAGGTTGCCCTGGCACCAGCGCCGGTCGCGGATGGCGATATCGGTCAGCGAGGGCGGGCTTTCCTCATAGGAGCCCATCAGGGCGGGCACCATGTGAATGGCCCAGCCGCCACGGCGCATGAGGGCCGCCTCGACAAAGTCATGGCTCAGGATCGCGCCGCCAAAGGGCTTGCGGCCCGGCAGGTGCGGCATGCCCGCCTGCTCGGCAAAGGCTGCCGTGCGGATGACCGCGTTATGCCCCCAGTAATTGCCCTCCGACCCGTGCCACCAGGCAATGCCGTGGGCAATCAGCGGGCCATACACGCGGCCTGCGAACTGCTGCATGCGCGCAAACAGCGTGCGCCCGTTCACGATCACCGGCAGGGACTGGATCAGGGCCACGCCGGGATTGTTTTCCATGGCCGAGGTCAGGCGCACGATCACGTCGCCCGACATGACGCTGTCGGCATCGAGCGTGATCATCTGCTGGTAGGCCGCACCATAATTGCGCACCCATTCGCCAATATTGCCGGCCTTGCGGTCGGTATTGACGGCGCGCCTGCGGTAGAACAGCCGCCCCCCCCAGCCCGTGGCGCGGCACAGGGCCATGTAGGCGGCTTCCTCCGCCACCCAGATGTCGGGGTCAGTCGTGTCGGACAGGATGAACACGTCAAACGCGCGTTCCTGCCGCGTGGCGCCCAGGCTGTCGATGGTGGCGCGCAGCCCGGCCATGACGCGGCCCGGATCTTCATTATAGGTGGGCATGAGCAGCGCCGTGCGGGTGGTGACCCGCGGCAGCGCGCCACTGCGCCTGATGCCAAGCCCAAGCCCGCCATGCGCCAGCATGGAGGCAAAGCCCGCCAGCGCCGAGGTAAAGGCCAGCGCGATCCACAGGAACAGCATGACGAACAGCAGCAGCATGACCATGCCCGCCACCGAGCGCTGCACGGCATTGAACACGAGGTCCATCTCGTAACCGGCCATGGCGGTCATGGCCACGGCGCCGCCAATCACCAGCAGCCGCCGCAGCCCGATCAGCCGCCACTCGGTGGTGGGCACCGGGGGGCGGCCATGCCGGTCGGGCTCGGCTTCGAGCGCGCGCACGGGCATGTCGAGCGGGGCTTCGGGCGGCAGGGCGGCCCAGCCCTGCGGCAGCAGGCTGGCAGGCGGCACGGGCCGGGCCGGGCGCGGTGGCGCCCCTATGGCGTCCATCGATAGACCCATTCTTCTGATACCGGGCCATTGTCATCGGCCAGCACGCAGTTCAGTTCCGCCACCTTGGCATCATTGGGGGCAAACTCGAACGTGCTGCGCCAGCCATGGATGGGCTCGACCGGCTCGACCACCACATTGCGGATTTCCCCCGCCGAGGTACGGCATTGCAGGTGGAAATGCGGGTTATCAGGCAGTTTGTCGAAGGGCATGCCGGTAAAATCGAGATCGAAGAAGCGCGTATGCGAATCATCGGTCGCATCCCCCACGCGGGTCGCGGCGATGCGCGCAAGCTTCGTGGGCCACGGCGTATCCCACCCCCAGTACATGCGGTAGGTGAACACGTATTCACGGCCAGCGGCGAGCGGCTCCTGCGGGCGCCAGAACGAGACGATGTTGTCATTGACCTCGTTGGGGGTGGGGATTTCCACCAGGTCAACCGCCCCTGCCCCCCAGTCCCCGATCGGCTCGATCCATAGCGAGGGGCGCTTTTCGTAATTCAGCGCCACGTCCTCGAAGTCAGCAAAGGCACGCTTGCGCTGCATCAGGCCAAAGCCATGCGGCCGCACATCGGTAAAGGCGGAGAACTGCAGGTCACGCGGGTTGCGCAGCGGGCGCCACAACTGCTGGCCGCTGCCGGTCCACATGGAAAGCCCCTCGCTGTCATGGGCGGCGGGGCGCCAGTCATCCACGTGCGAGCGGTCATTGGCATCAAAATAGAACATGCCGGTGAGCGGGGCGATGCCAGACTCGGCAATCGCCTTGCGCGGGTAAAGCGAGGACTGCACGTCAAACACCGTGGTCTCGCCGGGGCGGATGGTAAAGCGGAACGCACCGGTGAGCGAGGGGCTGTCGAGCAGCGCATGCAGCACCACGCTATCCACGCCCGCCTTGGGCTTTTCCAGCCAGAAGGCACGGAACAGGGCGAATTCCTCGCCCGTCGGGTCGCCGGTGCCATTGGCGAAGCCACGGGCGGACAGGCCATAGGTCTGCCCCTTGGCCACGGCGCGGAAATAGGACGCGCCGAGGAAGACGCAGAACTCCTCCATCACGCCCGGCGTATTGATGGGCGCGCGCAGGCGCAGCCCGGCAAAGCCGATATCATCATTCACGCGCAGGGCGGGGTCGTTATAGGTAAACATGTCGGGGTTGAAGGCGATGGGGCGGCTCTGGCCATCAACCACCTCGTTCATGTCGATCCGGGGCGCGTACAGATAGCCACGGGGAAAGAACTCGACCTCGAAACCGAGGTTCTCACCATGCCACAGCGCCTGCTCGGGGCGATAGGCCATGGAATTGTACTGATCGAAATTCAGGTTGCGCAGGGCTGTGGGCAAGGACTGGGAAGGCGGCTGGTAAGCCTGCTGCGACAACTGGTGGGCCAGGGTGCGAACCGTGTTGGAATCAAAATTGCTGCTCTGGGTTGCCCTGGCTGCGCGTGGCGCGGCAAACCCCACGACCGACAGGGCGGACAGGGCCGTGCCCGCTTTCATGAAATTACGTCGTAACACCTAGTTCAACTCCAGTCCGTTCTTCTTTTCAGAAGTGCTGACACATTTATTCTTAATTTTTTACCACTGGGCAAAGGCACTTATGCCACAACCGTGATCAACAGTGCTGATGGCTTTTTCACGGCGTGGATGAACACATGCCTGCCAATGTTTCAAGTGGGCCCCGTACGGCCTCGCGCGCAGCCTGTTCGATTTCACGGTACAGGCGCAGCACCGCCTCCCCCTCCGCCGAAAGGCCGGCCCCGCCGCCGCCGCCCGGTCGCGCGCTGACCAGCGGGCGGGCGAAAGTGGTATTCATCGCCTCAACCAACAGCCACGCCCGCCGGTAGGACATGCCCATGGCCCGTGCGGCCGCCGAGATCGAGCCGGTCTCGCCAATCTGCTCGAGCAGGCGGATCTTGCCATGCCCGAGCAGGGGCGTGCCATCGGCGTCGAGCCGCAAGGTCAGGCGCATCTGTGTCATGTTTTCCATACTCCCGGCAGGCCGCTATGATAATGGCCTCTTCTACCTGAAATATCCTTATCTGGAATGGATTTTTCCCATTATGTACCACCCTGCCCCCGCATCGGGGTCACCTTCGGCTTCATGGGCCCCGATGCAGCCGGGCCATCTGCCTGCTGTGGCAGCACTCGCCGCCCGGATGCACCCCGGCTGCCCCGAACGGGCGGAGGTGCTTGATGAACGCCGCAGCCTGTGCCCGGCGGGCTGCCAGGTATTGGTCAAGCCGGACGGGCAGGTGCGCGGCTACATGCTGAGCCACCCGTGGCGCATGGCCCACCCGCCCGCGCTCGATACCCTCCTTGGCCGCCTGCCCGCCCGGCCCGACTGCTGGTATCTGCATGATATTGCTATCGATCCCGCGCTGCGCGGTCAGGGCCATGCCCATGCGGCGCTGCGCCATCTCGGTGCGCAGGCGCGCCTGCATGGCGTGAAATGGCTGGCCCTGATGGCCGCGGAAGGGGCGCGCGCGCTCTGGGCGCATCTGGGGTTTGCGCCAATACCTGAGGTGCCCGCCGCCATTACCGCAAGCTATGGCGCGGATGCCTGCCCCATGCGCCGGGCAGCGGACATATTTCAAAATAATAAAGGTCGCGAAACCTTTTGAAAAAAGCTGCACCAGAAACTTTTTACAGTTCCTTCATGACGGCCCGCACCCCGCGTTCACGGATGGCGCGGCGCGTGGCCACCACGGCGGCGTCAAGCGCTGCCGCATCCATGTCACGCCAGCCATCAAAGGCCGGCAGGGCCAGGGCTGCGGCAAGATTGGCCTCATTGACCAGCGCCATGTCATCGGCATCGAGCGTGGGCTCGAGCGGGGCATAGCTTTCGCCCGTCTCGTCACGGCCACGCAGCATCTCGAGGTAGGCGGCAATGCCGAAGGCGATGCGGCCCAGGTCATGCCCGCTCTCGAGCGAGCGGCGCACGGTATCGGTCCAGAACACCCGCACCTTCGAGGCCCCGTCACTACAGATCCGCAGCAGCGTATCGGCCACTGCCTGGTTGGAGAAACGGCTGAGCAGCCGCCGGCGATAGGCATCAAGGTCAAAATCCGCCGGCGCATCGATCTGCGGCATGGCGTCAAGCGTCCAGTAAGCGTTGGCCAGGCGCTCGAGGTCGGCATCGGCCACGGTTTCATGCGCGTAGCGGTAGCCAAGCAGCAGGCCCACGGCCCCCAGCAGGATGTGCGATGCGTTGAGCATGCGCACCTTCACCTGCTCATAGCCCGCCACGTCATCAACAAACTGCACGCCTGCCTTTTCCAGCGCGGGGCGGCCATTGCAGAAATTGTCCTCCAGCACCCACTGGCTGAAATCCTCCGCCAGCACGGGCAGTTCGTCATCAAGACCGCTGGCCTCGTTCAGCGCCTGGCGCGTGGCGCGGTCCACGCCGGGCGTGATGCGGTCGACCATGGAGCACGGGAAGGTGACGTTGGCCTCGATCCACCCGGCCAGATCGGGGTCAACCGCGCGGGCATAGCCCACAAAGGCTGCCCGGGCGACATGGCCATTGCTGCGCAGGTTATCACATGAAAGCACGGTAAAGGGCGGCACGCCCGCCTCGCGCCTGCGGCGCAGCCCCTCCACCACGTAACCGAACACGGTAGCCGGCCTGCGCGGATGGGCAAGGTCCGCGCTCACGCCCGCCTCATCAAGGCGGAAAAGCCCGGTTTTCTCATCGATATTGTAGCCGCCCTCGGTAATCGTCATGCTGACGATGCGGGTTTCGGGGTCGGCCAGCCGGGCCAGCACGGCCTCGGGGTCGGCGGGGGCGAGCAGGTATTCGCGCAGCGCCCCGATGATGGAGACGGTGCGCGCGCCATCGGCGGCCACCTCGGTCAGGGAATACAGGCAGTCCTGCTGCTGGAACTGGCGCGCCTTGGCCTCCCCGCGCGGGCCACCGTTCAGCCCCACGCCCACGATGCCCCATTGCGACTGCCCCGGCAGGCCAAGGCACTGATTGACGTACCACGCCTCATGCGCGCGGAAGAAATTGCCCACGCCAAAATGAACGATCCCTCGCCCTACCGCCTCACGCCTGTAGGCCAGCGCCTGCACGCCAGCGGGAAGGGTAGTGAGGGTTGTTTCGTTCAGCATGGTATTCTTGTGCTCCTTCAGGGTGAGGGGCGGGCACGACCCTCCGGCATGGGAACGGAGGCAGCCTTGCCCGCGGGCTCAAATCCGGCCTCGGCCACCAGCGGGTGGCCATCAAGCGGGAACGGACCATCATCCGTGCGCCCGTCCGACCAGATATTCCGCACGGCCAGCCGCATGTCGGCATGCAGCAGGCCAACAGCGAAACGCATGACAGGGGTCCAGTGTTCCCCGCCCTGCTGTTCAAGCCGGTCAAGCAGGGGGCGCATGTCATCATCGGGCAGGGCGTGGCCCCGGCGGGTCCTGGCCAGCATGTCGCACCGCGCGGCCATCTGGCCCAGCACATCGGCCAGCATGTCACGCTCATGGGCCAGGATGTCACCCGTATGGGCGGTTTCGCCTTCGGTGCCCGCGCGCGCGATGAAAATGGCATCCGAGCGGATGCGGCGCAAAAGCCCCGGCAGGCGCAGCACCAGCGGGTCGTGCTTCGCCAGCGAAGACGGGTGCTCCACCTCCGCCTCCTGCACGCCGTCATTAAGGTCCTGCAACAGGGAGCGGCACATCGTATCAATGGTGGCCAGCGCGTCATGGTCGGGGTGATTGTGCAACGCGCCCGAAAGCAGGTCGGACAGGCGGCGCAGCAGGCTTGCGGCATTGCCCAGCACCTCGCGCCGCGCCTCGCCGCGCAGCACGAAGAACGACACCGCAAACGACACCACGACCCCGGTCATGATCGAGGCGATGCGCTGCAGCGGCCGCGAAAACGGCTCGCCCGTGGCGGGGAACAGCAGCACCACCATGAGGGTGACAATGGCCACCCGCATCTTGGGCCGCAGCGCCACCAGCACGGCAAGCGGCATGAGCATGACCCAGAACACCATGCCCACCGAGAGCGAAGTATACTGCTCGAGCGCAATGGCGGACATGCCCGCCGCAGCGCCGATGAGCGTGCCCACGATCTGCTCGCGCCCTGTCGAGAGTGTCTGCGTCAGGCGGCTCTGGGTGATGACGATGACCGAGGTGATGAGCGCCCAGACCGGCTCATCAAGATGGATGACGGTGGCGACGATGCCGGACAGGATGAGCGAGACATTCATCCGCACGACCTGCCGCCACGTGCCCGGCCCCATGATGGAATAAAGCAGGTTCTTCAGGCGCTCAGGCATGCAGATCAGTGCCCGCCCCCTTCAGGCAGGGGGAAGGGCACCCAGCGCAGGCCATCGGCGTTCTGCACCAGGAACAGCACGGTCTTGCGGTGCTGGGCGCGGGCGGCATCGATCTGGCGGCGCAGGTCGGCGGGCGTGTTCACGGCTGCCTGCTGCACCTCGGTCACCACGTCACCGGGGCGCAGGCCGCGCTCGGCGGCGGGGCTGTCATCGGTCACGCCAGTCACCAGCACGCCCTTCTGCCCTTCGGCCATGTTGTATTTCTGGCGCGCGATATCGTCGATCTCGCCTACCGTAAAGCCCATACCCGCAATGGCCAGGCTGCCCTGGGCGGGGTTCTTGCTGGCGGGCTTGCTGTCGGCCTTGTCGGTCTTTTCCTCAGGCAGGGCGCCGATGGTAATGGCCACGGTCATCTGCTGGCCCTTACGCCAGATGCCCAGATGCGCGATGCTGCCGCCCGCAAGCTCGGCCACGAGGCGCGGCAGGGCGCGGCCATCGATATCCTTGCCGTTCAGGCTCTGGATCACATCACCGGTCTGCAGATGCGCCACCGCCGCAGGCCCCTTGGGCTCGACGCCCGCGATCAGCGCGCCATGGGGGCTTTTCAGGCCCAGCCCATCGGCAATTTCCTGCGTCACGTCCTGAATGCGCACGCCAATCCACCCGCGCGTGACCCGGCCACGATGGCGCAACTGCTCGATGATGCCCTGCGCCTCAGCCGAGGGAATGGAGAAGCCGATGCCGACCGACCCGCCCGAAGGCGAGTAGATGGCGGTATTGATGCCGATCACCTCGCCGCGCAGGTTGAACAGCGGGCCGCCGGAATTGCCCTTGTTGATGGGCGCATCGGTCTGGATGAAATCATCATACGGCCCCTGCTCGATATTGCGCCCGCGCGAGGAGACGATGCCCGCCGTCACCGTGCCCGACAGACCGAACGGGTTGCCGATCGCCAGCACCCAGTCGCCCACGCGGGCGTGGTCGCTATCGCCAAACGGCACGGCGGGCAGGGGCTTGGGGCTATCCACCTTCAGCACGGCAAGGTCGGTGCGGTCGTCATGGCCGAGCAGGCGGGCCTTGAGCACGGTGTTGTCCTGCAGCGTGATGGTGATCTGGTCGGCATGGCGCACGACGTGGTTGTTGGTCACGACCACGCCGGAGGGGTCGATGATGAAGCCCGAGCCCAGCGCCTGCATCTTGCGCGGCGGCGCGTTGGGGCTGTCCTGGCGGTTCATGAAGTCGTGGAAGAATTTCTCGAACGGCGAGCCTTCGGGGAAGTTGGGCACCTGGGGCGTGCTGTCGCCATCATCGCCGTCGTCATCGTCCTCGCCGGGGCGGACCATCTCGGTGGTGGACACGTTCACCACGGCGGGCAGCAGCCGGGCCGCAAGGTCGGCAAAGCTGTCGGGCATGTTGCGCCCCTCGCCGGGCAGGCGCAGGGGGGCGGCCGGGGCAGGCGGCGTGGCGGGGGCCGGAACGGGTGTTGACGCCGGGGCGGTATCGACCGCGCGGGCGGCCTGGGCCCCTAGGGCCGTGACCAGCCCCATGGCAAGGCAGGATCGGGAAAAGACTGCGGCGCGAAAGGACATGGGACTCTTAAATCCTGCTGAACGGGATCGATCGGACGGGCACCTATATCACGCCCTTCACGGGGGCGGAAACCACGGCTTCAGCCCCGGCACAGCGGGGCGCCCGCGGGCACCGATGCCGCCCGGCCCTGCCTTGCCGCCACGCGCTGGCGTTCCTTCACCCTTGCTACGGCCAGCAGCACGTAAAATCCCGCCACGTTCACCGCCACCTGCATCATCCACCCCGTGCCGAAACTGGTCAGCACCAGCCGCCCGTACAGGTCGACCAGCGTGCCTGCGGTGAAGATTTCCAGCGAGTGGCGGCCAAACAGCGCCATGAGCTGGCCCGGCCGCGCATTGGCCCACACGGTGGCGCGCGGTGAGGACTGCACGAGGTAGAACAGGGCCAGCACATCAACCAGCCGCCATGGCGAGAGGATCATCTTGTCCGGCAGCGCCATGACCACGGGCCTCAGATCGGCAAAGCCCCAGTCCGTCCACGGAAAGGACTGCACGGCGGAGAACACCAGGTAAAGCGCGCACAGCGCCGCAAGCCAGCGCGCGCGCGGCAGGCTGCCATCATGCCGGCCCGCAACCCGGGCGGCGCACACGCCCAGCACGAACAGGAACTGCCAGGCCAGCGGGTCGAAATACCAGCCATCAGGGTCGAGCCAGTTGGGAAAGTTCAGCCGCGGGTCATAATTCACCCCCAGCCACACCGCCGCACTCAGCCCCAGCACCACGGGCGTGCCCACCCCGCGCAGCAGGGCGTAAAGCGGGGCGAAACCCAGCAGCAGCACGATATAGAGCGGCAGGATGTTGAGGTTGCCCGGCAACGCCACGAGCGAGAGCACCCGCCATGCCGAATCCAGCCCATGCGCCAGTTCCGGCTCTAAAAAATCAACCGGCACCGGCCAGAAATGCCGCCAGATTCGGATGGTGGCGATACACACCACCACCATCACGATCTGGAACACGTAAAGCTGCCAGCACCGCCGCCCGATACGGGCCAGAACCGCGACCACCGGCTTTTTGGCAAAGGCCCGCCCGTAAGCCAGCCATGAGGCATAGCCCGCCAGCAGCACGAACACCTCCGCCGCATCGGCAAAGCCGATATTGCGCATGGTAAAGCGGTTGAGCCAGTTCTGGGGGATATGGTCGATGCACATCATGAGGAGGGCCGCACCCCGCAGGGCGTCGATACGGTGGTCACGCCGGTGCGGGGCCTGCGCCCGCTCGCTGGAAATGCCCATGATGTTCCCTGCCTGCCTCAACACGATGCGCCCGGACCGTGGCCCGGCGGCGCCCCGATGAGCGTAAAGCAGCAAATCGGATCGCAAACCATTCTCATCATGGCAGGGATGCCCCGCAACACTGTCATGGCGCGCCGGTGGCGCCTGCGCACCGTTTCATGACTCGACCACCCTGCCCCACCCCTTCTATACCCGCACGGGCGAGAGAGCAGGGAGCGCAACCATGACCAGTCCCGACCGGGCAACCATAGAAACCGTGCTGCGACAGGTGCGCACGGACGACAGGGCCGCAAGTGTTGCGGAGCTGGGCAGCCTTGATGCCTTCATGATGCGTGACGGCGTGCTCCATGTCGCCCTGGCGACAGACCGGGCGCGGGCCGAACGCCTGCAGCCCCTGCTACCCGCACTCGAACGCGCCCTTGTTGCCACGGTTCCCGGCAGCACGGGGGCCAGTGTCATCCTGACCGCGCACCGCCCGGCCCCGGCACCCACCACGCCCGCGCCTGCGGCAGGCGGCGGCCACCGCCCGCTCAACCTTGGCGGTGGCAAGGCGGGCAGGAAGGCCCCCACCGGCCCGCTGCCCGCAGGCGTGGGCGTGGTCATTGCCGTGGCCTCGGGCAAGGGGGGCGTTGGCAAGTCCACCACGGCGGTCAACCTTGCCGTGGGGCTGGGGCTGGAAGGGCTGAAGGTGGGGCTGATGGATGCCGACGTGCATGGCCCCTCCCTGCCACGCATGATGGGCGTGCACGGCCAGCCCGAAGTACGCGATGGCCGCCTGATTCCGCCGCATGAATGGGGCATTTCCGCCATGTCGATCGGCATGCTGGTGGAAGAGGACAAGGCCATGATCTGGCGCGGGCCGATGGTGATGGGCGCCATTGGCCAGCTGCTGGGCGATGTGGAATGGGGCGCGCTTGACGTGCTGGTGGTGGACATGCCGCCCGGCACGGGTGACGCCCAGTTGACCCTTGCACAGAAAACCGCGCTGGCCGGAGCCATTATCGTTTCCACCCCGCAGGACATCGCCCTGCTCGATGCCCGGCGCGGTGTTGCCATGTTCGAGAAGATGAACGTGCCGGTGCTGGGCGTTGTGGAGAACATGTCCTATTTCTGCTGCCCCAACTGCAACCACCGCACCGAACTGTTCGGCCATGGTGGGGCACGGGCGGAAGCCGAAAAAATGGGCGTGCCCTTTCTGGGCGAGATCCCGCTGCTGGCCGATATCCGCGCCAGTGCCGATGAGGGTGCCCCCATCGTGATCGCCGCCCCCGACAGCCCGGCAGGCCAGGCCTATCGCGCACTGGCGCATACGGTCGGCACGGCGCTGCGTCGCCTGCTGGAGAAAAAGAAGCCCACGACCTGAGTGCAGGAATCAGATCACGCAAAAAGTGGGGGCGCGGGCAGAGGCTGGAGTCCCGATCGGGATGTCAGCCCACTGCGCGAGGGTGTGCGGGGGTTCGCTGCGTGAGCGGTGATTAAAAAGCGCCACGCACATCCGGGCGCGGCCGGGAAGCCCGGAAACGGCAACCTGTCCGGCCTCTTGTGCCTGTGCGATGGCTGCGGCGAAATGCGCCAGAAGGCATGTTTGGGCAGCAGGTGACGCGCACTGACGAAACTGCCCTGATACGGGAAACCGAAAATCTCTACCTGCCGCCGGGTGCCGTGCATCGGGTGGAAAGTCCGGTCGCATCCCCCCGATCCTGATCGGGATCCAGCCCCTATCCTGGCGGAGATGATATTGTTTGGCTGGAAGCTGTAGACAAACGCCCGTAGCAACCCGTTCAGCCTGCTTCAGGTGCAGCCCGCGCCCCATGACCGTCCGATGGTTGATCCGTGCCGCTTTTTATGAGTCAGGGCACGGATCTTATCGACAGGGCCTTACAGCTTGCGATCACGCTTGATCCGGTCCCATGCCGCGTTGATCTCGGCAGTCCGGGTCTGGCCCTGCGCGCGTTCGGCTTCACTCGCGCCACGTGAGCACAGCGCATCGGGGTGGTTCTCACGCACGAGGCGGCGCCAGGCCACGCGCACTTCGTGATCGCTGGCATCGCGTGAAATGCCCAGCACCTCATAGGCGCTGATTTCGCTCACGCCGGGGCGGGCGCCGCCTTCGCGCGCGCGGTCCCACGCACCGGGGCTGAGGTTGAAGGCCCTGTGCACGCCGCGCAGGAAGGCTTCCTCCTGCACGTTCACGTCACCATCGGCGCGGGCAATGACGAACAGCGCGGCCAGTGCCTCCTCGAGCATGTCGGTCTTGTTGGCAAAGGCGCGCCCCAGTTCGGTGGCGAAGGCCTTGTAGTCATCGGTGCGCTGGCGGGCGTTGTCGAACAGGCGCCCCACTTCCTTCATGTTCTCGGGCGGCAGCTGGAAGCGGCGCTTGAACGCGTCGATCTCGGCGCGGTTCACCGGCCCGTCGCACTTGGCCACCTTGGCGGACAGGACAATGATGACCAACCCGTATAACTGGTCGCGCTTGCCCATGGCGGCTGCCATCTTGGCAGCCATGAAGGTGGCCGCCCCGTTGGGGTCGGCATTGAGCCGCGGGCCCCAGCGGTCGGTCCAGCCGCCTGCCGGGGTTTCCAGCAACGAGCCGTTATCCGCCGCGTGCCCGAGCGCCGTGCCCACGACCGCGCCCATGGGGCCGCCAACCGCGAACCCCGCAACGCCACCAAAAATCTTGCCCCAGATCGCCATGCCGCAACGCTAGCACGATTGCCCGGTCAACCCAACTGATCTTGCCTTTCCCCACCAGCCATTTCCGGCAGGGCTGGCATCCATTCGCGCAATGCCTCCACCCGCAGGGCGGACGCCAGGGGCCGGTCAGGCGGACGCGCGGCATCGACCTGCCCCACAAGGGCCGCCAGCGCCAGCCCGCGTGCCTGTGCAATGAGGTGCAGCGCGTGCCAGAACTCTGGCTCCAGCGCAACGGAGGTGCGGTGGCCCGACAGGTTGAGGCTGCGCTTTTGCAACATCCGCGCGCCGCGCTGGGCGGGCAGCGGCATGGCGGGCGGCGCGCTCATGCGGGCAGCCGCAGGGTGGCCCATTGCGCGGCCTCGGCCACCACTGGGTCGGGGTCATTGCACAGGCGGGCGACTGCCGGGCGCAGGGCCGCCTGCCCGCTATTACCAATGGCTACCGCCACGTTGCGCACGAACCGGTTGCGCCCGATGCGCTTGATGGGCGAGCCGGAAAAACGCGCCCGGAACCCCGCATCATCCAGCGCCGCAAGTTCGCGTAGCGCGGGGGCGCGCAGGTCATCGCGCGCGGCAAGCTTCATGTGGCCAGTCGCCTGCGCGAACCGGTTCCACGGGCACACGGCAAGGCAGTCATCGCAGCCATAGATGCGGTTGCCCATGGCCGGGCGCAGGGCCTCGGGAATCGGGTCGCGGTTCTCAATGGTGAGGTAGGAGATGCACCGCCGCGCATCCATCACGCCGGAGGCGGGAAAGGCATCGGTCGGGCAGGCATCGAGGCAGCGGGTGCAGGTGCCGCACCCCCCGCCCGAGGGGACGGATTGCGGCAGGTCGAGCGTGGTATAGACCTCGCCCAGGAACAGCCAGCTCCCGTGCTGGCGCGACACCAGCGAGGTATGCTTGCCCTGCCAGCCCAGCCCCGCATTCTGCGCCAGCGGCTTTTCCATGACCGGGGCGGTATCGACAAACACCTTGACCTCTGCCTCAAGACCAGCCCGCCGGCCCTCGTTGACCACAAACTGCGCCAGATGCTTGAGCATGCCCTTGACCACGTCGTGATAGTCGCGGTTGCGGGCATAGACGGAAATATTGCCCGCATCGGGCACCCGCGTAGTGGCCAGCGCGTCGCCCGGCGGCGCGTAGTTCAGCCCCAGCGCGATGACGCTGCGCACCGCGGGCCACAGGCTGGCAGGGTCGCCGCGCTGGGCCATGCGCTCGGCCATCCAGCCCATGCTGCCCGCAAATCCGTTCTCCACAAAGGCGGCAAGGCGGGCGCGCGTCGCCTCATCAAGCCGCGCTGGCGCAAAACCCACGGCATCGAAGCCCAGCGCGCGCGCATGGGCTTCGATGCGGGCCGCAAGCCGGGCCGGATCAGGGGGCATGCTGGCCATCAGGGCACGGGCGGAATGTCGGGAAAGGGCATTTCATCCCCACTCCAGTCATCCATCGCCCACTGCGCCCGCAGGTGGGCGGCGTGGGCTTCGAACGTGCCATCGACAATGGCCGCCCGCATGCCACGCATCAGCCGCTGGTAATAGGCGATGTTGTGCCATGTCAGAAGCATGGGGCCGAGCATCTCGTTGGCGCGGAACAGGTGGTGCAGGTAGGCGCGGCTATGGCGCGAACAGGCCAGGCAGTCGCAATGCGGCGAGATGGGCCGCGAATCGCTGGCATGCCGCGCATTGCGGATGTTGAGCGTGCCGCGCTCGGTATAGGCGCGCGCCGTACGCCCCGCCCGCGTGGGCATGACGCAGTCGAACATGTCCACCCCGCGCTCCACCGCGCCGAGCAGGTCATCGGGCGTGCCGACGCCCATCAGGTAGCGCGGGCTACCATCGGGTATGAGCGGCACGGTGGAATCAAGGGTGGAGAACATCAGCTCCTGCCCCTCGCCCACCGCAAGGCCACCGATGGCATAGCCCTCGAAGCCGATGCCGGTCAGCGCCTTCACGCTCTCGGCCCGCAGTTCCGGCTCGGTGCCGCCCTGGATGATGCCGTACTGCGCATAACCGGGCCGCTGCACGAACGCCGCGCGGCACCGCTGCGCCCAGCGCATCGACATGCGCATGGATTGCGCGATCACCTCTGGCGCCGCAGGCAGGGCGGGGCATTCGTCAAAGCACATGCTGATGGTGGCATCGAGCGCGTGCTGGATGTCGG
The DNA here is from genome assembly GCF_054182245.1 of Komagataeibacter sp. NFXK3. NCBI lineage: Bacteria > Pseudomonadati > Pseudomonadota > Alphaproteobacteria > Acetobacterales > Acetobacteraceae > Komagataeibacter > Komagataeibacter sp. NFXK3. The sequence continues at coordinate 123,412 of NZ_JAPIVJ010000001.1, forward strand.
TCGAGCGCTCGGGGGTGAGGCGGTGCTTCGAGCCATCGATATGCGAGCGGAAGGTCACGCCGTCCTGGTCCAGCTTGCGCAGCGGGCCGAGCGACATGACCTGAAACCCGCCCGAATCGGTCAGGATCGGCCCCGGCCAGTCCATGAAGCGGTGCAGGCCACCAAGCTGGCGCACCCGCTCCGCCCCCGGACGGAGCATGAGGTGATAGGTATTGCCCAGAACGATGCCAGCGCCCGTAGAACGCACGCTGTCCATCGTCATGGCCTTGACCGTGCCCACCGTACCCACGGGCATGAAGGTGGGAGTGGCCACCGTGCCATGCGCGGTATCGAGCCAGCCCGCGCGGGCATGGCCGGAGCGGGCTTCGGGCCGCCAGCGGAAAGTGGTCATGGCAGGTCTCCCTCGGTGCGGTGCAGCAGGCAGGCATCGCCATAGGAATAGAAGCGGTAGCCGCTGGTAATGGCATGTGCATAGGCCGCCTGCATGCGGTGGTAGCCGCCAAAGGCGCAGACCAGCATGAACAGGGTCGAGCGCGGCAGGTGGAAATTGGTCAGCAGCATGTCCACCGCGCGAAAGCGGTAGCCGGGCCTGATGAAGATGGCCGTCTCGCCATGGAAGGGATGGACGGTGCCGTTCTCGTCCGTCGCACTTTCCAAAAGCCGCAGCGAGGTGGTGCCGACGGCCACGATCCGCCCGCCTGCAGCCCGCGCGGCATTGATGCGCTGGGCCGCATGCGGCGAGATGGTGCCACGCTCGGCATGCATGCGGTGGGCGGAAATCTGGTCGCTGCGCATGGGCAGGAAGGTGCCCGCGCCCACATGCAGCGTCAGGGTCTGGCGGATCACGCCTGCCCTATCGAGTGCTGCCAGCAGGTCAGGCGTAAAGTGCAGCCCTGCCGTGGGGGCGGCCACGGCACCGCGATGCTGGGCGAAGATGGTGCTGTAGTCCTTGCGGTCTGCCTCGGTCGGGCCATCGGGGCGGGCGATATAGGGCGGCAGGGCCAGCTTGCCCGCATCGTGCAGGAACTGGTCGAATGCAGCACCCTCCACGCTGAAGCGCAGGGTCACGTCGCCCGCATCGCCCCGGCTGATGACCTCCGCCGTAACCGCGCTACGGCCAAAAGTGAGCGTATCACCCGGGCGCAGGCGGCGGGCGTTGCGGGCCAGCACATGCCATGAGCCATCGGGCAGGATTCGGTCGAGCGTTATGCCGATCTTGGCCTCGCCGCGCATGGCGGCAAGCTGGGCCGGAATGACTGCCGTGTCATTGGCCACCAGGATGTCGCCGGGCCGCAGGCAGCCCGGCAGGTCGCGCACGTGGCGGTCGATGAAGGGGCCTGCCGCGGGCACATCAAGCAGGCGCGCGCTGTCACGCGGGCGGGCCGGGTGGTCGGCGATGCTCGTGGGCGGGAGGGTGAAATCGAAATCAGAAACCAGATCCGTCATGCGGCCCCCTTTACGGAATCCGCACCCCGGTTGCCAGCATGAACTCTCATGACCCTTACAAAGAAACTGCTGAAAACGCCTGATCACGGCATATGCCGCAAATCATGGAAAAGTTTTTGGTGAAGCTTTTTTCAAAAAGCTTCAAAGAACACCGCCTTTTTGAAAAAAGGCGGCACCCAAAAACTTTTATTCCATTTTCCAATACGCTTCCTGCGCCTGCCGCATGGCGGCGTTGGACAGACGCAGCCGGGAAAGCCACAATGCGGCAGCGATTCCCGCACGGGAATGTTCCCGCCCGCACCCGGCGCAGCCGGATGCCGCGAAATTTATGGAGTTATGCCATGTCCTACGCCGCCCTTGATGCCGTCCGCATTGCCCGCGCCTGCAAGACCGCGCTGCATGTGCTCGAAACGGTGGAAGAAAAGGACCGCAGCGAGGCCCACCAGCGCAAGACCATCATGATCCAGCGCATCGAGGCGCTGGCCCGCGCCGCTGCCGAGAGCAAGAACAACGACCAGGTCATTACCCTGACCTCGGAAGAATTCTGGCTGATCAGCCAGAACTGGTAATTCCCGGCGCCATTACCCTCCCCCTATTCGCGCCACCCGGCGCGAAAAGCAGGAAACCCACATGACGTTTACACTGACCAGCCGCTCCTTCAACGATGGCGACCGCCTGCCTGAAGCACAGGTGTTTGAAGGCATGGGCTATTGCGGCGGCAACATCTCGCCGCCGCTGGCATGGCAGGACCCGCCCGCCGGGACCAAGAGCTTCGCCATCACCATGTATGACCCCGATGCGCCTACCGGCTCGGGCTGGTGGCACTGGGTTGTCATCAACATCCCTGCCACCGTCACCTCACTGCCCGCCGGTGCGGGCTCGGGCGACAACAACCTGCCCGAACATGCCGAGATGACGCGCACCGACTTTGGCGGCAACGTGTATGGCGGCGCAGCCCCCCCGCCGGGGCCGGACCACCATTACATCTTCACCATCCATGCACTTGACATCGCGCAGATCGAACTGCCGAGCGATGCCTCAGGCGCAATGGTGGGGTTCGTAATCAACCAGCACAGCCTGGGCTCGGCCAGGCTGACTGCCGTTTATGGCAAGAAGCCGAAATAAGAGACGTTTTCGGGCGCCGCCTTTTTTCTCAAAAAGGCGGCGTTTTTTTTAAAGCTTTTTAAAAAAGCTTCACCAAAACCTTTTATCCGGTACTACCCCTGATACGAGGCGATCTCGATCAGGTTGCCATCCGGATCGTGGCAGTAAACCGAGGTGACCGGCCCGAGCGCGCCAAGGCGGGCCACCGGCCCTTCGGTCACGCGCACACCGCATTTTTCAAGGTGTTCAATCACATCCACGCTGTTGAGCGCGGTGGTGAAGCACAGGTCATTGGTGCCGGGCAGCGCATCTTCCGCCGTGACCCAGCCCTCGGCCCCGTGCGGGCGGAGGTTGATCTTCTGGCCGCCGAATTTCAGCGCCGTGCGGTTGTTGCGCCCGTATTCCTCGCGCTCCATGCCCAGCACGCGCTGGTACCACGAGGCCGAGACCTCAAGGTCCCGCACACTCACCACAAGGTGGTCAAGACGATCGACGGTAAAACGCATGGCGCTCCCTAACCTTCGGTTGTCCGGCCCGACTCAGGCAGGCCGGACGCCCATCAGGGTGACGTTCAGCCGGTCAGGCCATCATAAAAATCATTACCCTTGTCGTCGATCACGATAAAGGCCGGAAAATTCTCGACCTCGATCTTCCACACCGCTTCCATGCCCAGCTCGGGGTATTCAAGCACTTCGACCTTGCGAATGCAGTCCTGCGCAAGGCGGGCCGCAGGCCCACCGACGGAGCCGAGATAGAAGCCGCCATATTCGTGGCACGCAGTGCGCACGGCCTTCGAGCGGTTGCCCTTGGCCAGCATGATGTACGAGCCGCCCGCCTTCTGCAGCATGGCAACGTAGCTGTCCATGCGGCCAGCCGTGGTGGGGCCGAACGCGCCGGTGGGCATGCCCTCGGGCGTCTTGGCGGGACCGGCGTAATAGACGGGGTGGTCCTTGAGGTATTGCGGCAGGCCCTCGCCCTTTTCCAGCCGCTCGCGGAACTTGGCGTGGGCGATGTCGCGCGCCACCACCATCGTGCCGGTCAGCGACAGGCGCGTGCGCACGGGATACTGCGAGAGCTTGCGGCGGATCTCGTCCATCGGCTGGTTGAGGTCGATCTGCACCGCCTCGCCCTCGAGGTCGTCATCCGTGGTCTCGGGCAGGAAGCGGGCGGGATCGGTCTCGAGCTGCTCAAGGAACACGCCATCGCCCGTGATCCGCGCCTTGACCTGCCGGTCGGCCGAGCACGACACCCCGATTCCCACCGGCAGCGACGCGCCATGGCGCGGCAGGCGCACCACGCGCACGTCATGGCAGAAATACTTGCCGCCAAACTGCGCGCCAATGCCGAGGCGCTGCGTCAGCTTGTGGATTTCCGCTTCCATCTCAAGATCACGGAAGGCATGGCCGTGCACGCTGCCCTCGGTGGGCAGGCTGTCGAGCCAGCGGGTGGAGGCGAGCTTGACGGTCTCGAGGTTCTGCTCGGCGGACATGCCGCCAATCACCACCGCAAGGTGGTAGGGCGGGCAGGCGGAGGTGCCGAGCGTGCGGATCTTGCCGTCCAGCCATTTCAGCAGGTTTTCCTTGTTCGAGAGCAGCGCCCGCGTCTCCTGGAACAGGAAGGTCTTGTTGGCCGACCCGCCACCCTTGGCGATGAACATCAGGTCCATCTGCTCGGCATGGTAGTCGCCCGGTGTGGCCGAGATATGGAACTGCACCGGCAGGTTGGTGCCGGTGTTCACTTCCTCGAACATGGAGACCGGGGCCATCTGCGAATAGCGCAGCGCCGTGCCGGTATAGGTATCGTACACCCCGCGCGAGAAGGCTTCCTCCTCATTGCCATCCACCCACACGCGCTGGCCCTTCTTGCCGTACACGATGGCCGTGCCGGTATCCTGGCACATGGGCAGCACGCCGCCGGCCGCGATGCAGGCGTTCTTGAGCAGGTCCATCGCCACGAAGCGGTCGTTCTCCGACGCCTCGGGGTCTTTCAGGATCTTGGCAAGCTGCGCCAGATGGCCCGGCCGCAGCAGGTGCGCCACGTCGTTGAAGGCGCGGGCGGCCAGAGCCGTCAGCGCCTCGGGGCGGACATGGACCACCGTGCGGCCCGCGAGGGTCGAGGTGGTGATGCCCTCGACCTCAAGCTTCTTCCACGGTGTGTCATCATCATGCAACGGAAAGAGCGGGCCATACACGAATGGCTTGCGCGCGGGTGCGGATACGTTCAACGGACACTCTCCTCTGCCTTTTCCCCCGGATTGGTTCCGGGTGGCGGCGTTGTCGAATCAGGGCGCGTCCGGTGCATCCGGCGCACCCGGATGGTTGATGTGGCTCAGCCCGGCCCGCCCGGCCCGCGCTTGCGGAAGGCGGCAAGGCTTACGACCTGCGAGCCTTCACCCCTGTCCTTTTCCCCCTCGCCTTCCTGCGCTGCGGGTGCGTCCACCTGTGCGGCGGCTGCGGGCATGACCGGTACCACGTTTTCGCCCTCGGGCACGGCGGCCACGGGCGGCTGCTCGGGCACGCTGAAGCGCAGGGCAAGGCGGATATGCGGATCGGCAAAGGCGGAGATGGCGGCCACCGGGATCACCAGCGTGGAGGGAACGCCGCCAAACGACAGCCCGACCGAGACAATCTGCCGGGCGCGGTCGACCTTGAGATCCCAGAACTGGTGCTGGAGCACGATCGTGATCTCGTGGGGGTACTGCGCGCGCAGGCGGTCGGGCATTTCAACGCCCGGCCAGTCGGTCCTGAATGTCAGGTAAAAGTGATGATCGCCGGGCAGGCCGTGGGCTGCGGCATAATCAAGCGCGCGCAGCATGACATGGCGGTATGAATCCTCGATCCAGGAATCATAGGGCATGAGGCTGTCGGGGATGGCGGCATCGAAACCGTTTTCCTCGTCGTGATCATCAGACATTTCGGACTTCTCCGTACATCCGCCCGGGCAATGCTGACCCGGAACGGATTTTTGCAGACATGCGGGTTCGGACCACGCCGTGCCACAGCACCAAGCTGTGCGTCAAACTTCATGGCATGGCAAGCCACGGGCGCGCGGCATCCCTTCACGAAGCGGATACCGTGCCATCAACCTAACATGAGCAGAAGAAAAGGTGGGAGGGCTTCTGTTGCCCGGTGCCCTCCCGAACCGCGCTTATCGCTTATGCAGCGACAGCGAGCACCTCTGAGTTATCGTTGGCACTTGTGATTTAGCCCGATAACGGTGGTACAATGCCGGGCAAAAGGCGGGTCTTTACCATGCGTGTCGAGCCTGTTTCGTCCCCATATCCCCCACCTGGGAGGGAAACTGGTGGAGACGCCGGGTACCGCCCCCGGGTCCACAACACTTATTCCACGCGCCGTTTATCGCCATAGCCAAGGGGCAAGCCCCTCCGGCACTTACCAACATAGGTGTTCGCCCCGCATCTGGCAAGGGGTGGCGGCATGCCATGACGTGCAGGACGGCTGGTCCCTGCCCGGCCCATACGCCATGATACCGCCGTGATGGCTGCCTAGGAAAACGCCCCTAGGACAGGCCTGCAAGGATATGGTATGGCCCGCGTCCCTGTGGTGATGCATATGAGCGAGGCGGTAGGACACATGTTTTCCAGCGAGCAGAAATCGGCCATTGAGGCAGCCCGCGCCGGATGGGCACAGACCCGCCGCCTGGTCGTGCCCGCGGTGGAAGACGTGCTGTATTCCCCCATTCCCGTGCTCGAGACCGGCTTCGTGCGCGCGGTGGACTACATGGGCGGCGATAGCGGCATCGTGCAGGGGGCGCGCGTCTCCTACGGCAAGGGCACGCGCAGCACGTCCGATGACCGGGGCCTGATCCGCTACCTCATGCGCCACCGCCACACCAGCCCGTTCGAGCTGGCCGTGATCAAGCTGCATGTGCGCGCGCCCATATTCGTCACCCGCCAGTGGTTCCGCCACCGCACCGCCAGCATCAATGAATACTCGGCGCGCTACTCCGTGCTGGAGAAGGAATTCTACTTCCCCCGCCCCGAGGACATCGCCGCACAGTCAACCAACAACAAGCAGGGCCGCGCCGACGCCCTGCCGCCCGAGCAGGCGGCACAGGTGCTCGACATCCTGCGCAATGACGCCTCGCGCTGCTATGAGCACTATCTCGACCTGCTCAACGAGGACGAGAACGGCGAGAAGCGTGACCCGTCGCGCCCCGCCATCGCCCGCGAGCTGGCGCGCATGAACCTGCCGGTCAACATCATGACGCAGTTCTACTGGCAGATTAACCTGTGGAACCTGCTGCACTTCCTGCGGCTGCGCGCCGACAGCCACGCCCAGTACGAAATCCGCGCCTATGCCGACGCCATCCTGCAGATCGTGGAAAAATGGGCGCCGCTCACCTACGAGGCGTTTACCGACTACATGCGCGACGCCGTGCTGCTGTCCGGCCCGGCGCTGCGCGTGCTGCGCGCGGCCATGGGCGGGCAGGACATTGACCCCGCAGCCCACGGGCTGAGCAAGCGCGAGGCGCGCGAGCTTGCCGAGATGTTCCCCGAAATTGCGCCCCGGCTGGTCCGCCAGGGCTGACGGGCGCGTTCAACAAAGCGTGATCCGGTGCCACTGCTCCGTTGCGGTGGCGTTGAGGGGATGTGGATTTTACGTCACACCCAACGCGGCAATTCTGCCAGCATCCCCTCCCCGCAGGCCCGTCCGGCCCGGGTTCAGCCCCATGTGCATCCTGCAGGGCAGCCACAATCTTCCCTCATCATCGGGCTAGCGGATTGCACAACAGCCATCCCATGCTAGAGAGTGACGCGAGAAAGGGGCGGTATCGCCCGGTTCAGGATTCTTGCAAACACATTGGGCCACCCCGCCATGCCTGCATGACGGTGAAGCAAAGACAGAGGGAAGCGGAAACGAGTATGCGCGCAGAGACAGGATCGAATTCTTGGTCGTCCCGCCCGTTCCCGTCCCCGCGTCGTCCGGCGCTGCGCGTCGTGGGGGTGATGCTGGGCCTGCTGGGGCTTGCCTCATGCGCGGCCCCGCCGCCCACCGATCCGGACGCCCTGGCTGAATACAAGGAAGCCAACGACCGCTACGAAAAGCTGAACCGCAAGGCCTTCGGCATTACCATGTGGGCCAACAAATACACCCTGCGCCCGGTGGCCAAGGCCTATATCTGGGCCGTGCCGCGCCCGCTGCGCAATGCGTTTGGCGGCCTGTACCAGACCATGAACGAGCCGGTGGTGTTCTTTAACGACGTGGGCGCGGGCAGGCCCCGCCGCGCGGGTGACGCCTTCGTGCGCTGGTGCATCAACATGACGGTCGGCATCGGCGGCCTGATCGATGTGGCGAACTATGCGGGCTACAAGCACCATGACAACGATGCCGGCCTGACACTGGCCACATGGGGCGTGCCCTCGGGGCCGTACCTGTTCCTGCCGGTGCTTGGCCCGTCCTCCTTCCGTGACGGCGTCGGCTACGGCATCGATACCGGCCTGTCACCGTGGAACTATGTGCCCAGCGGTTATGGGTTGGTGACCTTCAACTGGGCCTATAACATCATGGGCACCATCAACGGCATGGCCAACAATGTCGATGCGCTTGACCAGGTGATGAAGGATTCGCTCGATCCCTACGCCACCATCCGCAGCGCCTACCAACAGCAGCGCAAGGCCATGGCCGAAGCCATAAAGAACGACCACCGGGCCACCGTGCCCGACTGGTACCACACGAAATAACCAATAAAGGGACACAGCGATGCAGAGATTCATCCCCCGTCGCCACGCACTGGCCCTGCTGGCAGCACTCGCCACCATGCCTGTTGCTTCAGCATGGGCGGTTGATGCTGGCGCGCAGGCCCGTTCCTTCGTCACCATGTTTGGCAGCAAGCTCGTTGGCGTGGTCAACAGCGACATCTCGCTGGAAAAGAAGAAGCAGGACATCCTGCCCCTGCTCGAGCAGTATGTGGATGTTGACGCCATCGGTCGCTACTGCCTTGGCCGCTACTGGCGCACCGCAACCCCAGACCAGCAGGCCCGCTACATCAAGCTGTTCCATCAGGTGCTGGTCAATGCCATTACCGACAAGATCGGTGACTATCGCGGCGTGACCTTCGTGGTCGGCTCAAGCGCGCCCTCGGGCGATGACACGGCCGTCTCCACCGTCATCAACCGCCCCGGCCAGCCGGGCGCAGATACGCAGTGGATCATCAGCACTGCCAGCGGCAGCCCCAAGGTGGTGGATGTGGTGGGCGAAGGGGCAAGCCTGCGCCTGACCCAGCGGCAGGATTACGGCTCCTTCATCGCACGCAATGGCGGCAATGTGGACGCCCTGCTGCGCGCGCTCGACAAGCAGATCGCCAACCATCACTGAAAGCTTTCCCTATCGCGGGCAGCAGACATAAAAAAGCCGGTTTATACCGGCTTTTTTAATGCTGATGGTCACCTGGCCCTTTGTGACAGCAAAAGTGCACGACGCATTACGGAAAGCTGTTTGCATCCGCTGCACGGGAGTTCCGCGCTGATGTTCTTTGCGATCACGCAGAAAATATGCTCAAACCGCACTTCTGCGTAAATTCACCCCATGCCCATATCGTCTTGCGTTTCATGACATTACAACAATCCTCACGGCCTCGTTATAATGAAGGGAGAAATCTGCGTCTTTCCCGTGTCATGCAGCAGAAAGGCGGGATGGGGAAGATTGCCTGTGTCCATGACGGCACGACCGATGACCCGACCATGTGTCAGCCAGCCTGCCGGGCCAGACCACGCACCGGGCACCCATGCGGCGGTCATCCTCAATTCCACCCGCAGGTGCCGCCCGAAGCCAAGACCAGTCTCATCGGTACCTGTCATGATGCGGATACGGTTGATGCCCCGGGGAGTGCATTTCGTGGCTACAGGCAGCATTGATGAATATCTTGGTTGCGTCTCCGATGAAGTAACGGAGCGCTCATCATACAGGGTTGGGCGCCCCGTAAAATCGTACGATTTCGGCTAATGACCGAGAAAAAGAGAACGTAAAATGAAAAATATTCTGAAATCGGATAAGATTCTCTTTTTCTCGTTTATTATATCCGCCCTGTCCCTTGTTATCTTTGATCTCGAGACCATACCCTTTGGCGGCCTGACATACAGCACCTGCAAATGGGACTGCCTGTGGTACAGAGATATCATCCTGCATGGCTACCAGCCTGATACCTACCTGTCGCTTCGCCATATGGGCTTTGCGGCATGGCCGTTTTTCCCGCTTTTTCCGGGGCTTGCCGCCTGTATAAGATACCTGACGGGCCTGAGTGCCGAAGCCTCGGCGCTGCTGCTGAACCAGACCCTCTTTTTCTTTCTCGTCGCCATATCGGCCCTGTATTACAGGAAATTCGTCGATAGCCAGAAATATGCCCTGTTCATATTAGTGCTGTGCCTGTCGCCATTCGCCCTGTGGTACAAGATACAATATACTGAATGTATCTACGGCGCATTGATGGTGTGTATTGCTTATTTTACGCGCGACAGAAGGTACATACCTCTTTTCATCTGCTCCTTCCTTGAAACCCTGACGCGCCCCACGGGCATCCTTGTGGTGGGAACATGCAGCGCCTACCTCATGATCGATGCCCTGAGGACACGCAACCTGAATGCCTTCCTGAATGGCGGTTTTCCCGTCATGGCGGGCAGTCTGGGCCTGTCCGTCTACATGCTCTACCTCTATTACCTGACCGGTGATGCGATGGCCTTCTCCCATATGCAGAGCAGTTGGGGGCGCGCGTTCGGTTTTCCCGGCAAGTGGATCATTGAAGCCATTATCCACGGCCGCCGGATCAACGGGGTCATTGCGGCCTTCATCAGCATGTTTTTCCTGTATTACGGCTTCAGGAAGCGGATGTATCTGGAAACATCGATCCTGACCGTTACATTCCTGTTCGCCCTCAGTTCCGGCGTTCTGTCACTGCACAGATTTATCTTTGGCAATCCTTTATTCGTCATGATTTTCTGCCGCATATTTGACAATAAAAGCCAGAAGGTTACGAACTATTCCCTTTTGATACTTTTTATTCTTGGCCTCATTGCCGCATATATGTGGTTCAATGACTCACATTACCTTTTCTGAGCAGGAAGGTACTGCAATATGTCAAATAGATTGATAATTACCTTTTTTATTATTATATCTGCTTTTAATATATTTGTCCTGTACAAGGCCATGCATCCGGATACAAGTAAAAATTACATGGATTATTTCATAAAGAAAAACATATCGACTACAGAATACAATTCCAGGGAGCTATACGATTACGATGCACTAAGGGAAGCCAATCCCGACATGGAAACCTGGCGGTTCCGGCCCATATGCCAGGACAAAGGGCACGAATGCGTCCTGCCCCACCCTGCCGGCCCGTCAAGATAACCGCTGACAGGCCGCCTGCCCAAGGGTTCATGCACCCTTGAGAATGGCAACATGAGCCACGCCATCATGCGTGATCCAGCCCCGGTACATGCCATCCGTGTTGAAGGGCATGGCGATATTGCCCCTGTCATCGAGCAGGATCGCACCGCCATCACCGCCAAGTGCTGGAATTTCGTGGTTGATCACCTCATCCGCCGCCTGGGCCAGTGGCTGGTGCATCATCGTCACCCGCATGCAGATTTCATGGGCGGCGACCGTGCGGATGTAATATTCACCCCACCCCGTGCCTGACATGGCGCAGCCTGCATTGGCGTATGTGCCCGCCCCGATCAGCGGCGAATCGCCCACGCGGCCCCACATCTTGTCTGTCAGCCCCCCTGTCGAGGTTGCGGCCGCCAGGTGCCCGTTGCGGTCAAGGGCCACGGCGCCCACCGTACCATGATGGGTATCAGCCTCCTGCGCCTGCTTCTGCCGGTCTTTTTCCAACGCCTCCTGCAACTGCGCCCAGCGCCGGTCGGTGCGGAAATAGGCGGGGTCAACCAGGGCCACGCCCTGCGTTGCGGCAAAGGCTTCCGCCCCATCGCCAATCAGGAACACATGGGGCGAATGCGCCATTACGGCGGCTGCCAGCGTTATGGGGTTGCGCACATGCGTCACCCCCGCAATGGCCCCGGCCCGCAATGTCGCGCCATCCATGATCGCGGCATCCATCTCGTTGTGGCCATCATGCGTAAAAACCGCGCCCTTGCCTGCGTTGAATTCCGGGTCATCCTCCAGCACCTGCACGGCGGCTTCAACGGCCTCGACCGCGGGCCTGCCGGTGTTCAGCTTTTTGTAGCCGGTGCGCAACGCGCGCCTGAGGGCTGCCTTGACCGCTTTTTCACGCACGGGCGTCATGTCCTTGCGGATCACGCCCGCCCCACCATGAATGACCAGCACCGGCTCGGCCGCATGGGCCGACACCGCCACGGAACACAGCAGGCAGGCCAGCGCCGCAGAAAATATTTTCACCTGTCCATCTCCCCGGAGAACCAAGGCAGGGAGTTTACAGAAATAATACGGACAGGAAACGAATTCTTCCACACGCAGCCGCACGCGTGTTGCAAAAGCATTGACTGAGCGGAACCGTTTTACGGCCTTCGGGCAAACAGCCCTGCCTCAGGCTGCCTGTGCGGGTTTCAAAACAGCTTTAATGCAGGCTGGCCCATGCGGGCGCGCCACGCAGGCTGTGATAGAGCAGGATATCCGGCCCACAACGCTCCGGCTGCTCCGGGCACACGCTCATGCCCGCCCCGCCAAAAACCTGCCGGGCCACGATGTCATGTTCACGCACATAGGCAATGACGTGGCTCACCCCCGCATCATGCGCAAAGGCCAGCGCCGTGGTCGTTGCCTCGCGTGAGAGCGCCGTATCACGCGCGTCAGCTATCATGGTGAACTGCAATTCATGGCAGTCAGGCGCGGTGGTGGAAGGCTGCACGCCAGCCAGCCCGATGAACCGCCCCTGCTGGCGCACGGTAAACATGCCCACGCCCTCGCGGCCCCAGGTCATGAGATCGGTCAGCATGTCCTGCTCGCTCAGCGCGCGGTTGCACACACCGCCTGCCAGCCGTCCGGTCACGCCTGCGCTGGCCTTGAGCCGCACTACATCTTCAAGGTCGGTCCATGAGACCGGATCAAGCTGCAGATGGCCTGTCTGTATGTGACATCGACATCCCATTACCGCCTCCCCAGGGCCGGTGCGTGAAACCCGGCCTTTATTGAAGGCAGATAATGGGGCCGATGGCAAATGGAATCAGCGCGCGATGGGGCGGTACTTGATCCGGCTCGGCTCGGTCGCATCCGGGCCAAGGCGGCGGCGCTTATCTTCTTCATAGGCCTGGAAGTTGCCTTCGAACCACTCAACGTGGCTGTCACCCTCAAAGGCGAGGATATGGGTGGCCAGGCGGTCAAGGAACCAGCGGTCATGGCTGATGATGACAGCACAGCCCGCGAATTCGGCCAGGGCCTCCTCCAGCGCGCGCAGCGTATCGACATCAAGGTCATTGGTTGGCTCATCGAGCAGGATCACGTTGCTTTCCTGCCGCAGCATCTTGGCCAGATGCACGCGGTTGCGCTCACCACCCGAGAGCACGCCCACCTTCTTCTGCTGGTCAGCACCCTTGAAGTTGAAGGCGCCGACATAGGCGCGCGACGGCACGGCGCGCTTGCCAAGGTAGATCACGTCGGTCCCGCCGGAGATTTCCTCCCACACGGTCTTGTCATCATCAAGGCTGAAGCGCGACTGGTCCACATAGCCGAGCTTGACCGTGTCACCGATGACAAGCTTGCCACCATCGGGCTGCTCCAGCCCCATGATCATCTTGAACAGGGTGGACTTGCCCGCGCCGTTCGGCCCGATCACGCCCACGATGCCGCCCGGCGGCAGCTTGAAGTTCAGATCATCGATCAGCAGGTGGTTGCCAAAGCCCTTGCGCAGGTCCTCGGCCTCGATCACGGTGCCGCCAAGGCGGGGGCCGGGCGGAATGACGATGTCGGCCACGCCATTCGCCTTCTCGTTGTTCTGGGCCAGCATTTCCTCATAGCGCGCGATACGCGACTTGCTCTTGGCCTGGCGGGCCTTGGGCGAGGAGCCGATCCATTCCTGCTCGGCGGCAAGGGCGCGCTGGCGTGAGCTCTCTTCCTTTTCCTCCTGCGCCAGGCGCTTGCGCTTCTGGGTCAGCCAGGAGGAGTAGTTGCCCTCGAACGGATAGCCACGGCCGCGCTCGAGTTCGAGAATCCAGTTGGTCACGTTATCGAGGAAGTAACGGTCATGGGTAATGACCATCACGGTGCCTTCGTAGTCACGCAGCGTTTTTTCCAGCCAGGACACGCTCTCCGCATCAAGGTGGTTGGTCGGCTCATCGAGCAGCAGCAGGTCGGGCTTTTCAAGCAGCAGGCGGCACAGGGCAACGCGGCGGCGCTCACCACCGGAGAGCTTGTCCACCGGGCTGTCAGCGGGCGGGCAGCGCAGGGCCTCGAGCGCGATCTCGAGCTTGCGGTCGAGTTCCCAGCCATCGCCCGCGTCGATCACTTCCTGCAGCTCGGCCTGTTCGGCCAGCAGGGTGTTCATCTCGTCATCGGACATGGGTTCGGCAAACTTCATCGAGATCTCGTTGAAGCGGTCCACGGCCTTTTTCAGCTCGCCAAAGCCCAGCGCCACGTTCTCGCCCACCGTCAGGCTCTCGTCGAGCTTGGGTTCCTGCTCGAGGTAGCCCACGCGCGCGCCCTCGGCGGCCCATGCCTCGCCGCCAAATTCCTTTTCCACGCCCGCCATGATCTTGAGCAGCGTCGATTTACCGGCACCGTTGACACCGAGCACGCCAATCTTGACGCCGGGCAGGAAGGACAGGGTAATGCCCTTGAAGACCTCACGCCCACCCGGATACGCCTTGGTCAGGTCCTTCATCACATAGACATATTGCGTGGCGGCCATGACGGTCGGCTCCTGATAAACTGATGAGAAAATGGTCAAGTCGCCGCACGGCGTGGGCTGCATCGGGGCATGCCCGCCGTGCCGCATGCTGAAAAGCCTGCGCCCGGCAGGACTTGAACCCGCAACCAAGCCGTTATGAGCGGCCCGCTCTAACCAATTGAGCTACGGGCGCGCAGGCAGCCCCTGATCTCGCGCATGTCGCGGGATTTGGCAAGGTCAACGTGCCTTTTTGTGCGTAATTTTTTCCGTTACAGGGGCGATATCGCCATAAAAAAAACAGGTTCATGATCTGGCTCATGGTGAGCCACCCAGCCACGGAACATGACTTGCACAGAAAACGCGGGCAGATATACCGTCATCCCCCGTTAATTCATGCCGCCCCGCTCTGGGGTGGCCCTTAACGCACATTACAGGCAGCAGGAGGCCTGAACAGCAATGGACGTATCGAAGATTTCCCCCGGCAAGGACGTACCCAACGACATCAACGTCGTGATCGAAATTCCGCAGGGTTCAGGCGTCAAGTACGAGATCGACAAGGATAGCGGCGCGCTGGTGGTGGACCGCATCCTGTTCACGCCCATGGTCTATCCGGCCGCCTATGGCTTCATTCCCAACACGCTGGCCGCCGATGGCGACCCGACCGATGCGCTGGTGCTGATGCCCGCCGCCGTGGTGCCCGGCGTTGTGGTGCGCGCGCGCCCCATCGGCGTGCTGCGCATGGAAGACGAGAGCGGCCAGGACGAAAAGATCATCTGCGTGCCGCACGACAAGGTGCACCCGTACTATTCCAACGTGGAAAAGCTCGAGGACCTGCCCGAGATCGTGCTCAAGGAGATCGAGCACTTCTTCACCCGCTACAAGGACCTGGAAAAGGGCAAGTGGGTCAAGGTTGCAGGCTGGGCCGACAAGAAGGTCGCGGGCGAAGTGATCCTTGAATCCGTCAAGGCCGTCGCTGGCAAGTAAGACGCTACCGGATAAAGGTTTTTGGTGAAGATTTTTTCAAAAAGCCTTGAAAAAACGCCGCCTTTAAAAAAAAAGGCGGCACCCAAAAACTTTTATCTTCCTTGTCAGGCCGCGTTGACGAGCCTGCTGCCACCTCGGGTCAGTTCCCCGATCAGTTTATGGTAGCGCGCCATATAGTCCTCCATGGCCAGGGTTTTTACGGCATGAGCACGGACATTGGCCCGCAGTCGCGCGGCCATCTCTCCATCCTCGAGCAGTTCCACCACGCCCTGCGCAATGCGCCGTGGCGCGAGGAAGGGCACAAGCCGCGCGGTGCGGCCATCGTGCAGGAATTCCTGCACCGGCGCGGTCTGGCTACCCACGATCGCGCAGCCACAGGCCATGGCCTCACGCAGGGACCATGACGCAACAAACGGGTATGTCAGGTAGACATGCGCGTCCGATCGCTGCAGCAGGCGGCGGAAATCGTCATAATCTACCCTTCCCGCAAAATGCACGCGTCGCATGTCCAGCACGCTGCCGAGTTCGGCCAGCATGTGCTGCCGCCATGTCTGCCCACCCGGCGCGGGGCCGCCATAGCTGACCCCATCGCCACCCACCAGCACCACCTGCGCATCAGGCCGCGCCCGCAAAATATGCGGCAGCGCGCGCATGAACACATGAAAGCCCCGATACGGCTCAAGGTCACGCGCAACATAGGTGACCAGTTTCTCGCCAGGCCGCACCACAACATTGCCCAGCGTGAAGGGGCGCAGGCGGGCCTGCGGGTCCGGGGCGCAGTTGCGCAGGTCCACCCCTTCAGGCAGCAGGGTCAGGCGCGGGCGCGCCCAGTCGGGATAGGTCGCGTGCTGGAAGCGCGTGGGCGTATGCCCCCACCCCGGCAGGGCAAGGGCGAGCAGGTTGAGCGTATTGCGCGCGCGAATGAGCGGCGCCACATCGGGTGCGGGCGCGAATTCGGGGTCGAAGCCCACATCCAGCCCGGTGGGATGATAGAAGAATTCATAATAGCCCAGCAGCGGCACGCCGGGATACACATCGGGCAGGTCCAGCATCTCGCCCCAGCCATGGTGGCCGATGATGATATCGGGCACATAGCCCAGCCCCCGCAGGGCGCGGGCCGCCTTTGCTACGGCCGCCGCGCGTTGCATGCCGCGGGCGAGTTCCGCCACCGGCCCCGGTGCGGCCAGTTCCGGCGCGGGCGGCAGGCGGTAGGACACCCGGCGCACGCCCGCCATATGGGACGTTCCTGATTCGCTGATGAAAATGATCTCGTTACCGCCCTGCCCGCGCAGGTCGCGCAGCAGGTGCAGGAACTGGGCCGGGAAATTCTGGTGCACGAACAGGTATTTCATGCACGCCCTCCGCGCCCGCCACTTTCAGTCATGAACCGGCCAGCACGCCGGGCCTGCGGGGTGTTGTGCCCCCACGCCGGGGCGACCGGGCGGGCGAGACCGCCGCGCCACCAGGCTTGCGGTGCCACCACGGCACGGGCTGGTCCGGGCTGGCCTGCGCCTTGCGCTTTGTTTTTTCAGGCGGGGCACCGTCCTGCGCGGCCTCTACCGCGCCGGATGGCTCCCGCCGTTGCTGCGGCGGCACGCGCCTGCCCCGCCTCACCCGCCCCACAGGCGGCGCGGGGGCTACGGGCGGGACCAGCGCATCGAGCACCTGATCTTCCATGCCTGCATCACCCTGCGCCGGGGCAGGCGGTTGAACCGGGGTCCGGGGCCGCACCACCACGCGAAAAGCCTCGAGCGGGGCCTGTGTTGCGGCCATGACCGGCGCATCCGCCACCGGCCCGATGCGGCTGCCATCGGTAAAGCTGGCTTCCACCTCGCATTCGCAGGCTTCAGCCGCTGCGCCTTTCAGCCGCACGCGCAGGCCCAGCAGGGGCAGCGCCATGCCCCGGCTGCCACAATACACGCCCCCGCTCACCCAAGGCGAGAACCAGTCCTGCCCCAGTATGGCCTGATATTCGAGATCGGTCGGGGCCACGCCGGGGGCGGGCTGGATGGAAAACCCCTCCAGCCAGTGCCCGCTCCCGCTCTCGCCCATCCATGCCCCAAGCGCGGCCTGCACATCGCCACGGCGCTGGATATGGGCGATCATGCTACCCGGCGCGGGTGCCTCCTGCTCACCGCGTGCCGGCTCGGTGGTGGGCCGGGCTGCGGCCGGGCTGCCAAGGCGGACAATCTGCAGGGCAGGCAGTTCACCGGGTGCATCGTGGTCGCGATAGGTGGTGACCAGCACCGCACCGCCCCCTGCGGCCACCATGACCAGCGCCGCGCCGCCGCTGGCCCCGATCCAGCCCTGCGCGTCAAACGTGCTGACCCGCACCCCATCATTGCCCGGCGGCACGCTGACGCGCATGCCCGTCAGCCTCCCGAAGCGCGTGGGGGCGGACAGGGCCGCATGAAACAGGCAGTACAGACCCGCTTCAAGCTGCATGAGCCGTGCGGTGGCCTGCACGGCATCGGGCTTTGCCACGGATGCGGGTTCGCTTGCGGTCTGCATCATGGCCGCTCGACCAGCAAAAGGAACGGCACGGGCGCACGGACAAAGGCGGGATAGGTCAAGGCGGGCCTCTCGCAACGGGTCAGGAACAGGCCGGGCGTGCAACGTCATGCCCGATCCGTGCATAAGACAGCAAAAACGTATTCAATTGGTGAACGGGCAGCCCCGGCGGCACGCACATGCCCCGCCCCGTGGCGCGGATGCGCTGCGCGATGGTGCCGATATCAAACGCCACGGCCCGCAGCCCCGCCCGCCACAGCAGCGTAAGCGTGAAGCACCATGTCTCGGGCCAGAGTGCTGGCATGAAGCCCACATCGCCCGCGCAGCCACGCACCAGCGCCAGGCCATCCGCCTCGTCATAGTGGCCGGTCACGAACACGCGGCCCGTTTCCAGCAGGGCGGCATCATCCGCCGTGTGGCCCACCACCACGAATTCCAGCGGCAGGTCACGCGCGCGCGCATCGCGTGCCGCCGCGAGCACGATGGCATGGCCTTTTTCCAGCCCGATCCCCCCCACGATCACCACCCGGCAGCGCTCATTGCGCGGCGGCAGGCCGGTGGCGGCAGGCGTGCCATCGCGGGCTGCGAACTGCGGCAGGGACTGCGCGGGGCAATCATCCTCCAGTGCGTGCACATGGGGCGTGACATGAGGGAAATACCGGCCCAGCCGCAATGCGACCTCCGCCGAGGGCACGATCACCCGCCGCGCACCGGCAAGGTCACGGGCCGTGTCACGGCGCAGGCGCGCCACATCCCGCTCGCCCACCACGGAGCCGAGCACGCCCACGCAGGCCGCGCAGCCTGCCGCATCCGGCTCGCCGCAATACCGCCCCGCAGGCCCCACCAATGTGACGCGCGGGCACAGCCCGGCATAGTCATGCACGTAATACGCATAGGGCAGCGCCAGCACGCGGCACAAAGCCCGCGCGCGCCCGTCGTGGCCGAGTTGATGATGGATCTCGACCCTTGCCACACCCAGCGCACGCAGCAGGGCCACAAGGGCCTGCCCATCGGCGGGCCAGGCAAAATGCAGGTCGGGCCAGTGGGCATCGGGCCTGCCATCGCGCAGCACGAACCCCTCGGGCGTGGGGTCGAGCACGACTGGCAACTGCCCTGCCGCCAGCCCGTGCCGTGCCCGTTCCCGTACCACGCGCGCCACCCCGCCGCCTTCACCGTGGCTGACCAGCAGCACCGCCGCCCCCAACGCTACTGCCGCAGCACCCCGGCACCACACCACAACCGACAGCCTGTGCCGCGCCGCCCGCAGCGGGTCAGCCTTGCCATGAGCGGCCACCAGCGCGTCATAACCGGGAAAGAGCCGGTTCAGAATCCAGATATTGCGCCGCAGCAGGTCAGCCCGCGCGCTGGCAAACGACACGCCCCCCACATGCCCCACGAACGCGCCCACCGCCGCCCGGTGCCGCCAGCCACCAAGGCGCGCGCGCATGCAGAAATCATTTTCCTCCCCATACCCCCGGCCAAACAGTTCGGGGCGAAAGGAGCCGGTCTGGCGCAGGCAGTCGTGGCGGATGAACATGCAGAACCCATGCGCGGTGGGAATCTCCACATCCTGCCCGCCATTGGCACGCCTTGCCGCGTCCATCAGCCGCCGTACTGCCGCAGGGCCGCCCGCCAGCGGTGCGGGGCGTGCAGGATCGGGCCATGTGAGGATGGTGGCATCGTTGGAAAGCGGCGAGACGGTGCCCGTATCGGCGCGGGCATAGGCGACAAGCCGCATTTCCTCCAGCCAGCCGGGTGCCACCAGCGTGTCGCTGTTGAGCAGCACCACGTCACGGCCCTGCGCATCGGCCAGTGCGGTGCACACCGCAGCCGGATAGCCCCGGTTACGGGCATGGCGGCGCAGCACAATACGCCCCTGTCCTGCCAGCGCATCCAGCGCGCGGGCAAGGTCAGGGTCCGGCGTGGCGTCATCCACCACCATGATCTCGGTCGTGGCCTGCGCCGGGGCCGCAAGGCTGGCCAGCACGCTGTCGATACAGGCCAGCGTGCCCGCGCGGTCGGCATAGACGGGAATGACGATCCGGCATTGCGCGGCACATGGCGGCACGCGCACCGGTGCCACGCCACGGCCACGCATGGCAGGAAAGACGGGCCGGGCGGCAGGAAGCCCGAGGGGTAGCGGCGAGCCGGTCAGGTCCCGCCCATCAGGCCGCACCACCCGCACGCTGCCCCCTGTCGCCATGGCCTGCCATGGCACATGAAACGTCCAGACCGGCAGGCCGGGGCCTGCCGCGCTGTCCTGCGCGCCCGTTTTGCCGCGCATGAGCGTAAGGGGCCGCCTGCCCTGTGCATCGGTCAGGTGCAGCACGGGGCAATGATCAGGCCGGGCGGGCATGAAGGCCCAGCCTGCAAGCCCATTGTCATCGGGCCACATGGCACCAAGTGTTGCGCATAAGGCCGCGCGGTCGGGGCGACCGCCAAGCAGCACGCTGCCCGCATGGCGCACCGCGATCTCGCCCCCATGCCGCCAGTGCGGGGGCAGCCGCAAACTGCCGCCCGGTTGCGTCGGGCAGGGCTGGCCATCAAGCATGATATCGGGCAGGGCGCGCGCGGGCAGGTCGCCCCAGCGCAGCACGCCATCGGGGTCAAGCGCGCACCAACCGGGCCGCCCCGTATGCTGGCACACCAGCGTTGCCGCGCGGCACAGGTCGGGGTCGAAACCATAACGGGTAAAAAAGCGCTCGAGCGCCGCCGCCGCACGGTTCCATGCCCCGGCACCGCACAGGGCCAGCACCAGCAGCTTCAGCCCCGCGCGGAATTCCTGCCCGGCCATGAGCCGCTCGATGCCCTGCGCGGCCTGTATCGCCTGCCCGGCGCCCAGCAGCACCGCCGCCTGCGCGAAACGGACCGCCCGGTCGCCCGCGGCCATGCGGGCCGCGCGCGCCATCCACGCCACGGCCTGCGCATGCTGCCCCGCCGCCGCCAGCCGCCAGGCCTGCCGCATGGCGGCGGTGACCTCTTTCTCCGGCACGGCATCGGGCTGCTGGCCGTTCATCTGCCCGCCAGTTGCGCGTAATCGGCCCGCGCGGCCTCAAGTCCCTGTGCAAGTGCGTGTTCCAGCCAGTGACGGGCCTGTGCAACATCCACGCGCCCGGCCAGCCCCCGCGCCAGGTAGCGCCCCGCCATCATCTGTGCCAGCGCATGGCCCGCTTCTGCCGCCTGAAGGAACCAGCGCAAGGCCTGCGCCCGGTCGGGCATGATGTCATGCCCGCCGCCATACAGCGCACCCAGCGAGAACATGGCCTCCGCCCGGCCAGCGGCGGCGGCTTTGTGATACAGGGCCAGCGCCCCCGCATGGTCGCGCGGGCCGCCACGCCCCTCCAGCCGGAGTTGGGCTGCGGCAAGGCAGGCCTCGGGCAGGCCCTGCATGGCCGCCTGCTCCAGCCACTGCCGCGCCTGCGCCGGATCAGCCACCACGCCATCACCTTCGAGCAGCATGCGGCCATGCCAGTAGCCGGCATTGACCACGCCCGCGCGGGCGGCGCGTTCCATCCACATGGCGGCCGCCACGCGGTCCATGGGTCGGCCCACGCCTTCATGCAGGCTGACCGCGAGGTTGAAAGCGGCAACCGGGTCACCCGCTTGTGCCGCCGGTTCAAAATCAACCAGGGCGGGAGTGGTGGCGGGCTGTTCCGCCCCGCCAGCCAGCAGGCCAGCGGCAAGGTCGCTCATGGCGGTGACATCACCAAGTTCCGCCGCGCGCTCCAGCCACTGGCGGGCCAGTTCAGGGTCAGCCGCCACGCCGCGCCCCTGCTGGTACAGCACGGCCAGCATGCGGCAGGCCAGCGCATGACCGTGTTCTGCCGCCATACGGTACCACGCCACCGCTTCATGATCGGCGGGAATGGCCGCCTCGCCACGTGCATGCAGGTCGCCCAGCAGGGCAGCGGCCTCGCGGTCGCCGCCATGGGCCGCGCGGCGCAGCCATGTCTCGGCCATCAGCCTATTGCGCGGACCATCCGCCCGGTCCTGCAGCAGCAGCGCGCCATAGCGGGCCTGCGCGGGGCGCACGCCCTGCTCTGCCGCCCGCCCGTACCACAATGCGGCCTGACCCGTGTCACGCGCCATGCCCCAGCCGCGCTCATGCAAAAGGCCCAGCATGTACTGCGCGGTGGGCAGGCCGCCTTGTGCCGCCCGGTTCAGGGCGGCCACCGCATCGGGGTCAGTACCCGGCACTTCCGCCGCAAGATGCGCCACCGCCAGCCCCAGGTCCCCCTGCGGGCACCCCGCCTGTGCCGCGCGCATACACCATTCGCGTGCCGCCCGCACATCACGCACGCTTGCTGGCCCGCAGGCCAGCAGGTAGCCATACAGCGCCTGTGCATCGGGCAGGCCGAGGGTGGCCGCACGCTGCGCCCAGCCGGTGGCGGCAACAGGGTCGGGCCAGCGTTCGATGCCTGCGGGCAGGCTTGCGGGCAGCAGGCCATCACCCCCCCTGCCATCAGGCGGGTCAACCAGCAGCATGAGCGCCATGGCAAAACAGGCTTCGGCATGCCCGGCGGTTGCGGCACGGTGCATCCAGCGCACGCCCTCGGCCGGACTGCGGGGTGCGCCACAGCCTTCCAGATAGGCACGGGCCACCTGGTACTGCGCGGCCACCATGCCCTCCTGCGCCAGCCTGCCCAGCAGGGCAAAACCCTGCGGGGCGCGGCCTTCATGCTCCAGCCAGCCCATGGCGCGCTGCAGGCGCCCCTGCGCGGAGAACCCCTCCCGCCAGCGCGAAAGCAGCTTGTACATCTACCCCCCGCTCAGGGTTCGCGCATGCCGTCGGTCACGGCAGGCAACAGGCGGTTGAGCAGGTACTGCATCATGGTGCGCCGCCCGATATGGATATCGGCCTCGACCGGCATGCCCGGCTGCGGGTGGAAGAAGGGCGGCACGCCATGCAGGGTGTAACGGTCGATGGACAGGCGCACGCGGTAGAAAGCGTTCATCGGGTCGCCATCTTCCTCGCCCGTCTGCGCGCCAGCCCCGCCTGCGTGGCCTGAGGTATCGGTAAACGCATCAGGGCTGATAACACGCACCGTGGCATCGCCGCCGCCATATTGCGTGTAGGGAAAAGCCGAGAATTTGAGCAGCGCGTGATCGCCCGCGCGCACATAGCCCGCATCCACCCCGCGCAGCGTGGCCTCGACATCAAGCGTGGCGGCAGCGGGCACCAGTGTCATGAGCGGGCTGGCGGCCTGAATGACCGAGCCTGCGGAAAGATGGGCGATGCTCAGCACCACCGCATCCCGGTCGGCGCGCATGATGACAAGGTCATGGTGCAGCATGGCCTTGCTGTAGCTGCCCTCGGCATCGGCCAGACGGTGCTGGGCCAGGGCCAGGTCCTGGTACACGGTGGCGTGCCAGTTGCTGGCATAGCCATCGCGCTGCGCCGTCATGCCATCAAGACGCGCGCGCGTGCTGTCCGCCTCGTGCCGGGCGGAAACCTGCGAGCGCACCACCTCCATCAGGCTGTCCTGTGCTGCCAGCGTGGAAAGCCTGCTGCCAACCTGCTCGTGCTGCAGGCGCATGCGCATGTCCTGCACGTCACGCGCCACGCGGGCGCGGGCGGCATACATCGCGGCACTGGCCTCATAACCCTGCAACTCGCTTTTCAGCCCCGCGATCTGCCGGTCGTAATTGGCCATCTGGGCGGTATATTCGGCCTCGCGCCGCAAAAATGCCGCTGCCTCCTGCACGGAAGCGGGGTCGTTCACATCCGCCCTGTAGGGCTGGCCCGCGGCCTCGGCAGTGCGGCGGGCCACCTCGGCGCGATAGGCCATGACCTGACGGCGCAGGTTGGTCACGTCGGCATCGGTCATGGTGGGGTCGAGGCGGGCCAGCACCTGCCCCTTGCGCACGGTGTCGCCCTCATGCACGTCGATCGAGCGGATGATTGCGGTCTCGAGCGGCTGGATGACCATCGTCTCGTCAAACGGGGTGAGCCTGCCATTGACACTCACCACCCGGTCGAGCGGCAGGAAGGTCATGACCAGCAGCCCCGCCCCTGCAAGGGCCGCGATCAGCCAGACCACGTAACGCGCGGCATCCGATGGCGGCAGGCCGACCAGTGCTGCACTGGGCGAGTAAAAGGACAGCAGCGCGGGCGGCAGGTCGGTTGGCACATCCGCCGTGGGCGGTGGCAGCACCGACAGGATCGCGCCTTCCGCAGGGCCGCCCTGCGCATCGGGTGGGGGGAGCAGCGCCTGCCCGCTCATGCCGCATCTCCGTGCATGGCGGTGAGCGATCCGGTTTCAGCCAGGCTGTTCTGCTGCATCCACAGCGTGCGGTAGATGTCGCAGCGCCCCAGCAGTTCGGCATGCGTGCCGATATCGACCACCCGCCCATGGTCGAGCACGCAGATCTGGTGGCATTCCACCAGCGAGGCCAGCCGGTGCGACACGATGACCATGGTGCGCCCGCGCGCGAGGTGGCGCAGGTTGGCGTTGACCACCGCCTCGCTCTCGGGGTCAAGGGCGGAGGTGGCTTCATCGAGGATCATGAGCTTGGGGTCGGAAATCACGGCGCGCGCGATGGCGAGGCGCTGGCGCTGGCCGCCGGAAATGTTGGTCGACCCTTCCTCGATCCAGGTATCGAAGCCCGCGGGCATGCGCTCGATGAACTCCTCCGCCCCCGCAAGGCGGGCGGCGCGCACCACGTCCTCCAGCGTCAGGCCCGGCCGGCCCGCGATGATGTTGTCGCGGATGGTGCCGCGAAACAGGAAGTTATCCTGCAGCACCACGCCACAGGAGCGGCGCAGGTAGGTCAGGTTGATCTCGCGCAGGTCGATGCCATCGAGCCGCAGGTGGCCGCTATAGCTGCGGCTCACCCCCTGCAGCAGCCGCGTGATGGTGGACTTGCCCGAGCCGCTGCGCCCCACCAGCCCCAGCATGGTGCCCGCAGGCACGCTGAAGGTGATGTCATCCAGCGCGGGGGCCGATGCACCGGGATAGGTAAAGCACACATTGGCGAATGACAGCGCGCCGTGCAGCGGCGGGCGCAGGCCGGTGGTGAGCGCGCGGGTCTCGGTCGGGCGGTTGAGCACGGAGCCGGTCTCGGCCAGGGCGGCGCGCACCTCGTTAAGGTCATCGATCAGCCGGGCCATGCTCACCAGCGGCGCGGCCACGCGGCCGCCCAGCATCATGAACGCCATGAGCGCGCCCGCCTCCATGCCCGAACTGGTGGAGGTAATGGCCATGTACGCCCCGATGAGGATGATGCCGCGATTGATGAACAGATCGAGCGGCATGACCGCCGTGCCCACCCAGTTGCCCATGCGCCCGGCATCAAGCGAGGCGGTGACGACATCGGCGGTTTTTTCATCCCACACCGCGCGGCGCACCGGCTCCAGCGCCAGCGTCTTGACGGTGCGAATGCCGGCCACCGTTTCATACAGTGCGGCGCTGCGGGCCATCTCGGCGCGGATCTGCCGGTTGATCAGCCGCCCCACGGTAGGCATGGCCAGCAGGATGACGACGCCAATCAGCGCCGCGCCCACAACGGTCATCCACGCCAGCGTGGTGCTGAGCCAGAACAGGAAGGGCAGCACCACCAGCAGGGTGAACAGGTCAAGGAAGGTGCCCAGCAGCTTGCCGGTCATGAACTGCCGCACCTTGTAGATGGCGCTGATGCGGCCAATGATGTTGCCCGCCTGCTCGCGCTCGAAAAACTCCAGCGGCAGGGCCAGCAGCCGGTCGAACACCGCAAGCGAGATGCGTGTATCGAGCCGCGTGGTCAGCACCAGCGTGATCTCGCGCCGCGCATGGGTGAGCAGGATTTCATACACCGCCATGACCACGACCAGCCCGGTGAGCGAGACCAGCGTGGCCATGGAATGGAAGTTTACCACCCGGTCGATCACCTGCATGACGATGAGCGGCGGGAAGATGGCCAGCACGCTGATCACGATGGAGGCCAGCACCACATCACGCAGCAGCCTGCGCTCGCCCAGTACGAGGCGGCGCAGCCATGCGAAATCGACCGGCGGCTCGGGGCGCGTGCTGTCATGCTGGCCGCGCACCAGCAGCACGTCGCCTGTCCAGACCGCCTCAAGCCGCAGGGCATCGATCGCGACCGGGGGCGCCTCGGGGCTGGCGAAGGGATCGGCCAGCCAGACCACGCCGCCGGCTTCATCAGCCCCCACCATCAGCCCTGCCGAGCCATCGGCAAACATGAGCACGACCGGCGGCACGTCGCGCAGGCGCACGAGATCGCGCCATTGCAGGCGCATGCCCCTTGCGGTGCCGCCATTTTCCTCCACCCAGCGCGCAAGGGCGGGAATGGAGGGGGCGGGGTCATCCGGCTCACCGGCAAAGTCGCGTACATCAAGGTCGATGCCATGAAAGCGCGCCGCGCGCAGCACCGCCTGCAGGCGGATCAGTTCCGGCGCGCGCCGTGGCGGTGTCTGCCCCCCGGCGGGGCCGCCTGCTTGGTCTGGATGGGCCACGGCACCCCTTTGCATTGCATGTTCGTTCCTCAACCCGGCCAAGGGTAGGGAAAGAAAGCAAAGGGTTCCTTAACGGCGCTTTTTCGCGCACGTAAACGGGCCTGCATGCAGGGCCTATTGCCCCGGCAGGAAGACTGCCCTCAGGGGCTCACCCACACCTGGTGAGCCTGTGAGATATAACGCGGCACGTGGTTCAATAAACTGAACCCGGCTGCGCGCTCAGGTGATTTTTTTCGCTGCGCCAGCCGCTTTTGTTCTGTTGCGCAGATTGCAAAAGATCATCTGCGCAAACTGCAGCAGAACCTTGCTGTCCATCTTGCTGTCTCCCTCATGGCGGGAGCGGAAGACAAATGGCAGTTCAGTTACCCTTGGCTTGGTTTCCTGCACCATCAGCATGTCGAGCAGGATCTTGAAGCCCTTGCCGGACAGCCTGCTGACAGACTGGACAAACATCTCCCGCCGCACGGCAAAAAAGCCGCTCATCGGGTCGTTTACCTTAACAGGCAGCAGGTACTGCGCGATGTGAATGCCCGCATTGGACAGGAACAGCCGCCATGCATTGGCCAGGCCCGCATTATCGCCGCCTTCAACATGACGGCTGCCAATCGCCACGTCATAGTTATCACGCACGATGGCATCAGCCATTTTCTGCAGCAGGGTTTCATCATGCTGCATGTCGCCATCCATCACGGCCACCACAGGCGCCGAGGAGGACAGGATGCCCTCGATCACGGCCGATGAAAGCCCCCGACGCCCGACCCGCAACAGGCCCCGCACCCGACAGTCGGCCTGCGCCAGCCGCCAGACCTCATCTATGGTGCCGTCGGGGGAATTGTCATCGACGAAGATGAGTTCCCACCTGTAGCGCGTTATCGCCTTTTCGACAGCACGGAACAGGGGCTCCACATTGCCCCGTTCGTTGTAGCACGGAATGATGATGCTGAATTCAGGCCCTGAGCGGGTGCCATTTCCGTCATGTGTATCGTGCGATGTAGGAGCAGAAAAGGCTGGCATAATCAATAAGATCCAAGGAAACCACATGATGGGCGGCCGGACGACAGAAACACTATACAAAGTCGGATATGGCCAGGACGACCCTAGCGCATAGAGGATTTTCCCTTCATTCACAACACGGCAAAGTTTTTCGATAAGTTACGGTATGTTATATTATCGATCTGAAATTTCAGGACGAAATAACTCCTGAATGATCTTCTGAATGTCGCGGATACGCCGGGCGCGTTGTCAGCCGACGCGCGGTTCCTTGAAATTTTCCTGTCATACTCTGCGATGTTTCTCCCGCTTCCCGCAGGGCTCCGCCTCCAGGAGCACCTACATCATGCGTGGTACCGCCCGTTCGTGATGTTTTCAGACAGGGCCGGCGAACTCTTTCTTAAAATTTAAGCCTTCTATAAATTCAGAAAATAAAGGATAAGAAAAGAAACATTTATCCCGACATAAGTTTGTTAAGAAACATGACAAAACGTCACAAACCTGTTACATTACTAGCCACTATATTGGCCTTTGGTTTTCTGATGCGAATTTTATTCGCGTTCTACTACTCTGGCGGTTGGAGGCCTGATGAAATTTTTCAGAATCTAGAACCTGCTCATTGGTATCTTACCGGCCATGGTGTCATAACATGGGAATGGCAGGCCAAAATCCGTAACTGGATCATGCCGGGCGTGGCCATCGTGATCTGGAAAGCGACATCCCTGATGGGACTCGGTTTACCCCCGTCAGCCGTAAGGGTATTTTTTTCAGTCCTGTCTGTTTCCATTA
Organism: Komagataeibacter sp. NFXK3; assembly: GCF_054182245.1. Taxonomy (NCBI): domain Bacteria; kingdom Pseudomonadati; phylum Pseudomonadota; class Alphaproteobacteria; order Acetobacterales; family Acetobacteraceae; genus Komagataeibacter; species Komagataeibacter sp. NFXK3. Next base: position 151,508 of record NZ_JAPIVJ010000001.1, read on the forward strand.
TCGCGGCGTTCAGCGTTCTGGGCAAACTGCGGTATGGGCGTACTGGATTAATGATCTGCGGCATAACCGCGATTTTCTGGCCTGACCTGTTGATAGGGGCAGCAAGAACAGGGGGAGAATTTCAGGCGGGCAATACGTTTGCCCTCGCAATCTGTCTGGCTTTGATTGGAAAATTCCAGCAGGAAAATGCAAAAAAATATTATGCCCTTTATATTCTTAGCGCTTTCTTTATAGGCGTTACTTTTGACCTGAGATTTCAGTTGGTGCCTGCATGTGGCCTCGCCATTTTATGGATCGGTTACTGGATTAAAAACTGGACCTACCGGTTCTGTTTTTTGATATTTTTCCTCATTCCTGTATTTTTTCTGGGTATATTGGACAAGATAACGCTTGGTGGTTATTTCATATCTGTTTACAATAATTTTTACTTAAATGCCTATAAAGGTGTTGCTGATTCTTATGGGGTGGAACATGTATATTATTACATTTCTTTTTTCATAAAAGACTGGAAAATATCTACTCCTATTGTTTTTTACTTTTTTTTCCGTGGGTTCCGTCAATATGCGCTTCCCGCAACATTAGCCGTATTTATAATATTTTTTCATAGTGCCATAAATCATAAGGAAGTATCCTTCATATATGCAGCCCTTCCTTTGATCATACTTGTCTCCTCTCTCAGCTTTTCATCAATGATAGAAAACTGCAGCAAGGAAACATTATTCAAGTATGGGCTTGCTGTTTTTGTCTTTTGTCAGCTCAATCGTACTTATGTGGTTGATCAGATGAGAAAAGCCAGTTCAATAACAGATCTCATGGTCAAGGTTTCTGGATATAATGACATGTGCGGTCTTGCCCTCATGACAGATTATTACACTTGGGGAGCTTCTGGCGGATATACTTTAGTAAGAAAAAAAGATGTTCCGCTATATTTTTATCCATTTGAATTCAATGTATATGAAGAAAACAAGCATTATAATTACGTTATTTCATACAGATATTATGATCCTCACAACCTTTCCAAAAAAAATATCACTTGCGCTGATCAGTATTGCCTCTTCAAAATAAGCGATAAATGCTTAGGCAAGCCCGATTACAAACAGTTTGAAAATATGGTAGGATTTGTTGAACAGCCTGATATAAAGAAAAAATATAACGAGATCTGGAAAATTTGGTAAATTTTATTATGCGACATTAAAATTACGGAATACCTGATCAATGACTGCCTGTCTTTTATGCGTTTCCTTGGTCTGGGCCTGTCGGGTCGGGTGCCCGATGCCAAAACGGTCTGGCTGTTTCGTGAACGTCTGACGCAGGCCGGCGCGATTGAAAGACTGTTCGAGCGCTTCAATGCCACTCTATGGAACGCCGGTTATCTGCCGATGCCAGACCCGATCCTGGAGGCAACGCCGGCACCAGGGCAGCGCAATACCAACGCGGAGAAGGCGGATCTCCGGGCGGGGTGTATCCCCGAAGGCTGGAGAAACAGGCCGGCAAGACAGGCCCGATGAACGCTAAAGTTCACCAAAGCGAAGCGGCAGGTGGATGGAACGATCCCGTCAACGGATCTCACCATACCGTTCTTTGGCCATAAATCGCATATTTCCATCGACCGGAAGTTCCGGCTGATCCGGAAATGGAAGGCGACAGATGCCGCCGCCAGCAATGGTGCGCAACTGAGAGAAGGGTTGCGCGATCGCAGCAATACCGCATCTGATGTCTGGGTTCTGGACCGACACGGCCTATCGGTCAAAGACCAATGAAGCCTTCATGGAAAAGCAGGGTTCTGTTTCAAAGGTTCACGGGAACAAGCCTCATCTCAAGCCCATGCCCCAGCATATCCAGAGATTAAATGCTGGAAAATCCATCGTTCGGTCCCGTGTCGAGCATGTCTTTGCTGATCAGAAATCACAGGCGGGACGGGTTGTCCGGACAGCGGGCATTGTCCGTGCCACCATGAGGATCAGGCTGGCCAATATCGTCTACAACATGTGCCGCTTTCTGTTCCTGGAACGGATCAGCACCCCAATTTAGAAAACAAGGCTATAACGCTCCCCGCTCTGCCCTAGACGCAGAGCGAAAAACATTACCCAAAACCATCAATACCTGCCCGTTGATCCCAAAATCAGGACACTGGCACCTCAATCAACGGTTCTTCGGTCCCTCCACCTGTTCGTAAAAAACTGGCTAAGCGGTATGGCAGATGTGGAGACGGCGCACCACTGATCGGAACAGGCAGTATGTGAGGGTTGATGTGGCAAAAGCGGCACGCAACCAGGCACGCGAAACGCTTTTGCAGGCGAATCAAAAAGCATCTTACTGGTCTGTAGGCAATAGATCCCGAGCATGAAGGCGCGGCTGATCAGTTGCAATGCCCAAGTCACACTGAAGCCATCGCGCAACTATAGCAACAGAAGATTATTATGAGAATGCATTGATACATTCCGAATTCAAACTTTACATAATGTAATAATTTATATAAATTATGAAAAATTTTCAGCCCGGCACTGGATAAAGAACGTAGGGACGCTCAATGAAAAAACCAATCTGCACAAATGATGACACAAAAAAATTTACTTATTATATTTTATTTTTTCTAATACTTTCTTCAATATCTGCAGTTTTATTCCCATTCTCTGAAATTTTTACTCATATCCCCCTTGCCCAGAATGAAGGATGGAATGCCTATCAGATCGACAGGGTCATAAATCCGGCATTGGGCCCTCTTTATCCCGACCCACAGAATGGCCTGATTTTCAACAACTATCCGCCACTTTCATTTTACATAGTTGGATATTTTAGTAAATATGTAACGCATGACGTCATGGTTGCCGGCCGGATTGTCAGTTTTTTATTTATGACTGCGTCATGCTTTTTATGTAGCCTGTGCGTGAAAAGCCTGGGCGGAAAGCCTATTGGCATAATATTATCCTTTTTCATTCCCTTCCTTTACACAGCCCTGTATTTCAGGTGGTGGTTCGCGACCAATGATCCGCAATGGGTCAGCATTTTCTTTGTGTTGATTTCTCTTTTCATATCCATCAACTGCATGAAAAGTAATAAAAACGATAGGTATTTTTACATATGCCTGGCCGCATTTTTCTCTGTTGTGGCCGGCACGGCAAAGCATAATGAATTGTCCACCCCCCTATCCATAACTATTATACTATTTTTGTACGATAGGAAAATTTTTTATACATGGTGCATCTCTGGAATAGTTTTTACTGCATTAGCATTTCTATGCCTTGACGCCATTTTTGGCCATAACATGATTGAAGATGTTTTCTTTCATCCTCGGGTCATGTCTCTTTCATACCTGAAAAGTATTCTGGTTTCGCTTGGTTGGATGGCAACGCTTTATATTGCTTCCATACCGTGCCTGTTCGCAATGAAGGATAAAAAATTAAGAAACGTAATAGCCATCATTTTTACAGTATGCCTGGTCCTGGGCATATGCCAGAGGACTGGGGAAGGCGTATCCGATAACGCACAAATTGATACGCTGATTGCTTTGGCAATTGTCATCGGCATGGGTGTATCTGTATTTCCTGAAAAATGGCAAGGATACAGAACGCCCAGCATGATATTGCTGACCATAGTCTCCATTGCTCCCCCTGCAATAAAAAGCATAACACATTTACCGGGAAACATTAAAAAAATACAGCAGATACCTGCGCAGCAGAAAAGGTGGGATGCCATTTATAATATGATAATTTCAGATCCACGTCCTTCTGCATGTCGCATGTTATCTATTTGCTATTGGGCGGGCCAACCCTACACCGTAGACATGTTTAATCTGGGACAATATCTAAAATTGAATGGAAAAAACAAAATATTCCATGACATGGTTGAAAATAAAGAATTTGGGATCATTGAATACAGCTACTGCTCTGATAAGGACTGCGAAATAGAAAAGAAAGCACTGTTCCAAAACGCTCTAAGCAACTATCATATGATAAGAATAGAACGTCGATTTGGTACTTTTGACAGGTTTTATGATGTATTGGCATTCTATGCGCCCAACGATTAAGCATGCCTTGGCGCCCAGTGCAGAACCACCTTGGCAGGACGCATAAAATGTTTCCACAATGCGAACAGGGTCCGGTGAATGGTTGCACTATGCAATCCAGAAACGCCTGTTGTATTGTTGACAGACCGGGTCGTCGAGGCGGCCTGTCAGTTCTTTTCCGGCCATGCTGCCCTAAAGTCCCGGATGCGGTAAAAGAGCGCAAGTCAGCACGGACATTGGCATTAAGAGACTGTTTGAAAACAACTCATTGATGAGAATGATAAAAGTTTTTGGGTGCCGCCTTTTTTCAAAAAGGCGGTGTTCTTCGAAGCTTTCTGAAAAAAGCTTCACCAAAAACTTCCTTATGATTTCTGGATGATGGAAAATCGGGCCTGCGCCAGCACATCCCGGGCCACATCGGCACGCCATGCCGCCTCCTGCCCGGGCGGGGGCACCACGGCCACGCGGGTGAACCATTTCTGGTCCCCCGTCGCGCGCTGGCGGAAAATTTCACCCAGCACCCCGGTAATCCCCCCGCGCGCAGTACAGCACAGGCAACCCGCCGCGTGCTGCGCGAAAGCGGTCGGTGCGGAACGCACGGCCACCACGCCTGCCCAGCCTTCAGCCGGGTCGGGCTGGCTCCCATCACCGACCAGCAGCAGCGTATCGGCACGAGGGGTCAAAGGCGTGCCTGCCACCTGAAACTCCAGCGCGATGCGCCCATCCGTCATTGTGGCATGCTCCACGTCTCGTCACTCCGGGCCTGTGGCGTTTTTCCATTTGAGCCAATGATGCTGGACACCAGCGGAAAGTTCGGGGAATAAAAGGCACCGGACCGATCCATATGCAAGCCCGGCCCGGACAGACCGTGCTGGAAAACCGCGGCAAACACCGGCTTGTGCCCGGCATTCACCAGGATTTCAGGATAACCATGACCACTCGCCCCCACCTTCTTGATGCCCTCCGCGACCAGGTCCTGCTGTGTGACGGCGGGATGGGTTCGCGCGTCCAGCTTCTGGACCTTGAGGTCGAACGCGATTACTGGGGGCAGGAAAACTGCACCGAAATCCTGAACCTCTCGCGCCCCGAACTGGTGCGTGAAATCCACCGTGGCTACTTCGAGGCCGGGGCCGACATGGTGGAAACCAACAGCTTTGGCGGCTCGCCCATAACGCTGGCCGAATTCGGGCTGGCCGACCGCGCGCGCGAGATCAACCGCACCGCAGGCCACCTGGCGCGTGAGGCCGCCGAGACCTTTGCCGATGGCCGCCACCGCTATGTGGTCGGCTCCATCGGGCCGGGCACCAAGCTGCCCTCGCTGGGCAATATCGACTACGACACGCTCGAGGCGGGCCTGACCGAGCAGTGCCGGGGCCTGATCGAAGGCGGCGTGGACTGCTTCCTCATCGAGACATGCCAGGACACGCTGCAGATCAAGGCCGCCGTCAACGCCGCCAAGATCGCGCGCGCCGAGATGGGTGTTGATACTCCCATTTTCGTGCAGGTCACGGTCGAGACCACGGGCACGCTGCTCGTCGGTCCCGACATTGCCGCCGCCGCCACGGTCATCAACGCGCTCGATGTGCCGCTGATGGGCCTGAACTGCGCCACCGGCCCGCAGGAAATGGCCGAGCACGTGCGCTGGCTGAGCGAGAACTGGCCGGGCCTGATCTCGGTCCAGCCCAACGCTGGCCTGCCCGAGCTGGTCAATGGCACCACCCACTACCCGCTCACCCCTGCGGAGATGGCAAGCTGGGTGGACCGCTTCATTACCGAGGACGGCCTGAACCTGATCGGCGGCTGCTGCGGCACCTCCACGCCCCACACGCAGGCGCTCGATCAGATGCTCCGCCGTCGCGCCGAAGGCACGGGCCGCATCCGCCCCGCCCCGGTGGCCCGCAAGCCGGTGTGGATCCCCTCGGTCGCCAGCCTGTATTCACAGGTGCCGCTGCGGCAGGAGAACAGCTATTTCTCGATCGGCGAGCGCTGCAACGCCAACGGGTCGAAAAAATGGCGGCAGTTGCAGGAAGCCGGTGACTGGGATGGCTGTGTGGCGCTGGGCCGCGAGCAGGTGGCCGAAGGCTCGAATGCGCTCGACATCTGCACCGCCTTCGTCGGCCGTGATGAAATGAAGGAGATGAATGCGGTCATCACCCGCTTCACCTCCTCGGTCAACGCGCCGCTGGTCATTGATTCCACCGAGACCCCGGTAATCGAGGCAGCCCTGAAGCTGCATGGCGGCAAGCCCATCATCAACTCCATCAACTTCGAGGATGGGGAAGACATCGCCAACGAGCGCATGCTGCTCGCACGCAAATTCGGCGCCTCCGTCATCGCCCTGACCATTGATGAAGTGGGCATGGCCAAGACGGCGGAAGACAAGCTGCGCATTGCCACCCGCCTGGTCGAATTCGCCTGCGAAAAGCACGGCCTGCCGCAATCCGACCTGATGATCGACCCGCTCACCTTTACCATCGGCACCGGCACGGAAGATGACCGCAAGCTGGGTGAATGGACGCTGGAGGGCATCCGCCTCATCCGCGAGCGCTTCCCCGATATCCAGATCGTGCTGGGGCTGTCGAACATCTCGTTTGGCCTCAACCCGGCGGCGCGCGCGGTGCTGAACTCGGTGTTCCTTGACCATGCGGTGCGCGCGGGCATGACGGCGGCGATCGTGCATGTGTCGAAAATCCGCCCGCTGCACCTCATCGCCGCCGAGGAAGTGAAGGTGGCCGAGGACCTGATCTTCGACCGCCGCGCCGAAGGCTATGACCCGCTGCAGCGCATGCTCGAAATCTTCGCCGACCGCAAGGCCGCCGATGCGGTCAAAAAAGCCCGCGCCGAGACCGCGCCCGAGCGACTGAAGGACCGCATCGTCGATGGCGACCGCAAGGGGCTGGAAGATGACCTGGCGGAGGCGATGCAGGACATGCCCCCGCTCGACATCATCAACACCGTGCTGCTCGATGGCATGAAGGTGGTGGGCGAACTGTTTGGCGCAGGCAAGATGCAGCTCCCCTTCGTGCTGCAATCCGCCGAGACGATGAAGGCCGCCGTGGCCTGGCTCGAGCCGCACATGGAGCGCGCCGAGGGCCAGGCCCGTGGCACCATGGTGCTGGCCACGGTCAAGGGCGACGTGCATGACATCGGCAAGAACCTTGTCGATATCATCCTGACCAATAACGGCTACCGGGTCATCAACCTCGGCATCAAGGTGCCGGTGGCCGACATGATCGCAGCCGCCCGCGAGCACAAGGCCGACGCCATCGGCATGTCCGGCCTGCTGGTCAAGTCCACCGTCATCATGCGTGAAAACCTTGAGGAAATGAACCGCCAGGGCGTGGACGTGCCGGTCATGCTCGGGGGGGCCGCGCTGACCCGCAACTACGTGGAAGAGGACTGCACCGCAGCCTATGGCGAAAGCGGGCGCGTGGCCTATGCGCGCGATGCGTTCGATGGCCTCTCGCTGATGGACAAGGTGGCGCAGGGCGAGTTCGACACCTATCTTGCCGCCATCCAGTCCCGCCGTGCGGGCAAGGCCACGCGCAGCAACCGCACGCAGGATATCGAAGCCGCCGAGACCCGGGGCTTCGGCCCGGTGGATGTGGCCGCCGCCCGCGCCCGGCGCGAGAAGCTGACGGCGGATGAACCCGTGCTGACCCCGCCGTTCTGGGGCCCGCGCGTGCTTGAAGCGACACCCGAGGCGGTGCTGCCGTTCCTCAATGAGCGTTCGCTGTACCAGTTCCAGTGGGGCTTCCGCAAACAGGGCCGCTCGCTTGATGACTTCATGGTCTGGGCGCGCAAGGAACTGCGCCCGGTGCTGCGCCACATGCTGGCCCTGTGCGCCGAGCAGGACATCCTGCACCCCAAGGCCAGCTACGGCTACTGGAAGGCGGCGGGCGAAGGCAACGACCTCGTGCTGTTTAACGAGGACGGCACCACCGAGGCCGCCCGCTTCACCCTGCCCCGCCAGCCGCGCGCGGACGGGGCCTGCATTGCCGACTTCGTGCGCGACATTGATGACAAGCAGCGCGACGTGATCGGCCTGCAGGTGGTGACCGTGGGGCAGGATGCCTCCGACCGCGCGCGGGAATGGTTCGAGGCCGATCGCTACAAGGATTACCTCTACCTGCATGGCCTGTCGGTCGAGATGGCGGAAGCCATGGCGGAATACACCCACAAGCGCATCCGCGCCGAGATGGGTTTCGCCGCCGAGGATGACCGCGACATGGCCAAACTGCTCCAGCAGGGCTATCGCGGCTCGCGCTACTCGTTCGGCTACCCCGCCTGCCCCCGGCTGGAGGAGCAGGAGCCGATACTCAAGCTGCTCGATGCACAAAAGATCGGCGTCTCGCTGACCGATGGCTTCCAGCTCCACCCCGAGCAGTCCACCTCGGCGCTGGTCATTTTCAACCCACACGCGAAGTATTTCTCGATCTGATAAAAACGGCGTCCCGCAGCCCTGCGGGACGTGTTGACCGGTGCGGAAAATGGTGCCCATCATTGCATTATGTTTCGCCCCCGCCATACGCCATCCAACCCCGCCAAAGCACCGTGCGCCGACCACGCGCTCGGTCGCCTGCTGGCGCGGCTGCACAGGGCCGCACCACAGGCGGCCCAGGGCAACCGCGCCACGCGCCACGGCGGGCGCGCCTTTACCTGTGCTGCCGAGCAATGCGTGATGGACCTCATGACCGCGGACCACGCGGGCCTGGTGGAACACAGCGCCGACGTACTGACCAACCTGTTGCAGGTCTGGGTGGCCCAGGGCATCGACCCAGAGGATGTGTGGACCGAGATCGACCGCCGCACCCGCATGGGCAACCTGCTGCTCGCACTCAACACGGCCGAGCGCACCTCCGCCCCCACCCGCGCGCGCAGGCGGCCATGGAAGATCCGCACCACCAAGCTGCCCTGAACGCCCCGCCACGCCACGATTGCATGAAATCGCAACGAGCCGCTTTTTGGCCTAGCCGCTGGGGCATGCGGGTGGCATAAGCTGGCCGCAGGCGGAACAGCAGGGAATGTCGCGATAAGATGGACCGGGTCCATGCCTGTTACGTGCCCGTGGGGCCTGCCCCGGCCCGGCACGCATGAACTGGATTGACATCACGGCCCTCGCCATTGCCGGGCTGTCGGGGGTGGTGGGCGTTGTTCGCGGCTTCTCGCGCGAGGTGCTTGGCCTTGCCGCCTGGGTCATGGCCACCATCCTGGCCGTGGCATGGTACGGCGCGCTGCTGCCCTACGCCTCGCAATGGATCAGCAACCACACGCTGGCCTCGCTGGCATCCTTCGCGGTGCTGTTCCTGGCCCTTCTTGTCATTTTCACCACCACTGCCCATCTATCGGGTCGGGCGGTGCAGGGCTCCATCCTGTCAGGGCTGGACCGCGTGCTCGGCCTGCTTTTTGGCCTGGTGCGGGGTTATGTGTGCCTTGTGCTGATCTATGCGGGCATTACCGCCCTCGTGCCCGCCAATGAATGGCCCGAGGTCATGCGCACAAGCAAGGTTATGCCCCTTATCGGCAACAGCGTGACCTATCTGCACGCCCACGCGCCCGATAACTTCCCCGCGCATCTTGCGCAACCCGCCGGGACGCGGCATGACGCGCCCATCTGAACCTTATCGTCGGTCCCCGCCGCCCCCGTCCGTCAAGGAAAGATCGCCCACCATGTCCCGCACCAGCCTGCACACCACATCCGGTAACCCGCCCACCCAGCACGAGCGCGATGACATCGCCGCCCAGTGGCGCCATGATGATGACAAGCCGCATGAGGAATGTGGCGTCTTTGGCGTATGGAACACCAAGGATGCCTCCGCCCTGACCGCCCTTGGCCTGCATGCGCTCCAGCATCGCGGGCAGGAAGCCAGCGGCATCGTGTCCTATGATGGCGAGCGCTTCCACACCCACAAGGGGCTGGGGCTGGTGGGCGACGTGTTTGGCGATGCCCGCGTCATGGCCACCCTGCCCGGTAGCTGCGCGGTGGGCCACAACCGCTACGCCACCACCGGGGCAACCCTGATCCGCAACGTGCAGCCGCTGTTTGCCGATTTCGAGTTCGGCGGGCTGGCCGTGGCCCATAACGGCAACCTGACCAATGCCGAGACCCTGCGCAAGGCGCTGGTGCGGCGCGGCTGCATCTTCCAGTCCACCACCGATAGCGAGGTGTTCATCCACCTCATCGCCATCTCGCTCTATTCCAACGTGGTTGACCGGCTGATCGATGCGCTCAAGCAGGTGCTTGGCGCGTATTCGCTGATCGTGCTGTCACGTGATGAACTGATTGGCGTGCGCGACCCGCTGGGCGTGCGCCCGCTGATCCTGGGCCGCATCCGCGAGGAAGACGGCACGGAAGGCCCGTGGGTGCTGGCCAGCGAGACCTGCGCGCTCGACATCGTGGGGGCCGAGTTCGTGCGCGACGTGGAGCCGGGCGAGATCGTCATCATCAATGACGAGGGCATCCGCTCGGTGCGGCCGTTCAACAACACGCAGTCACGCTTCTGCGTATTCGAATACATCTATTTCGCCCGCCCCGATTCGGTCATGGATGGCCGCGCGGTGTATGACACGCGCAAGCAGATCGGCGTGGAACTGGCACGTGAAAGTGCCGTCGAGGCCGACGTGATCGTGCCCGTGCCCGATTCCGGCGTGCCCTCGGCCATGGGTTTTGCCGCCGAGAGCGGCATTCCCTTCGAGCTTGGCATCATCCGCAACCATTACGTGGGCCGCACCTTCATCGAGCCGACCGACCAGATCCGCAACCTCGGCGTCAAGATGAAGCATTCCACCAACCGCCCGGTGCTCGATGGCAAGCGCGTGGTGCTGGTCGATGACTCCATCGTGCGTGGCACCACCTCGCGCAAGATCGTGGACATGGTGCGCGCGGCAGGGGCCAAGGAAGTGCATATGCGCATCTCCTCGCCGCCCACCACGCATTCATGCTTCTACGGCATCGACACGCCCGAGCGCAGCCAGCTGCTGGCCGCCCAGCACAATATTGAGGAAATGGCCAAGCTGATCGGCGTGGACAGCCTTGCCTTCATCTCGTTTGACGGGCTGTACCGCGCGCTGGGCTACAAGGACCGCAAGAGTGCTGCCAACCGCTACTGCGATGCCTGCTTTACCGGTGACTACCCGATCGAACTGGTGGATTACGAGGCCGAACACCACCCCGAACCCGCATGACCGACCCCGCCACCATGGCCAATGCCCCGGTAGCACTCGTAACCGGGGCCAGCCGGGGCATCGGGCAGGCGGTGGCCATTGCACTGGCGCGCGCGGGCATGCGCTGCATCCTGACCGCACGCACGCAGGGCGGCCTGGAACAGGCGGATGACCAGATCCGCCAGCATACCGGCCACAGCGCCACCCTGCTGCCGCTTGACCTGACTGATGGCGAAAAGCTCGACACGCTCGGCCCCTCCATCGCAACCCGCTTCGGTCGGCTGGACTGCGTGGTGCACTGCGCGGGCACGCTGGGCGTGCTCTCGCCACTGGCGCACCTGCAACCCAAGGACTGGGAGCGCGCGCTGCAAGCCGGCCCGCTCACCGCATGGCGGCTGATCCGCACGCTTGCCCCCCTACTCGAGCGTGCGCCTGCGGGCCGTGCGGTGTTCCTGACCGACCGGCATGCCCGCCAGCCCGCACCCTTCTGGGGGCTGGTCGCCGCCACGCGGGCAGCACAGGAGGCCATTGTGAACACATGGGTGCGTGAACTGCCGGCAGGCAGCCCGCTACGCATCAACCTGTTTGAGCCCGGCCCCGTCGCCACCCGCCTGCGCAGGCTGGCCATGCCCGCGCTCGACATGGCCAGCCTGCCCACGCCCCACGACATTGCGCCCCATATCGTAAGTCTGTGCCAGCCAGGCCCCCAGCCACAGGGGCAGTATATGACGGCCAACCTGCACGGGAGCGTGGCATGAGCACCAAGGCAACACCCGGTACGGCCGCCCTGCAGAAGGCAGGCATCGCCTTCGAGGTGGTGGAATATGAATACGACCCCACCGCAGGCCAGACCGGCAACCACGCCGCAGCCGCCATAGGCGAGAACCCCGACCGCGTGTTCAAGACGCTGATGGTGCTTGTCGATGGCAAACCCGCCTGCGTGGTGGTGCCGGTCGCGGCCAGCCTGAGCATGAAAAAGGTGGCGGCGGCCTTTGGCGGCAAATCGGCGGACATGATGCCGCCCGCCATCGCCGAGCGCAGCACGGGCTTCCGCGTGGGTGGCATCAGCCCGTTTGGCCAGCGCAAACGCGTGCGCACGGCCCTTGCGCGCGAGGCGCTGGAGCAGCCCTATGTTGTCATCAATGGTGGCAAGCGCGGCTATCTGGTGCGCCTGAGCGCTGCCGATGCCATTGCCGCGACGGATGCCGTGACGGCTGACCTGCTGGCCTGAAAATCAACAGTTTTCGAGTGCCGCCTTTTTTCAAACAGGCGGCGTTTCCTGAAGCTTTTTGAAACAAGCTTCACCAAAAATTTTTATCTTTTCCTCATCGCGTCGCGGGCCGCCAGATCAGGCGGCTGGCGCTGCACAGCGCGCCGGTCATGGCCACGACCGAGCCAAAGCCCAGGCAGTCCCGTTCCGCGTCATGGGCAATGAGGCCAAAGGCCATGGCCACGCACATCGCCCCAGTGGCCTGCCCGCACTGCCGGGCAATCTGCACCATGCCCGAAGCCCCGCCCGAGCGCCCCGGGGGCGCCGTCACCATCATCACCCGGTTATTGGGCGGCTGGAAAATGCCAAACCCCATGCCCGCCAGCATGATGCGCCAGGCAATATTGAACCAGCCCGGATCAGGCGGGAGCAGGTACAGCGCCAGGAACCCCATCGAGGTCATGAACAGCCCCACCGAGGACAGAATGGCCGCGGGCACCCGGTCGCTCAGGCGGCTGATGAGCGGCGAGACCGCCATGATGCCCACCGGCCACGGCGTCATGAGCAGGCCCACGGTGGCGGGCGGGTAATGGAACAGCGACTGCAACGTGAACGGAAACGAGATCATGAACAGGTTGGAGGCGACAAAGGCCACGAACCCCACCAGCGTGCCGATGCGAAAGGCGGGTATGCGCAGCATGTCGACGGGGAACATGGGGTGCGTCTGCCCGTGCTGGCGGCGCACCAGCAGCACGCCCGCCGCAACACCCGCCACCAGCAGCGCCACCACCTGGGCCGCCCCTGCATGGTGGGCCACGGAATCACCGGCCATGATCAGCGCGCCAAATGCCACCACGTTGAGCACCGCGCTCATGCCATCGAACGAGCCGGGGCTGACCGGTGTGCGCGGCAGCGACACCAGCGCCAGCACGAGGGCCGTGGCCCCCAGCGGAATGTTGATGAGGAACAGCCACGGCCATGTGGCGAATGACAGGATGATCGAAGCCACGGTCGGGCCGCCGCCCACGCCAAGGGCCACCATCAGCCCGTTAAGCGCAATGCCGCGCCCGATGATGGCATGCGGGTAGATGAAGCGGATCAGCGCGATGCTGACACTCATGATGCACGCGCCGCCCACACCCTGCACCGCACGCGCCAGCGAGAGCATGAGCAGTGAATGCGACATGGCGCAAAACAGCGAGGCCACGGTGAGCAGCGCCAGCCCGATCTGGCACAGCCGCGCAAAGCCGATGCGCGTGCCCAGCGCCGCCATGGGCAGCAGCGAGACCACGGAGGCCAGCTGGTAGGCATTGACGATCCAGACCGACGAGGCGGGCGAGACATGAATATCCGCCGCAATCGTGGGCAGCGCCACGTTGGCAATGGCGTAGTCCAGCAGGGCCAGCAGCACTGCAAGGGCAACGGCGGTCACGGCACGCACGCGGGCCGCGCCATGCAGGCCTTCGCCTTCGGTCAGGACAGGTTTTGATTGGAGGGGCATGGCAGGAGCTTTTCAGGCGGGAAGAAAAAATGTTCTGCTCTGTAAACGATATTCGAGCTGCCCTGTCCATCAATCCACCGTGGGCAGGAGGCAGCCTGAAAAGGCTGCTCGCGCAATATCGTGCAAATCATAAAGAAGTTTTTGGTGAAGCTTTTTTCAAAAAGCTTTGAAAGACGCCACCTTTTTGAAGAAAGACAGCGCCCGGCAACTTTTATTATTGCCCAATTTTTTCCTGCGCCGCGAGCGCACGCTGGCCAATATCGTGGCGGTAGATGCCATCGGGCCAGTCGATCAGCCCCACGGCCTCATAGGCGCGCTCACGGGCCTGCGCCAGCGTGTCGCCCGTGGCGCACACGGCCAGCACGCGACCGCCTGCGGCCACGATCTCGCCCGCGTCATCGCGCTTCGTGCCCGCCTGGAACACATGCACGCCGGGCAATGCTTCCGCCGCTGCCAGGTTACGGATCACGCCGCCGGTTACCGGCCTGCCGGGGTAGCCCTTCGCCGCCATGATGACACTGATGGAGGACTGCCCGGAAAAGCGGATATCCGTGCCCGCAAGGTCGCCCTTCGCCACGGCGGCAAGGGCGGTGAGCAGGTCGCTTTCCAGCCGGATCAGCAGGGCCTCGGCCTCCGGGTCGCCAAAGCGGACATTGTATTCGATCAGTTGCGGGCCATCAGGGGTCAGCATCAGGCCCGCGAAGATGATGCCGGTGAACGGCGTGCCGCGCCGGGCCATCTCGCGCAGCATGGGGCGCACCAGCACATCGAGGGCGGCTTCCTGCTTTTCGCGGCCAAAGCCGGTCGGCGGCGAGACCGCGCCCATGCCACCGGTATTGGGGCCGGTATCGCCATCGCCAATGCGCTTGTGGTCCTGCGCGGCACCGATCAGCACCGCCGTCTCACCCGCGCAGAAGGCGAACAGCGAGACCTCGTCGCCCATAAGGCAGTCCTCGATCACCACGCTGTGGCCCGCCTGGCCCAGCGTGCCATCGGTCATCATGTCGGTAATGGCCTGCTCGGCCTCGGCCACGCTCTGGGCCACGACCACGCCCTTGCCCGCGGCCAGCCCGTCCGCCTTGACCACCACGGGCGCACCGTGGCGGCGCACGTAGTCCAGCGCGGGTGCGGCTGCATCAAAGCGCTCCCACCGCGCGGTGGGAATGCCCGCCGCGTCACACACTTCCTTGGTGAAGGTCTTGCTGCCCTCAAGGGCGGCGGCGGCCTGGGTGGGGCCTGCGCATGCAATGCCCGCTGCCTTGCAGGCATCGGCCAGGCCCGCCACCAGCGGGGCCTCGGGGCCGGGCACCACAAGGTCGATGCGCTCGCGCCGCGCCAGGGCGATCAGGCCTGCCACGTCATCGGCTTTCACGGCGCAGTTCGTGCCCAGCGCTGCCGTGCCGGGGTTGCCCGGCGCGATGAACAGGGCCTCAAGTCGCGGCGAGCGCGCAATGGCAGCGGCCATGGCATGTTCCCGTCCGCCTGATCCAACCAGCAGCACCCGCATCACTTGTTTCTCCCGTTTTTCATCTCTGCCCTTTCGGGGTGGCCGTCTCTATCATACCTTGTGCGGATGGTTGAACAGTTTCCCGACTCCGGCCGCGCCATGGGCGGCAATACGCCTGAATTTTCGGTGGCCGAGATTTCAGGCGCCATCCGCCGCGTGCTCGAGGGCACGTTTGGGCGCATCCGCGTGCGCGGCGAGATTACCGAATTCAAGCGCTACCCTTCGGGGCACCTGTATTTCTCGCTCAAGGATGAAGGGGGCAAGCTCTCCTCGGTTGTGTGGCGGGGCACGGTCTCGCGGCTGGGGCTGAAGCCGGAGAACGGGGTGGAAGTCATCGCCACGGGCAAGATTTCATCCTATGGCGAGCGCTCGTCGTACCAGATGGTGATCGACCGGCTGGAATATGCGGGCGAAGGCGCGCTGCTGGCCCGGATCGAACGCCTGCGCCTACGGCTGGCGCAGGAGGGGCTGTTTGACGCCGAACGCAAGCGCCCCCTGCCCTTCCTGCCACGCCTGATTGGCGTCGTGACCTCGGCGCAGGGGGCCGTGCTGCATGATATCCGCACCACCATCGCCCGGCGCTTTCCCCTGCCGGTCCTGGTCTGGCCGGTGCCGGTGCAGGGCGAGGGCGCGGCCGAGCGCATTGCCCATGCCATTGCGGGATTCGACGCCATCGGCCCCCAAAGCGGCGTGCCCCGCCCCGATGTGCTGATCGTGGCGCGTGGCGGCGGTTCGCTGGAAGACCTGATGGCCTTCAATGATGAAGAGGTGCTGCGGGCGGTAGCGGCATGCCGCATTCCGGTCATTTCCGCCGTGGGGCACGAGACCGATACCACGCTGATCGATTTCGTATCCGACCAGCGCGCCCCCACGCCCACGGCGGCGGCCGAGATGGCCGTGCCGGTACGCGCCGAGCTTGAAGCGGGCCTGGCCCAGCGTGCCGCCCGGCTGCGCAGCGGGCTGGAGCGCGGCCTGCAACTCGCCCGTGCCCGGCTGGACCGGGCGGCAGCGGGCCTGCCCGACCTGCCTGCCGTGGTGGAAAACGCCCGCCGCAGGCTTGATGACCGCGCCTACCGCCTCGAGCTTGCCCTGCCCGCCCGCCTCAGCCGCCTGCGTGAGCGCGTGCAGAACGCCTCGGACCGCCTGCCCGCCCCGCAGATGATCCTGGCCCTGCGCCGCGCGGAACTCGACCGCGTGGGCACTGCCAGCCAGCAGGCCATGACCAGCCTGCTGCACCGCCGGGCCGCCGCCCTTGGCCGCCTGCGCGTGCCGCCCGCCGTGCTGGTCTCGCAGTTGCGGGCCAGCAAGAGCGTGCTGGCGGGTGCCGCAGGCCAGCTTGAATCCCTCTCGCCCCAGGCCGTGCTCGAGCGGGGCTACGTGCTGGTGACCGACCGCGCGGGCAGGCCCCTGGCCCAGGCGGCACAGGCCCGTGCCGTGCCCGAGGTGATCATGACCTTTGCCGATGGCAAGGTCGCGGCCCGCCCCCTTGCAGCGCCCCCCGGCCCGCAGGGGAAGCTGGATCTGTAATGCATAGACGGGCCCCTCACATGACCTTACGCTCACGCTTCTGCGCAACACTGGCAGCCCTGCTGCTTGGCGCATGCACGCATAACCCGCCCCACACGCCCGCCCCCCATGCGACGGCCCGGCCCGCGGCCACGCCCGGCCGCATCCCGCCACAGGACTTCGCCCCCGGACTTACGGGCGAGGAAGGCGCGCCGCCCGCGGGCACCATCCTGACCAACGACCCGTCCGCCCCGGCCGATACGCCGCTCTGTGGCCATGCCGCGCGCGAGGCCAATGCCATGGGGGCTGCAATCCACCCCGAGGTCACGCCCGCCGCCAGCAGTTGCGCGGCCAATGCCTGCTTCGATGCCCAGACGGGCACCTACATCGCGGCCGATGGCAGCCGCCGGGTCTGCCGTTAGGGGATGGCCTGAAAACAAGCCATTGATAAGAAATGACAAAAGTTTCTGGATGTCGGCTTTTTTCACAAGATGGCGTTCTTTCGAAGCTTTTTTGAAAACAGGCTTCACCAAAAACTTTTATCATTTCAGGGTATTGGCTGGCCTGCCTTTTCACGCCGCAATACGGGACCGGCCCATAGAAGCATGCTGCATGGGTCATATGCCCAAGGCGGGCAGGCCCGCGCCATATTCCCATTGACTTGGCCGGAAGGGATGGTCGAGTTTCAAGGGCATCATGACCCTGCCCCCCTCGTCCGGTCCCATAGGTGAGCAACAGGCGACGGTCCACATGTTCCCCCTCAAGCGCATGCTCTCCATGCGCGAGGCGGCGGAATATGTCGGGATCACGCCGCGCAGGCTCCGCAGCCTGAGGCTGGTGGGGGCAGGCCCGCATGCCGCCATGCGCCATGGCCGCAAGGCGATGTTCCGCATCGAAGACCTTGATGAATATGTGGATGGCCTGTACCGCCGGGCCAATATCTCCCACACCGAGCAGGCCCGCCAGCGCACCGAATGGCGCGGCAGGCTGGCCGCCCTGCCCGAGGATGCGCGCGCCAGGCAGTCCGATTCCTTCATGCAGATCGTAACCCGCGACGAATTGCTGGAAAAAGGGGCCAACCGGGGCTTCCGGGTACTATTCCTTGGCGGTCTGTGCCTCATTTTCCTGTCGCATACCCCCCTGATCTGGCGGCTATAGGGGGATCGGTCCGCCATTTCGTGCCAAAGGCGCTTTTTTTGCCTGTGCGGGGATGTTCTTTCGCCATACGATCCGCTACGCAGAAACCACGATAGCGGAACAATAATGGATCGGATAATGACAGGTATGCGGAGCAGCATTATGGCCCGGACCGGACACGCCCGCCTGCGTGGCGCGCTTTGTGGGCTGGCTATTGCCCTGACACCGGCCCTTGCCATGGCGCAGGACGCAGGTGGCCAGCAGCAGAACCCCATTCTGCCCATGCCCCCCGTGCCGGAATTCAAGCCCCTGCCTGCTGGCACCAAGCCTGCGGCGCCTGTTATCGGCATCTTCAACACCCAGCAGATCATGGCGCAGTCCACTGCCGTGCAGAAGCTGCAGACCGAGCTGGGCAACCGCCGTGAAGCGCTGGTCAAGGACGTGCGCGCCGAGGACACGCAGCTGCAGGCGCTGCGCCAGTCCATCATCAAGGCGGGCAAGGCGCCCACGCCCGAGCAGCAGCAGGACCTGCAGAAGCGCGTGATGGCCGACCGCACCAAGTTCGGCAACCGCAACCGCATCCTTGAAGAAGACGCGCAGGTCGCCCTGAACCAGGTGCAGCGTGAAATGCAGCAGGTTGTCAGCGCCATTGCCGCCGCCCGTGGCATGAACATGGTGCTGCAGGCCGGTACCGCCGCCCTGCATGACAACAGCCTCGATATCAGCGACCAGGTTGTGACCTACCTCAACCAGGTGCTGCCCACCGTTTACCTGCCCGGCCCCACGGAAGACCCCGAGGAAATTGCCAAGAGCGGCAAATACCCCGTCATGCCGTTCCAGCCTGCTGATAACGGCGGCGAGTAACACTCAAGGTCTTTAACGATAAAAGTTTTTGGGTGCCGCCTTTTTTCAAAAAGGCGGCATTCTTCGCATGCTTTTTGAAAAAAGCTTCACCAAGAACTTTTATTATCTTTTATCAATCAGTTACGATCCTGCCCCACCAGCAGGTTAAGCGCCACGCCGGACAGGATGCACAGCAGCACCCCGTTACCCAGCAACAGCCGCGCCAGAGCGTTCATGTGGGTAAACAGGTCCGGGCAGGCCATGGGCAACAGCCCCAGCCCGAGTGATACGGCAGCAATCAGGCCATTGCGCGTGCCTTCAAAGCGCACATGCAGCAGTTCGCGTATGCCGCCAACCGTGGTCATGCCGAACATGACCAGTCCGCAGCCCCCCAGCACCGGGGCTGGCAGGGCGGCAATCAACGCGCCAAGCTTGGGGAACAGCCCCAGCCCGATCATGACCACGCCTGCTGCCGCCACCACAAAGCGGCTGCGAATGTCGGTCATGGCGATCAGCCCGGTATTCTGGGTAAAGGCATTATAGGGAAAGCTGTTGAACGCCCCGCCCAGCATGGTGGACAGGCCATCGGCCCGCAGCGCGCCTGCAATGGTCGTGTCATTGACCGGCAGATCCACCACGCGGCCAATGGCCAGGCAGTTGCCGGTTGTCTCCGCCACGATGATGACCATGCTCAGCAGCATGATGAACACCGGCATGGCATGGAACTCGGGTAGGCCAAAGGCGAAGGGCGTGCTGATGGCGAACCACGGCGCCTCAACCACCATGCCGTAATGCCCCATGCCGCACAGGGCCGCAACCACGCTGCCCGCCACCAGCCCCACCAGCACGCTGATATTGGACCAGAACCCCCGGCCCCAGGCCTGAACGCCCACCGTGATGACAATGGTGGCGAAGGCCAGCGCAAGGTTGGCCACGCTGCCAAACCCCGGCGTACCGGGCGTGCCGCCCCCGATCCACCGCCCCGCCACGGGAATGAGCGTGAGCCCGATGATGATGATGAGGCAACCAATGACCACGGGCGGGAAAAAGCGCATGAGCCGCGCCATGACCGGTGCCAGCACCACCATGGCCAGCCCCGCGCCGATCACCGCGCCAAACACCGAGCGCACGCCATAGATCTGCCCGATGAGCAGCATCGATGCCAGCATGGCAAAGGATGATCCCTGCACGATGGGCAGGCGCGAGCCGAATTTCCATACCCCCACGCTCTGGATGATCGTGGCGATGCCCGAAGTCATCAGCCCGCAATTGATCAGCATGACCGTCTGCGGGCCTGACAGGTGCATGGCGGCTGCAAAGACCAGCGGCACCGCCACCGTGCCCGCGTACATGACCAGCGCATGCTGCAGCCCGAAGGCAAACAGCATGCCCATGGGCAGCATTTCATCAACCGGGTGGGTTTTGTGTGCTGTCACACGCCCTCTCCACTTGCAGCTACGCGCCTGCACAAGAAGAACCCCGCCTTCTGGTAAAGGCGGGGTCCGGCAGGCGCTAGGAGGATCAGAAGGAGGTGGAGACGGAGCCCGTCATGGTAAAGCGCGGCTCAACCATGAAGGAGTTGCCATCCGCATAGCGACCGTTACTGGCGCCATAGAACACGGGATAGGCGGAGGAACTGTTCTGCTGTCCGGCGTGGTAGATCGCTCCCATGGCGCCAGTCCGCACGATCGAACCGGTCAGGTTGCTGAAGTTGAGCTTGAAGGTGGGCGACTTGGCATACATGAACGGCTTGAAGTGATAGCCAAGCGACAGGGTATCGGTCACGTAGCCGGGAATGCGCTCGCTGTTATCGATCGCTACCGACTGCGGACCAGTGTAATGCACGGCGGCATTGGCAAAGAAGCCCCTGTACTTATACGTCAGGCCAAAATTGGCCATGATACGCGGCGCCATGATGGCCTGCTGCCCCTTGGCGGCATAGGTGATGCCGGTCGTGGGATCCGTGACGTTGGAATCCTGCGTCGCGTGCAGGTATTCAAATGACGCGTAAGGGCTAAACCCGTGAATCGGGCGGCTTGCGATCATGGCGTCAAAGCCGCGCATGGTCTGGTTGCCACCTTCGATCGGCATGTACTGATTGGCACCAATATAGGTGCTCAGAATACGGTTGGTCACGTTGTAGTTGAACAGTGACAGGTCAAACATGACATATTTGTCGTGATACCGGTAACCCAGCTCTTCCTTGATGGAATACTGGTTTTTCAGCATCTTGGCATATTGGGGATCAAGCCAGCCAAGATCGTTTGCACTCGGCTCGCGGTAATCGCCTTCGGCATTCACATAGATCTGGTGATGGTTGTTGAAGGTGTAGCCAATGGAAAGCTGCGGCAGCGGCTCGGTCGTGTTGGCCCCCATCTTGCCGGTCATGGAACCATTCTTGCCGTAAACCCATGATCCCGTGTTGGAATTCGACGTCCATCCCTTGTCCCATGCATCGGACATGACGAACTTGAAGCCAGCATGGATCTGCAGCTTGTCGTTAAAGTACTTCGCCGTATCCTGAATGAACAGGGCATGCAGTTCATAACCCGCATTCACCCCCGTCGTACCGAACGACGTGTCCTGATAGGCGGACCAGTTCGGACTCGCGGCCGCACCATTGGCCATGGTATTGCTGGTCGGATAGTTCTGGATCGTCTGGTTGTTTTCATACCAGTAGCCGAACGACAGATGGTTATGCCTGTCGATGTCATAACCAAGCTTGGCGACCACACCGACCTGACGGGCTTCGTTTTCCTGGAAATACGCCGTCTGGTTCGGGTTCTGCTTTACATTCCAGTACGGACCGCTCGCATTGGTGCCGGAAGACGACACATAGGGCGTGCCGTTACCCGGTGAGGCATCCCAACCCTGACCAAAGCTGAAATAAGACTGCAGGTCGAACGTAAATTTGGCAGGCAGCACCACATGGATCGGTGCCGTCAGGAAGATCTGGTTCCAGTGGTCGTTGTTGTTCTTCCAGTAGTTGTCGCTGGTGGGGTCGGAGTTGCGGCCATAGCCTTCGCCCGTGCGCTTGTAGTTTTCAAACGCGGTGCTGTCGGGGTAGGCATCGATGGTGAAATCCTCGGAGTTCCACGACACGAACAGCCTGGCGTTGGAGCCGTTGTTCCAGTCCTTCTGCAGGCCGAAATCGATGTGCTTGCGCTGGTTGATGCCCGAGCCCATCCATGAACGCGAATGCGTGTTGGAGAACGAGAAATAGCTGCGCACGCCAGTGTGGCCGATCTCACCCGAATCCAGCCGGATGAACTCGCGCGACATGTTGTTCGTGCCGTACGAGAAATCCATCATACCGCCGAATTTCTTCGACGCCGTGCGCGAACGCTGGTTCATCACGCCGCCTGCGGCCGACATGGCCGGCAGGTCGGTGGCGGAACTGCCAGGCGTTACCTCGACGCTCTCGATGTTTTCGGAATCGATATCCTCGTTCAGGTATTTGGCTGCTTCCGCCGGTGCGCCGTCAAGCATCAGCCCCATGTCGAGATCGGTCAGGCCACGGGTCTGGATCTGGCCACCTTCCATGCCCGACGGGTCCGGCGTGGTCACGTTCATGCTCGGCAGGTTCTTGACCAGGTCGAGCGCCGTGCTGGTGGGGCTGCGCATTTCAATGAACTGCTTGCCGATGGTCTGCACCGCATGGGGCGCGGTTTCCTGGCGCATCATGCCGCCGCCGCCGTCACGGGCCTCACGCGAGGAGGCCACCCGGATCTGCTCGGGTGCCGATGTGTCCGTAACACCCGCGGGCGCTGCAGCCTGCTGCTTCGGTGCCGCCGCCTGCCGGACCGGTGCGTGGCGATGAGTGGTGGTGGCATGCGTGGTGGCCACCTGCGCCCATGCCTCGCTGCCCGTGGCGATGCACATCGTGCCCACCAGGCAGGATACGGCACGCAGGTGCGTTTTCAGCCCTGGCCTGCGCAGCCCGGCCAATCCGCCCTGCCCCGCCGCATTGCGTACCTGCCGTATCACGACGTTATAGATATCCCGGCCCGTCTTCATTCATTCCCCCGCAAATCTTTCCCGCGGCGCGCCACTGCGTGCAGCCATACAGTTTTCAGCGGCAGCCATCCCCGTCTGCCGTACTGACAGCATTTTCCGTCCCGTACCGGCCATGCTGAACTAGTTGCGGAAACTGAACATTCCGCCTTTCCGTTGACTTATGAAATACACTTGGGCAGGCCAAGCTTAAAAAACGCAACAGAGTGTTTATCTATCTGGAAACCCGGAATGCTCCAATAGGCGTAATCACGCCTATCGTGCTATAAACCAACGATTTTGCATCATTCCGTTTTCTATTCGATATGAATGAAAGCCGTCCGATCAGCCCCAACAATGTGGGTTGCGTGCTTTTTATGCTACAGCCCGTCAGGGCCATATGCCCTAAAAAACGGCATTTCATATCCATGCCGAACACATGAAAAAGCGGCCCTCCCCGCAAGGGAAGGACCGCTTTTCAGGTCACAATGATGCGTCGTGAAAACGGAGCGCTTACTGCGCGTCCATGAACTGATCGCTTCCCATGATCCCCAGCTTGGTTACGCCAAGGCGCTGTGCATCCGCCATGACATGCGCCACGACCTTGTAGCTGGCCAGGCGATCGGGATGGATGTGCATCTCGGGCTGGACCGGCTGGGCCGCCGCATCCTTGAAGCGGGACTGGAGGTCCGCCTCGCCTGCAACGGGCTCGCCATTCCAGGTGATGGTGTTGTCAAAATCGATCGCCACCGTATCCACAACCGGGTCGGGTGCGGCTGAAGGCGGCGGGTTGCCCTGCGGCAGGTCGATCGAGACTGAATGCGTCTGGAGCGGGATGGTGATGATCAGCATGATCAACAGCACCAGCATGACGTCAATCAGGGGCGTGGTATTGATATCGACAATACCTTCGTCCTCGGTCGTGCTGTCTGAGCCGACATTCATGCCCATGGTGTCTACTCTCCCCAATGTGGCCGGGGCATGAACCCTGGCCGGGAATGGATATCAGCCGTGTGGCTGCTCAGTGATGAAATCGACGTGAACGATGCCGGCCTGCTGGCAGGCCGCGATCACCTTGCCCACACCTTCGTATTTAGCCGTCTGGTCACCGCGGATCTGGATCTGGGGCTGCGGGTTTTCCGCGGCCACGTGCTCCAGGTGCGATTCCAGGTCGGCGTAGCTGGTGAGCGGCGTCTCGTTCCAGTAGGCCTGCCCGCTCGGCGTGATCGCCACGACGATGTTGTTCTGCAACGTCCGGGTTGGCTGGTTAGCATCCATGGGGAGGCTAACCTTGATGGTATGTGTCGCGACGGGGATGGTGATCAGGAAGATGATCAGCAGCACCAGCATGACGTCGACAAGCGGTGTGGTGTTGATGGCCGACACCACCTCGTCTTCATCGCCGCCACCTCCAACTTGCATACCCATGATCAGGCCACCCGGTTATCGATAGTCGTGGTTGTGGGGGAGTTGTCGGGATGGATGGTGATTTCCGCACCATGGCGGTAGCCACCCATCAGGATCGACTGCACGTCAGCGGCGAAGTTGCGCACCTTGTCGATCGCGCCCTTGTTGCGGCGGACCAGCAGGTTGTAGCCCAGAACGGCGGGAACGGCGGTGCCGAGGCCGATGGCGGTCATGATCAGCGATTCACCAACCGGGCCTGCAACCTTGTCGATCGAGGCCTGGCCCGCGATGCCGATGGCGGTCAGGGCGTGATAGATACCCCAGACGGTGCCGAACAGACCCACGAACGGCGAGGTGGAACCCACGGTGCCGAGGAAGGCAAGGCCGCCCTGCAGCTTGGTCTGGATCACGTCAACCGAGCGCTGGATGGACATGGTGGTCCAGGAATGCAGGTCGATGGATTCCTGCATCGTGCCTTCATGGTGCTCGGCGGCCTTGACACCCGTATCGGCAATGTAGCGGAACGGGGAGTTCGCGGGCAGCGCTGCGGCACCTTCCTTGATCGAACCCTTGGTCCAGAAATCGGTCATCACCTGCTTGGCGGCGTTCATCACGCGGGCCTGCTCGAAGAACTTGGTGATCATGATGTACCAGGTGCCCAGTGACATGAACACCATGATGAGCAGCACGCCACGGGCGATGAAGTCACCATTGGCCCACAGCGCGCCAAGGCCGTAGGGGTTGCCCTCGGGGGCCTTGGGGGCATCGGCCGGCGGGGCTGCGTCAGCAGCAGGCGCGGGTGCCGGCGCAGGGGCTGCCGGCGCGGCGTCAGCGGCGGGGGCAGGTGCTTCGGCGGCCGGGGCGTCGGCGCCCGGAGCCGGGGCTGCGGGTGCGCCAGCGCCATCGGTGGGCGGGGCGGAAACCGCCGGAGCCGTGGCCGCATCGTTCGCGGCCGGGGCGGCATCCTGCGCCAGCGCCGCAAGCGGCGAGGCAGCACACAGCATGGCAGCGAACGCGGCCGAGGCAACAAGAGTGTGTTTACGATGCAGTCTGATCATTTAACCAAAATCCTCTGGAGCAGGATGTTTTTTTCGCGATGCGGCGGGGTGCTGCCGGCCCCCGCCGCGCCTGACCTAACACTCAGGCTCAGTCGTTCAGACTGAACGTGATCGTATAGAGATGGTGGAATTCCTTGACGGGCACACCATTTTTGACTGCCGGCGCATAACGCGAGCGGCGGACCGCCTTCAGGGCTGCGTCGGCAAATGCCTGGCCACCTTTTACGCTGACCACCTGGCAGTTTCTGGTCACGCCGGTCGGCTCCACGTCGCATGCCACGGACACAACGCCCTCACGGCCTTCTTCCGACATGTCCTCCGGATATTCCGGCACGACATGGTTCAGCGGCGACGTGCCTGCCGAGTGATCGGGCACGGGCGGCGCGTTGGAGACGGGCGCATCAGCCGGCGGCTGCGCCTTTGCGGGCGGCATGGCCTTGGGCGGCTTCTCGTGGGTCACCTTCATCGGCGGCGGCGGCGTCGGCACCTGAATCTTCGGCGGCGGAATATACGGCGGCGGCGGCTGCGTAATTTCCGGCGGCGGCGGGGGTGGCGGCGGCGGAGGAGGAGGTGGCGGCGGCTCCTTGATCATGTGCACCTCGACCGGCGGCTTGGGCGGCTCCTGGGGCGCATCTGGCGGCGAGCTGAGCCCGAACAGAAGCGCGAGCACCAGCAGCCCCTCGAATGCCAGGACGAGGGCAAAAACGATTACCTTTTGTAGTGTGTTATCACTCTGTTCCGCATACGTCATACCCATACCTCACTCAGAACGGCATAGTTTTTAGGAAGGATTATTACAGAATTTGTTCTGGATGTTCTGATTTCACCAATTTGACTACGGGAGTATGACCAGATTTCTACGAAACGACTGATGCGATCCGCCTTGTTCTCCCCGGCTTGACCCTGAAGCACGATAATCCTCTTTCCCGGCGGAACGGAAAAGCATGACAGTCGTAGCCTCCGGCAGTCCATACGCCAATGCACGGACACTGGATGCATCCTGCCCTGACAAGCCAAGCCATTCATTCATCACGTTTTATCCATAAACATTATTAACATCTCGAAATCAACCCTGATCTTATATGAAATATCTTTATGTGACCCTGCTGCCCGGCAGGTTACTTTTTCCATGGTAGAAAGCCTCCATGAAGCTGTGCTCCTTCCGCATGGCAGCCAGACAAAAAACCGTTTGTTCCAGCTTGATCAAAAAAAAAATTCAGTCAAGCAAAGTGTTAAAAAAATAAGAGAAAAATCGGCTCACGCCCCTGCGGGCCAGCCACGCCGCCAGCATATTACTTATTCGATATGAATGGGGCCGCGCCAGCAATACAGGCGGCAACATTCATGCCGCCACCGCCTTGGTTTCTTGCCAAAAACGGTTCAGGCCGCGCCGTCGCGCTCCACGTTGCCAAAACGGGGGAGCGTATCGGGGCCAGGCTGGTAGGCCAGCGCCTCACCCTGCTTGACCATTTCGAGGCAGGCGGTGAACGTGCTGCTCCACGCCGAACGCCGCAGCCCCGTGCCCCGCGCACCCTCCTCCGCCCCCCGCCGAACGGAATCGGGCAGCATGCGGTCCAGCGGCACGGGTTTGCGGGCATGCGCCAGGCAGGCGCGCACCCGTACCCGCGCCTCCTCGACCGAGAACAGGTCAAGCTGCACCGGGGCATAGAAGGGCGTCTGCTCGGGCATGGCGCCCCAGTTGCCATCAAACACCGCAAGGCAGCCCCACAGGAATTCGATCCGGTCGACTTCCCATGCAGCCGATTCGTGACAAAGGGCGGGCTGTGCGCCGCCAAAGGCATGGACATCGCGCCCGAGCTGCGCGCGCGCGGCAAGCCATCCGGCCAGCTGCCCCGCCTGCTCGGCCGCAATCAGGCGCGCGCGCAGGTCATGCGCCTCCTGTTCCGCCTGCTGCTGGCGCGGATCATCGGCAGGCAGCAGCAGGCGCGAGCGCAGCAGCAGCAGGCCCGATGCCATGACCGCCCACTGCGCCTTCATGCCCAGCGGCAGGGCGGCATGCGCCCGCGCAGCCTCGGCCAGCTGGTCGATCAGGGCCACGATATCAAGCCGGGTCAGGTCGATTTCACGCGCATGGGCCAGCTGCACCAGATGCGTGAGATCACCCTGATACGCATCCAGCATGATGACCGGCTCAAGGCCGGGCCGCGCGGGGTCGAACAGGTCGGGCTGGCCGCTCATGTCAAAGGCCGCGACGTCAGGCGGAAGGTCAGCAGGGGGTAATGCTCCTCCATCCGGCGCACCACGGGTGCTGGCGTGCCGCCACGGGTAAAGAAGCCATACACCACCGCCCGATGCCCGCGCGGCAGCCGCCGCCCCGCCCTGCGCCCCGGCACCGGCGCCATCCGGGCGGGCGCTTCCGGCACGCCCCAGTTGGCCATGAGCCAGGCGCGGGCATCGGGGTGGGTCGCGCCCAGGTGCAGGATGCGGTCCGGCACGGGCACCAGGCGGTTGAAGTCCAGCGGGCAGGCGCCATCAGGCCGCAGGGCGAGACGGGCATGACGCGCCTCCGCCGCCGCGCGGAACTGGCGGGCAAGGATGCGGCACCCTTCCACCGACAGGCCGCCCCGGTCCTGACCGGGCCTGTTGGCCCCGATGGCCAGCGCGAACATGTCTTCTTCCACCCGCTCCGCATCGAACGGCCATGGAATCAGTCCCGGCCCGGTGGCCTCGGTGGCAAAGGCCGCCATGCCCGCGTCAGGGCCATGCACCAGCAGGTGCCAGCCCTGCCACGGCAGCGGCCCTGCGGGCGCGGGCCAGGCGGAAAGCGGTCGCCGCCCCCGGCGCGCGGGCGGGCGGCGGGCCGGGGCGGATGAACCTTCCCCCTCGCGCAAGGTGGTGGGTGGCAGGTCGGCCCAGGGCAGGCGCAGGGTTTCAGTCATGGGCCAGCAGTTCCGCATAGGGACGCAGGGCGCGCGGATCACGGTAGCGGGTGCGCTGGCCCAGGGCCGCGGCGTCCATGCCATGGCGCAGCGCCTCGACAATAAAGCCCGCCCGCAGCGCATGGGCGCTGAGCCGGGCCACGGTAGCGGGTGGCACCTCGGCCATCAGCGCCCGGCGTTGCAGGATACGGGTCACGGCATAGGGCGTCAGCGCCCGCCCGCCCACGCGCTCACCCTTGGAAATGGCGCGGAACAGCGGCCCGGTCTGCCGGTGTGCCACCTGCTGCCATGCCGTAAAGGCCATTGCAGGGCACAGGTCACGCTCCTGCGCCACGGGCAGGGCAATGGTGGGGGCCTCATGGCCGTCGCGCACCGTCAGCATGACCGCCTGGGGGGTAAGGCGCACATCTTCCACCTGCAGGCCCACCAGTTCCGAACGGCGCAGCGCACCCGCGAAGCCGAACAGCAGCAGGCAGCGGTCGCGCAGGCCACGAATGCCGTCGGTGCAGCGTTCGGACATGGCACGCAGCATGGCGGGCGTGACCACGGCGGGGGGTGGCGCGGGGCGGCGGGCCTGCTCCAGCATCTCGGCCAGTGCCGCGCGGATGAGCGGATGCGTGACATCCCACGCCAGCCCGTTGAAACGGTGCATCTTGCCAATGGCGGCAAGGCGGCGGCGGATGGTGGCGGGGGCAAACGCACCAAGGCTGCGCAGGTAGGCGGCCACCCCCTCAGGCGCTGCGGGAATGGGGGAAAGCGCATGCTCCGCGCACCATTGCGTAAAATGCACCCAGTCCGCCCGGTAGGCACGCAGGGTAGCCGTGGCCTCCCGCGTGGGGGCCTCCTGTGGCGGGATCATGGGCACTTCCTGCCTGACCGGATCAGACCAGTTCCATCCGGTTGACATCGACCATGCCGAAATCCGTGATCTTGAGGTGCGGGATCACCGGCAGCGGCAGGAAGGCAAGCTGGAGAAACGGCTCATCAAGCTGGCAGCCCAGCGCGCGGGCGGCGGCACGCAGCACCTCGAGCTGGTCGCGCACGGTCTCGAACGGCGCATCGCTCATCAGCCCCGCCACGGGCAACGGCATGTCGGCCACCACCTTGCCATCACGCACCACCACAAAGCCGCCGCCGGTCTTTTCCAGGTGGTTGACCGCCAGCGCCATGTCGGCATCGTTCATGCCCACCACACATATATTATGGCTGTCATGCCCCACCGATGAGGCCAGCGCCCCGCCAGACAGCCCAAAGCCTTTCACGAAGCCCCGGCCGATATTGTCGTTATGCCCATGCCGCGCCACCACGCAGATGCGCGCGATATCCTGCGCCGGGTCGGGCTGCACGATGCCATCCACAACAGGCAGGTCGGCATGCAGGAAGGGTGTGATGATCTGGCCGGGCAGCAGGCCGATCACGGGGCGCTGCGTGCCGCTGCCCTTTATTTCCATATCCGTAGCCCTGACCGGGGCGGGCAGGCTGATGCTCTCCAGCCCCACGGGGGCGATGACCTCACGGGCGGCGAACAGCGCGTCATCCACCAGGCGGCCTGCGCTGATCACATCCGACACAACGCATTCCCGCAGGTCATCAAGCAGCACGATATCGGCACGCCTGCCCGGCGCGATCATGCCCCGGTCACGCAGGCCAAAGGCATTGGCTGCACTGAGCGAGGCGCTGCGATAGGCTGCCAGCGGCTCGACACCCAGCGAGATGGCCAGGCGGATCAGGTAGTCCAGATGGCCTTCATGCGCGATTTCCAGCGGATTGCGGTCATCGGTGCAGAAGGCGAAGAACGGCGACGTAACCGGGTTGAGCAGCGGCACCAGCGCACGCAGGTCCTTGCACACCGAGCCTTCGCGGATCAGCACCATCATGCCCTTGCGCACTTTTTCCAGCGCCTCTTCAGCCGTGGTGGCCTCGTGGTCGGTGGTGATGCCCGCACTCAGGTAGCCATTGAGTTTGCGCCCGCGCAGCAGCGGGGCATGGCCGTCGATATGGCCACCGGCAAAGGCTTCCAGCTTTTCCATGCAGACCGGGTCGCCATTGAGCACGCCGGGGATGTTCATGAACTCGGCCAGGCCAATCACCTTGGGGTGGTCGCGATAGGCCAGCAGGTCGGCGGCCCCCAGCGTGGCGCCCGAGGTTTCAAGGTGGGTGGACGGCACGCAGCTCGACAGGTTGACCCGCAGGTCCATCACCGTGCGCAGGGCGGCCTCGGTAAAGTAATCCAGCGCCGGGCGGCCGAGCACGTTGGCCATCTCGTGCGGGTCGCATATGGCGGTGGTCACGCCATGGGGCAGCACGCAGCGATCGAACTCGAAGGGCGTGATGAGCGAGGATTCGACATGCAGGTGCGTGTCGATGAAGCCGGGCACGGCAATGCGGCCATGGCCCTCGATCACGTTCGTGCCCTCGTAATGGTCCAGCGTGCCGACAATCGTGTCGCCACAGATGGCGATATCGGTTGGCAGCAGTTCCCCCGTCACCAGATCGAACAGGCGCACATTGCGGATGACGGTATCGGCCACCGCGCGCCCGCTACCCTGTGCAATCCGGCTGGAAATCGTGCTTGCTGCCATCCTGTATCGCTTCCCCGCAAAAATGATGTTCGCCAGTACTCTACCACAACGGGGCGGCTGGCAAATCGGCACACGAATTCTTTTTCAGGTCCTGCGCCCCGCACCCCGCCTGCATGATTGACAAGACAGGCGCGATTGATGATCCTGACCGGACCAAGGGGAGTCCCGGCAAGGGGCTGAGAGACCGCTGGCAGGGGCAACCCTGCGCGCGGAGACCCTTCCGGGCGCATTGTGCGTTCCGGGGAACCTGATCCGGCTCATACCGGCGGAGGGACTGGTGCGGACAATCGGCAACACGCCGCCTGCCCCCGGCACGCGGTCGCCCGCATGAGGCGTGGCATCCCCGATTTTCTCTCCACACCCCCTGTCGGAGAGAGGATGCGAGGAGCACTGCCATGACGACCGCCGCTTCGCCTTCATCTCCCGACCATGTCACCACCGGCCCCATCATGGGGTCCGTCAAGGTCTGGTCATCGCCCGAGGGGCATGCGGATATCCGCGTGCCGTTCCGTGAAATCGCACTCGAACCCAGCGCCAACGAGCCGCCGGTGCGCGTGTATGACACCTCTGGCCCCTATACCGACACCAATGCCCACATCGACGTGCGCCAGGGGCTCAAGCCCGTGCGCGCGCCGTGGATCGTAACCCGTGGCCTGCCTGCGGTCAGGCCGCGCGCCGTGCGGCCGGAAGATAACGGCTTTGCCAAGGGCGAGAATCTGGTCCCCGCCTGCCCCGCGCCGCATGTGGTGCATGAGGGGCGTCCGGGCCAGATGGTCACGCAATACGAGTTCGCGCGCGCAGGCATCATCACGCAGGAGATGATCTACGCCGCCCACCGCGAGAACCTTGGCCGCACCACCATGGCCGAGGGCGCCGAAGAGCGCCGCGCCAATGGCGAGGATTTTGGCGCTGACATTCCCGCCTTCGTCACCCCTGAATTCGTGCGCTCCGAAATTGCTGCGGGCCGCGCCATCCTGCCCGCCAACATCAACCACCCCGAGCTTGAGCCGATGGTGATCGGGCGCAACTTCCTGGTGAAGGTCAACGCCAATATCGGCAATTCCGCCGTGACCTCATCGGTCGCGGAGGAAGTGGAGAAGATGGTCTGGTCCATCCGCTGGGGGGCCGACACGGTGATGGACCTCTCGACAGGCCGCAACATCCACAACATCCGCGACTGGATCCTGCGCAACGCGCCGGTGCCCATCGGCACGGTGCCGCTCTATCAGGCGCTGGAAAAGGTGGGCGGCGTGCCCGAGGACCTGACATGGGAGATCTTCCGCGACACGCTGATCGAGCAGGCCGAGCAGGGCGTGGACTACTTCACCATCCATGCGGGCGTGCGGTTGCAGCATGTGCCGCTGACCGTCAACCGCGTGACCGGCATCGTCTCGCGCGGCGGGTCGATCATGGCCGGGTGGTGCCTGCACCATCACCGCGAGAGCTTTCTGTACGAGCATTTCGAGGAAATCTGCGACATCATGCGCCGTTAT
Source organism: Komagataeibacter sp. NFXK3 (assembly GCF_054182245.1). NCBI lineage: Bacteria > Pseudomonadati > Pseudomonadota > Alphaproteobacteria > Acetobacterales > Acetobacteraceae > Komagataeibacter > Komagataeibacter sp. NFXK3. Next base: position 183,815 of record NZ_JAPIVJ010000001.1, read on the forward strand.
GATGTCTCGTTCTCGCTCGGTGACGGCCTGCGCCCCGGCTCGATTGCCGATGCGAATGACGCCGCCCAGTTCGCCGAACTCGAAACGCTGGGCGAACTGACCAAAATCGCCTGGGCCAAAGGCTGCCAGGTCATGATCGAGGGGCCGGGCCACGTGCCCATGCACAAGATCAAGGTCAACGTGGAAAAGCAGCTGCGCGAATGCGGCGAGGCCCCCTTCTACACGCTTGGCCCGCTCACCACCGATATCGCACCGGGCTACGACCACATTACATCAGGCATCGGTGCCGCCATGATCGGGTGGTTCGGCACCGCCATGCTGTGTTACGTCACACCCAAGGAACATCTCGGCCTGCCCGACCGCAATGACGTGAAGGTGGGGGTTGTGACCTACCGCATCGCAGCCCATGCCGCCGATCTGGCCAAGGGGCACCCGGCGGCGCAGATCCGCGATGACGCCATCAGCCGCGCGCGATTCGACTTCCGCTGGAATGACCAGTTCAAGCTCTCGCTCGACCCCGATACGGCATGTTCGTACCATGACGAGACCCTGCCGCGCGAGGCGCACAAGAACGCGCATTTCTGCTCGATGTGCGGCCCCAAATTCTGCTCCATGCGCATCAGCCACGACCTCAAGGCCAATGCCGAGCGCATGGCCGGGCTGGAACAGAAAAAGGAGGAGTTCCGCAGCCACGGCAACCGGCTCTATGTGCCGGTGGATGAGGCTGCGACGCCTGCGGAATAAGGCAGGCGTTTTTCGGGTGCCGCCTTTTTTCAATAAAGGCGGCATTCCTTGAAGCTTTTTGAAAAAAGCTTCACCAAAAACTTCTATCGGCATTCTACCACAGGGATGGTGGATGCCGCCATGAAGGTGGCCAGTTCCAGCGATGCTGCAAGGTAACATGAGCGGCCTGGCCCGCCTGCGTGCGGACCGCGCTGACCGCCACATCACCGGGATCGCTGCCGATCATGGTCACGACATACCACGCACCGACGGGCAGGTTACCAAACGTGAAACGCCCATCTTCCCCGCAGGCCTGATGGCGCACATTCTGTGCCACATCGGCAGGCGCGAGGGCTGTATCCGTCAGGGTATTGTAGCGGAACATAGTGTCCACCGCATGGTCAAACGGGGCGCCCTGCGGCATGAGCAGCACGTCATGCCCCGCACAGGTGAGCAGCGCGCCCTTGCCCGTACTGTACCGGATCAGCCCCCCATGCCCGTTTGGCACGCTGGCATGCCTGAAGACCTGCCGGTAGGCATAACCGGCCAGTTGCGCCGTGCCCGGCACGCGTGACCATGTCGTGTCAGCCGGCACGGCTTTCGGTCTCGCATGGCCCGTGCAGGCGGCAGACAGAAACAGAATACAGAATGCGGAAATCCTTATGGCCGGGATCAATCTGTTGCCTGTCATGAATCATGGGTGCCGGGAATTGTCTGCTTGAAAAATATTCACCACGAACCCGGATCATTTCTTGCCAAAAATTTTCAGGCAATGTTCCAGCTCTTCAATGCAGTCCTGTACAGTGCCTTCGGCATAAGGTGTCTGTTTATTCACTGTCTTATGGAACGCCTTTGCCAGGGCCAGACTTTCCCTGATCCTGTAACTCGTCTTGCGCATGGGGTAATAGGTTCCCACAGGACCACCTCGATCTCCTGATCCGTCATGTCACGCGGGCCTTCATAGATCATTTTTGAGATTTCCGGTCTGGATCGGGAACAATCAGGGGCACGGACTCAATCGACCAAGGCTTCGGCTTCACGTCGTACAGCGGTTGCAGCACCCTTGCGGCGCGACATGCGAAATGCCCCCGACCATGACCCGGCAATCCGCCACTCCCCTTCAATTTCGGTGCCATCGGCATTGAGCAGGCCAGTATAGAGCACCGGATGCTGGCGGTTCCCGCTGCCGTCATAGGTTTTGGTAAAGCGCACGGTCACGCCATGGCGCTGGCCCTGCACGGTGGCAATGAAACACGCCTGCGCCGATGGCGCGCGTTCCGTGACCGTGCCGCCCAGCATGGCCCCTGCCTCAAACAGCGATGCGGAAAACGACTCCGGCGGCAGCGCATGGGGGTAGCTGAACTGCCCCTCCCACTGGCCTGTCACATTAAGTCGGTTTGCATCCATCGTGCCGTGGCCTCCAGCCTTTCTGCCGCCCGTGGGGTCATCTTCAATCAAAAACGGGTCACGCCTTATGGCATGACCCGTCCATTTAATGCCAATGACCGGATCCGGGCATTCAGCAGAAATAAAAGTTTTCGGGCGCCGCTTTTTTAAAAAGGCGGCGTTCTTTGAAGCTTTTTGAAAAAAGCTTCACCAAAAACCTTTGCTCATGTCAGATGACCTTTTCCACCCAGCCATGGGTGTCAGGCGCCGTGCCGCGCTGGATGCCGATCAGGGCATTGCGCAGCTTTGCCGTCACCGGGCCGATGCCCGCGCCATCGCCAATCACCGCCTCGCCTTTATGGCCACGGAAGCGCCCGATGGGCGAGACCACCGCCGCCGTGCCGCAGGCGAACACTTCCTTCAGGCGGCCCGAGGCGGCATCGGCATAAAGCTGGTCGATGGCATAGGGCTCCTCGCGCACGGTCATGCCCATCTCACGCGCCAGCGTCAGCAACGAATCGCGGGTGATGCCGCGCAGGATGGTGCCGGTCAGCGGCGGAGTGGCAACCGAGCCGTCATCAAACACGAAGAACACGTTCATGCCGCCCATTTCCTCGATCCAGCGGCGTTCCACCGCATCAAGGAACAGCACCTGCGCGCAGCCATGGCCCTTGGCCTCCTGCTGGGCCAGCAGGCTTGCGGCGTAGTTGCCGCCGCACTTGGCCTCGCCCGTGCCGCCGGGGGCGGCGCGACAGAAATCGGACACCCACACGCTCACCGCTTCCGCCCCGAAATACGCCCCCACGGGCGAGGCAATGACCATGAACAGGTATTCCGACGCAGGCTTGACGCCAAGGAACGTCTCGCTCGCAATCATGTAGGGGCGGATGTACAGGCTCTCATCGGGCCTGGACGGCACCCAGGCATGGTCCACGCGCACGAGCTGGCGCACGGCCTCGACAAACACGTCTTCGGGCAGTTCGGCCATGGCAAGGCGTGCCGCCGATTTGCGGAAGCGCGCGGCATTGGCCTGCGGGCGGAACAGGGTGATGCCCCCCTCCGCCGTGCGGTAGGCTTTCATACCCTCGAAAATTTCCTGCGCGTAGTGCAGCACGGCCGCCGCCGGGTCGATGGTGAACGGCGCATAAGGCTGCACGCGGGCATCGTGCCACCCCTTGCCTTCCTGGTAGCGGATCACGACCATGTTGTCGGTAAAGACACGCCCGAAACCGGGATTGGCCAGAATTTCCGCCCGTCGCTCGGGTGAGACCGGCGTTGCGGTGGGTGAAAGCGTGAAGGGAAGGGAAGTGGCGCTGTCCATAGCCGTTATTTCTCTTTCATCATGGCGCTGGCGCGCCATACGGAGCGCGCCCCTGCCCGCGACAAGCTGCGGGCAGCCGCACCAGAAGTTCACCAGAACATTGCGCCGGTCAACCCCGCCCTGTGCGCATGACCCCTGCTTTTACGCCTTGCCCAGCACAAAACCCAAGGCGTGCAGGGCAGCAGGCAGGCGCTCGCGGCCATGGAGTGCCGCCACATCACCCAGCCGCGCCACAACGCTCCCGCTCCAGCTCCGCGCGCCCGCGCGGCTGGCCGCGAGAAGGGCGTCATAGGCGCTGATGCTGGCGTCATCGGTGGCAGTGCCGGGGTTGTAGTGTTCCTCATGCAGCACCAGGGCCTGCGGCAGGCGCGGCTTGATGGAGGTGGGCTGCGCGCGGTCGGGATAGCCCACGCTCATGCCAAACAGCGCGAATGTTTGGGGCGGCAGGCCGAGTTCGGCAGCAATGGCCTCGGGCTGGTTGCGCACGGCGCCCACGTACACGATTCCCAACCCGTAGGATTCAAACGTCGCCGCCGCATTCTGCCCCGCCAGCGCCGTATCCACCACGCCGCCCAGAAATGTATCGAGGCAGTCCAGCCCAGGCAGTGCGTGGCCCTGCGCGTGGCCCACATGCTCAAGGCGCGACAGGTCCACCACCCACACGAGGAACAGCGGCGCCTGCGCAATGAACGCCTGCTCCCCCGCAATCCTGGCCAGGCGGGCGCGCCGCGCGGGGTCGCGCACGGCAATCACGCTCCACGCCTGCAGGTTGCATGAACTCGATGCCGACTGGGCGGCGGCAATCGCTGCCTCCACCACGCCTTCGGGCAGGGGGGCGGGGCTGAAATGCCGCACGGAACGATGCGCCATGAGGCTGCGCGCCACCGGGCTTTCGGGCAGCGGTTTTTCAGGCGGCTTCGTGCCATAACGGGCCTGCCACAGCGCGTTCATGGAGGACTGGGCGGAAAAGGAAGAAACGGTACTGTTGGACATGCATGCCTCCTGCCTGTGCAATGCTGGCTGAAAAAGCAGCACACCACAGCGCAACAGGGACAGGTAGCGGGGCGATCTCACACCTGCCCTGCGCATTTTCATGCCGCGGGCCGCAGCATGGGGGCGGTGCCTCCGGCCGCCTTTCGGGCGCGGTCTGCTTTTGTCAAAATTCGTTTCCAGATCAGGTGTTTATTGCAGCCCGCCCATCACGTTCATGCGAAATCACACGGCTGTAAATAGGAAGAAACACCTAAAATGGAGCATGAAGGCCACAGCACGCCCCCTGTTTTCACCACCTGCAAGGAAACCCGTTCGCATGTTCGAGGCCCTCATGATCCGCCAGGCCGATGGCGCGACCACCACCCGGCTGGAACAGGTCGACCCGACAAGCCTGCCGCAGGGCGATGTGACGGTTGAAGTCGCGCAGTCGAGCCTGAACTACAAGGATGCGCTGGCCATCACGCGCGGGGCGCCGGTGGTGCAGCATTTTCCCATGATTCCGGGCATCGACCTTGCAGGCCGCGTCCTCCATTCCGATGACCCGGTCTTTCGTCCCGGCGATCAGGTGCTGGCCACTGGCTGGGGCCTGGGGGAAAAGCATTGGGGTGGCCTGGCTGGCATGGCCCGCCTGCCGGGGCGGTGGCTGCTGCCGCACCCTGCGGGCCTGTCGGGGCGGCAGGTGATGGGCATTGGCACGGCGGGCTTTACGGCCATGCTGTGCGTCATGGCGCTGGAGGATGGCGGGCTGACGCCTGCCTCCGGCCCCATCATCGTGAGTGGCGCGGGCGGCGGCGTGGGCGGCATGGCCGTGATGCTGCTGGCGCAACTGGGCTATCAGGTGGTGGCGGTGACCGGGCGCGCACAGCTCCAAGCGTATCTGATCAGCCTGGGTGCGGCCGAAGTGCTGCCGCGCGAGGCGCTGGCCCCCACCGGCAAACCGCTGGAAACGGCGCGCTGGGCGGGCGGGATTGACGTGGCCGGGGGCGCGGTGCTGGCCACGATGTGCGCCTCGATCATGCATGGCGGCACGGTGGCGGCCTGCGGGCTGGCCGGAGGCATGGCGCTGCCACTGACGGTGGCCCCCTTCATCCTGCGCAATGTGCGCCTGCAGGGAATCGACAGCGTGATGTGCCCCCGCCCGCGCCGCATGACAGCCTGGGCGCGGCTGGCGCGTGACATCGACCCCACCCGGCTGGACAGCATGCTGCATGACGCAGCCCTGGCCGAGGTGCCCGACATCGCGCCGCGCCTGCTGGCGGGACATATAAGGGGGCGGACGGTCGTCCACCTTGACTAATTGAAAATAACAAAAGTTTTTGGATGCCGCCTTTTTTTCAAAAAGGCGGCGTTCCTTGAAGCTTTTTGAAAAAAGCTTCACCAAAAACTTCTGCTTTTGAAGCAGGCAATAAAAAACGGCAGGCGCAGGGGCGCATGCCGTTCTTCACATCAGGCCATGCGGGGCAGGAGCCCCGCGCCCCTTAGTGGCAGGGGAAGCCAAGCAGATGGCGGCCATCATGCACGAATTCATGCACGTAATGCCCGGAAATGAGCGAAGTCGCCCCCTGCTCCGCGCCAACGAAGTAGATCAGCAGCGAGGCCAGAACCAGCCCGAACACACCCCACGGCAGCAGGTCGCGCACCGGGATGGCAACCGGCGGGGCGGCAATATTGGCGGACAGGACGGATGTGTCTTGGCTCATGCTGAAAAACTCCATGGATCATGCTCGACCCGGAGCAGTATGGCATGACAGGGCGGCATGCAATGCCCTTGCCGTGTAACCGGATCAGTCGCCATGGTTCCAAAATCGACCGGCAAGGTCAATCATCCATTGCTCGCCCCACCCTTTCAGGCCACGCAGGGCATCATGCACCAGACACTGACCTGCATCGCCCTGCCCGCGCCCGATGGCTTGCGCCGGGGCATCATGCCCCCGCGCGATGCCATTCCCATCCTGCCCGCAGGCTTCATGGGCGCGCTGCCACCAGCCGACCGCCTTTTTGTGCCACCCGCCCTGAGCAGAGCCATCGGGACCGATGCGGGCGAAGCCGTGCCCGCCCTGAATGCTGCCGATATGGGGGCGTGGCACGGGCTTTCGCTCAAGGCCCTGCCTCCTGCCGATCTGGCCCGCTGGGTCGGGGATGCCAGCTTTGCCCCACCGGGGGGTGAAAGCCGCGATTCGCTGCTGCGCCGCGTGGCCACATGGCTGGCCGCCCTGCCCGCAACGCCAGCCCGCCTGCTGGCGCTGGCCGATGCCACGACCGTCCGCGCCCTTGCCATCGCGGCTCTTGGGGGTGATGGCGCCATGATGGCGCGGCTGGATATCGCCCCCCTCACCCGCACGGTGCTCACCCGCCACGCCACATGGCGGCTGGCCACAAGCGGCGTGCCCCTGCCCTGAAACCGGCCGTGTCTTTTTTGACAGCGCGCCCCGCAATCGGCTAGATCCGCCGCTGATGGTTCCCCACCAGGGAGAATAGGGAAGACGGTGCGCCTGACAGCAATGCCGTCGCTGCCCCCGCAACTGTAGGTGGTCGAATCCGGCCCGGTGCATGCACTGGCCCCGCCACTGGTCCCGAAGGGGCCGGGAAGGCGGCCGGATACTGAGGGTGTGGCCCGCCACGCCCTTCGCCACAAGCCAGGAGACCTGCCATCCCCGCCCGTGCGGGATAGAATTACCGTTTCGATCGCATGGCTGGCGGGGTGCCCGGCACGCGACTGGCCACCACCCGGGCAATGCCTGCCGCCGGGTGGGGCATGACCGTGCACCCCGCTTTTTGTGCTGCCCGCCCGGCAGCGCCGCGAAAGGGCACGGACCAGATGACCACTCCCCCCCCGCCAGACACGACACCACCGCCCGTGCACCTGCATGTGTGCGTGACCTGCCGCCGGGGCCTGCCCGCATCGGACAACCCGCAGGGCCGCCAGCTGCACGACGCCATGCAGGCGCTCGCCGCGGGCAACTCAAACCTTGTCGTGCATGAGGTCGCCTGCCTTGCCGCGTGCAACGATGGCTGCACCGCCGTTATTGCCACGCCGGGCAAATGGGGCTGGCTGCTGGCCAATCTTGGCCCCGAAAAGGCGGATGACCTGCTGACCTATATCGACGCCTATGCCGCATCGGCCAAAGGCACCGTCATGCCCTCGCGCAGGCCCGCAAGCCTGAGCGACATGGTGCGCGGCCGCTTTCCCTCATCCCTCTTTTCCGGAGTCTGACTGCCATGAACACCGCCGCCACGGCCCGCGCCAAGGTACCCGTTACCGTCATCACCGGCTTTCTGGGCGCGGGCAAGACCACGCTTCTGCGCCACGTGCTGGCCAATGCGAAGGGCAGGCGCATTGCCATCGTGGTCAATGAATTCGGCACGCTGGGCATTGATGGCGACACGCTGCGCGCCTGCGGCGTGGAAGGCTGCACGGATGAGGACATTGTCGAGCTGACCAATGGCTGCCTGTGCTGCACCGTGGCCGATGACTTCCTGCCCACCATGGAGGCCCTGCTCGACCGCGCGACCCCGCCCGACCATATCGTGATCGAGACCTCCGGCCTCGCTTTGCCCAAGCCGCTGCTCAAGGCGTTCGGCTGGCCCACCATCCGCACGCGCATGACGGTTGATGGCGTGGTGACCGTGGTCGATGGCCCCGCCGTGGAAGCCGGCCGCTTTGCCGATGACCCCGCCGAAGTCGCCCGCCAGCAGGCGGCCGACCCCTCTCTCGACCACGACAACCCGCTGGCCGAGGTGTACGAGGACCAGCTCCTGTGCGCCGACCTCGTGGTGCTCAACAAGACCGACCTCATGACGCCACAGCAGGCCGATGCGGTCGAGGCCGCGATCCGCGCCGAGATCCCGCGCGCGGTCAAGGTCGTGCGCGCAACCGACGGGCAGGTCGACCCCGCCGTGCTGCTCGGCCTCGATGCGGCAGCGGAAGATGACCTGGCCGCCCGCCCCTCCCACCACGATGCCGAGGGCGGCGAGCACGAGCATGATGATTTCGAGAGCTTCGTGCTGCCCATCCCCGAGCAGGACAGCGTGGAAGGCTTCATCACGCGGCTGAAAAAACTGGCCGGACAGCACGACATCCTGCGCATGAAGGGCTACGCCACCGTGCGCGGCAAGGCCATGCGGCTGGCGGTGCAGGGCGTGGGCAGCCGCTTTCGCCACCAGTTCGACCAGCCTGTGCTCAAGGATGGCCCGCGCACCGGCAACCTTGTGGTGATCGGCCAGAAGGGCCTTGATCAGGCTGCCATTACGGCGGCACTGGCCCAGGGCTAGACACCGGGCAGACGGGAGCCGCATCATGCACCTGCTGGCACGCGAGGTCCGCACGCTCGACGAGGCCGATCAGGCCGAGGATCTCGGCCATGCCCCGGCTGATATCGTGTTCCTGTCCTTTTCGGACAGTGACCTGCTGTGCCTCAACGCCGCCCATGCGGCAGGGGCCACCCCCGATGCCAGCCTGCGCACCGCAACGCTGTCGCGCCTGCGCCACCCCATGTCGATCGACCTGTACGTAGCCGACACCATCATGGAGTCGCGCTGCGTGGTGGTGCGGCTGCTGGGCGGGCTGGAATACTGGCGCTACGGGGTGGAGGAACTGGGACGGGCCTGCCAGCAGGCGGGCATTCCGCTGGTGCTGCTGGCGGGCGACGGGCGCGATGACCCGCGTCTTGCCAGCCTGTCCACCGTGCCCGACACCATCCGCACCCGGCTTGATGCCCTGCTGCGCACGGGGGGGGCCGCCAACACCGCCACCGCCCTGCGGCTCATGGCCCATATTGCCGGGCGCGGGCCGGATGATGGCATGCCCGCCGAGCCGCTGCCGCCCGCGGGCGTGCTGCATGCCGCCAGCCCGGCCCTACCGTTTCGCGCCATGGTGGTGTTCTACCGCGCCCACCTGCTGGCCGCCGATATCGCCCCCGTCACGGCCCTTGCCGCTGAACTGGAGCAGCATGACATGGGGGCGGACCTTGTTTATGTCACCTCCCTCAAGAACCCGGAATCGGCGGCTTTCGTTACGGCCCGGCTGGCGGAGGCGCCGCCGGATGTCATCATCAACGCCACCTTCTTTTCCGCACGCTCCGGGGGGGATGGCCACGCCCCGCTCGACATGGCGGGCGTGCCGGTGCTGCAGGTGCAGCAGCCCGGCATTCCCCACGGCCTGTGGCGCGACAGCGTGCGCGGCCTGTCGCAGGCGGACCTTGCCATGCAGGTGGTGCTGCCCGAACTCGATGGCCGCATTCCCGCCTTCCCCATCTCCTTCAAGGAGGACACCACCCCCGGCCTGCCCGCCCGCCATGTGCCTTACGCGCAGGGCATTGCGCTGACCGCCGCCCGCGCGCTGGGCTGGGCGCGGCTGGGGCATGAACTGCCCGGCCAGCGCCGCGTGGGCATCATCCTCTCCGACTATCCCGGCGCGCAGGGTGCGCCCACCGGGCAGGCCGCCCATGCCGTGGGGCTGGACAGTTTTGCAAGCCTTGAACACATCCTGAGCCTGCTGCATGCGGCAGGCTACGACACGGGTGATGTACCCACGGCGGACCAGCTGACGCATGCGCTGGCCCGCGCCCCTGCCACGCCCTTTATTTCGGTTGCGACCTATCGCCAGTGGCTCGAGGCCCTGCCACAGGCCCTGCGCGACCAGCTTGCCGCCTGCTGGGGCGCGCCGGAGGATGATCCCGCCGTGCAGCACGGCCAGTTCCACCTGCGCCACCTGCATGCAGGCCGTATCCTGCTGGCGCTGCAACCCGACCGGGGTACGGCCACCGACCGCCACGGCGGCTACCATGACCCCGACACCCCGCCGCGCCATGCCTACGTGGCCTTCTACCTGTGGCTGCGCCATGGCTGCGGGCTGGACGCCATGGTGCATCTGGGCACGCATGGCACGCTGGAATGGCTGCCGGGCAAGGCGGCGGCCCCATCGGCCGAATGCTGGCCCTCGATGCTGGTGAGGGGGCTGCCGGTCATCTACCCCTTTATCGTCAACAACCCCGGCGAGGCGGCGGCGGCGCGGCGCAGGCTGGGGGCCGTGACCATCGGCCACATGACGCCACCCATCGCGGCCGTGAACAACGCAGGCGCCGATACGGGTGAACTCGAACGCCTGATTGACGAATATGCCGCAGCCGACGGGCTCGACCGCAGGCGGGGCGCCATCCTGCGTGGCGAGATCCTGCAACGCGCCGACAGTCTTGGCCTGCTCGACGAAGGCGGCATTGCCCGCGCCGATAACGAGGATGAAGCCCTCGCCCGGCTCGATGCCTATCTGTGCGATGTAAAAGACCTCCAGATCCGTGACGGACTGCATGTGTTTGGCCGCCCCCCCACCCGCACAGTGGAACTGGCCCATGCCATTGCCCGCGCCTGCGGTGAAAGCGCACCTGCTGACCTGCCCGCCCGCCTGCACGCCTGCGGCGCGGCGGAGGGAGCGGCCCTGCTGGCCGCCCTTGATGGGCGATTCGTGCCGGCAGGCCCTGCGGGTGCCCCCACCCGTGGCCGGGCCGACGTGCTGCCCACGGGGCGCAACCTTTACGCCATGGACCCCCGCGCCATTCCCACCCGCTCGGCGCTTGTGCTGGCCGAGCGCACGGCGGCGCTGTTGCTGGAGGAACACCTGCAGGATCAGGGCGAGCCGCTGCGCGCGCTGGTCATCGACCTGTGGGGCTCGGCCAGCCTGCGCACCGGCGGCGAGGACCTGGCCCTTGCCCTGCTGCTGATGGGCGTGAAACCGGTATGGGATGGCGCATCGGGGCGCGTAAGCGGTATCGAGGTCATTCCCATGGCTGCGCTCGACCGCCCGCGCGTGGATGTGACGCTGCGCCTGTCGGGGCTGTTCCGCGATGCATTTCCCGGCCAGATCGCGCTGTTCGAGCAGGCGGTGCAGGCCATTGCCGCCCGCACGTTCGAGGCCCCCGACCTCAACCCGCTGGCCGCCAGCACCGAAGGGCTTGAAGGCGCAGCCAGGCACACCGCCACCGCCCGCATGTTTGGCGCAGCCCCCGGCAATTATGGCACGGGGGTGGAAGATGTGCTGGCCAGCGGCCAGTGGCGCGCGCGCGACGGGCTGGGGCAGGCATGGCTTGATGGCTCGGCCTGGACCTATGGCGGCGGGCGTGAAGGGCAAAAAGCGCCTGACATCCTGGCCGGGCGCATGGCGCAGGCGGGCGTGCTGCTGCATGTGCAGGACAATGCCGAGACCGACATCCTCGAAAGCGTGGACATGGCCACCCATGAGGGCGGCATGGCGGCGGCCGCCACGATGCTGGGCAACACGCCGCGCCTCGTGCATGGCGACACCTCCCGCCCCGATACGCCCCGCCTGCGCGGCACGGCGCAGGAAGTGGCCCGCGTGGTGCGCGGGCGGCTGGCCAACCCGGCCTGGCTTGCGGGCATGCGCCGCCATGGCTACCGGGGGGCGGGCGAGATCGCACGCGGCGTGGAAGCCCTGCACGGCTTTGCCGCCACCGTGCCTGCGCGCTTTGACCGGCAGTTTGACCTCGCCTTCAGCCGCCTGCTCGATGACCCGGAGATGGACGCCTTCCTGCTCGCGGCCAACCCCGATGCCCATGCCACGATCCGCCGCCTCATGGCCGATGCCCTGCGCCGCGACCTGTGGCGGCCGCGCAGCAACAGTGCCGCCATGCTGCTGGACCCCGCGCCATGACCACGGCCCCTTCCGTGCGCGGCTGGTGCCCCGGCCTGCACACCCCCATGGAGGCCGCCGATGGCTGGCTGGTACGCGTGCGCCCGCCACTTGGCCGCCTGTCCGCAGCGCAGGCCCGCATCGTGGCCCAAGCCGCCCGCACGCATGGCAACGGGCTGATTGAACTGACCAGCCGGGGCAACCTGCAACTACGTGGCCTGACACCGGCCAGCGCCCGCGCCTTCGCCCGTGACATGGCTGATGCGGGCCTTGCCAGCACGGACGCCGCGACCGAGGCCCGGCGCGCGCTACTGATTTCGCCCCTTGCAGGCATCGACCCTGAAGCCGCACCCGGTGCCCCGGCCCTCATCCACGCGCTCGATGCCGCACTCGCCGGGGCCGATACCCTGCGCGGCCTGCCCGCCAAGTTCGCGATTGCGGTGGAGTGCGGCGGGTATGTGCCCGCCGGCAGCCTGCGGGGCGATATCATGGTCCGGGCGGACAGCGATGGCTGGCAGGTCACCTGCGGCACGCGCGCCCTGCCCTGTGCCGCGCAGGATGTGCCTCTCACCGTGCTGGCCCTTGCCCATGTGCTGGCCGATATGGGCGGCCAACCCCGCCCGCTGCGCAATCCGGCGCTTGGCGCACAGGCCTTTGCCCGGATCGGGCAACTGGCCGCCACATGCGCCGCAACCACGCCCCCTCACGCGCCAGCCTGCCTTGCCGGGCCGCTGCCCGGTGGCGCGATGGGGCTGGTCCTGCCGCCCGGCCCCATTGGGGCCGACCTGCTGGCGCATGTGGCGCAATGGGCCGAACAGGCTGGCAATGGCCAGATGCGCGTGGCCCCCATGCGCGCCCTTATTGTTGAACACTGCGCCACGACCCCGCCCCTGCCCGGCCTGATCACCCACGCGGATGACCCGCGCCTGCGCATCAGCGCCTGCATCGGCACGCGCGGCTGTGGCTGCGCCGCGCGTGACGTGATTGCCGATGCGCAGGTTCTGGCCCCCGCCCTGCCGCAGGGCGTGCGCCTGCATGTATCGGGCTGCCCCAAGGGCTGCGCCCATCCGGGGCCTGCCGACATCACGCTGGTGGCGCAACCGGAGGGCTATGGCCTGTGCCCGCATGGCCGGGCGGCTGATACGCCTGTAGACAACGGGCTTTCGCTGGCACAGATACAGCACATCCTGCGGGACTGGCCCCGCAACCTGACCACGCCACGGAACGGGAGAACCCAACCGGCATGACCGCGCAAACGGAACCGTACGACTACATTCACGACGGGGCGGCGATCTATGCCCGTTCCTTTGCCATCATCCGTGAAGAAGCCGACCTGAGCGGCCTGAGTGAGGCCGAAGCCCGCGTGGTGGTGCGCATCATCCACGCCTGCGGCATGGTGGATGTGGTGAAAGCCGTGCGCATGTCGCCCGATTTCGTGGCCAGCGCGCAGGCGGCGCTGAAGGCAGGCAGGCCCATATTGTGCGATGCCAACATGGTGGCCCACGGCGTGACCCGCGCACGCCTGCCTGCCGACAACCCGGTTATCTGCACCCTGCGCGACCCGCGCACGCCGGAAATTGCGAAACAGATCGGCAATACCCGCTCGGCTGCCGCGATGGACCTGTGGGGCGCGGAGCTGGCCGGGGCCGTGGTGGCCATTGGCAATGCGCCCACGGCCCTGTTCCACCTGCTGGAGATGATCCGCGCGGGCGCGCCCCGCCCGGCGGCCGTGATCGGCATGCCGGTGGGTTTCGTCGGTGCTGCCGAATCGAAGGAGGCGCTGGCCGAATTTGGCGACCTGCCCTTCATCATCGTGCGTGGCAGGCTGGGTGGCAGCGCCATGGCGGCGGCCACCGTCAACGCGCTGGCGAGTGACACGGAATGAGCACGGGCCGCCTGTCCATCCTCGGCATGGGGCCGGGTGACCCGGAACTCATGACCATCAAGGCCGCGCGCCTGCTGCGCGAAAGCCCGGTGGTGGGCTGGTTCTGCCGCCACGACCGCCCCGGCCATGCCCGCCAGATCGCAGGCGACATGATTGCCCCCGACGCCACCACGCTGCGCTTCGCCTACCCCTTCACCACCGAGATTGCGGTCAGCGACCCGGCGTACCTTATGCGCATGGGCCAGTTCTATGATGAATGCGCGGCCCGGGTTGCAACGCACCTTGAGGCAGGCCAGGACGTGGCGCTTCTGTGCGAGGGTGATCCGTTCCTGTTCGGCTCGGCGATGTATGTGTTCGACCGGCTGCATGAACGCTTCGAGAGCACCATCGTGCCCGGCATCACCGCCATGAGCGGCTGCTGGTCGGCAGCCCGGCGCCCCATGGTGCATGGTGATGACGTGCTGTGCGTCATTCCCGGCACGCTGGATGAGGACGCGCTGGTGGGGTGGCTGGAAAAGGCCGATGCCGCCGTCATCATGAAGCTGGGCCGCAACCTTGAAAAAGTGCGCACCGCCCTGCGCCGCACCGGGCGCGAGGCGCGCGCGATCTATGTGGAACGCGCCAGCCAGCCCGCCCAGCGCTGCCTGAAACTGACCGACGTGACCGGCCCTGCCCCCTATTTCTCCATCATCCTCGTGCCGGGGCGGGAGGATGCGCGATGAGTGGCCGCATCTTTGTCGTGGGCCTTGGCCCCGGTGCCCCGGCCCAGCGCACGCCCCAGGCCGATGAGGCACTGGCGCAGGCCACCGACCTGATCGGCTACGCGCCCTATGTGGCCCGCGTGCAGGCAGGCCCCGACGTGGTGCGCCATGCCAGCGACAACCGCGTGGAGCTTGAACGTGCGCAGCATGCCATTGAACTGGCGCTGGCAGGGCGCACGGTTGCAGTCGTGTCGGGTGGTGATGCGGGCGTGTTCGGCATGGCGAGTGCGGTGTTCGAGGCGATTGACCACGGCCCCGCCGCATGGCGCGGGGTGGAGGTGACGGTCATTCCCGGTGTCTCGGCCGTGCTGGCCGCAGCCGCGCGGCTGGGCGCGCCGCTGGGCGGGGATTTCTGCGTCATTTCACTGTCTGACAACCTCAAGCCGCAGGCGGTCGTGCATAAGAGGCTGGCGGCAGCGGCGGAAGCCGGGCTGGTGATGGCGCTGTACAATCCGCGCTCGAAAGCCCGCCCGCACCAGCTGGGCGAGGCGTTCGACCTGCTGCGCACCATCCTGCCGGGCACCGTGCCGGTCGCCTTTGCCCGCGCCATTGGTCGCCCCGATGAGCGCGTGATCCTGACAGATATTGCCCATGCCGACCCCGGGCAGGTGGATATGAGCACGCTGGTGCTGATCGGCTGCCCGCTGACCCACATCATTGAGCGGGCAAACGGGGAAAAATGGCTCTACACCGCGCGGCGGGTGGATAAGGCAGAATAAAAGTTTCTGGGTGCCGCCTTTTTTCAAAAAGGCGGCGTGTTTTCGAAGCTTTTTGAAAAAAGCTTCACCAAAAACTTCTTATTGATTCTAGGGTTTTTCGTGAGCAGGTTTCCCACATCATTCCGACAGGCTTTCCAACCACATCATGGCAGCCGTGGCATCCGCCACGGTCTTGGCCTGGGCCACGGGCGGGCGCTCGACCATGATCACGCCAAGGCCCAGCCTGCGGGCCGCCGCGAGCTTGGCCTGTGTTGCCGTGCCGCCGGAATTCTTGGTCACGATCACATCAATCCGTTCCCGGCACAAAAGCGCTTCCTCACCCGCTTCATCAAACGGGCCACGGGCCAGCAGCAGCCGCGTGCCCGCGGGCAGCAGGGTTGGGTCAGGCGCATCCACGCAGCGCAGCAGCCAGTCATGCGGCCCTGCGTGGTGGAAGGGCAGCAGGTCCTTGCGCCCCACGGTCAGCAGCACGCGGCGGGGTGTGCTGCCCAGCGCGTCCGCTGCGGCCTGCATGTCGGGAACGCAGGTCCAGCGATCGCCCGCAACAGGCTTCCAGCCGGGACGTTGCACGCGCAGCAGCCTTACATGGGCCTGCGTGCAGGCGGCCACCGCATGATTGCTCATCTGCACGGCAAAGGGGTGGGTGGCATCAATCACCGCCTCGATCCGGTGGGTCAGCAGCCAGTCCCGCAGGCCGTCCACGCCACCAAAGCCGCCAATGCGCACATCGAGCCTGGGCAGGACCGGCGCACGGGTGGCCCCTGCCAGCGAGACGGTGACCTTAAAGCGGTCAACGCACTGCTCAAGTGCTGCGTAAAGCTGGCGGGCCTCCGTCGTGCCGCCCAGAACCAGAACCCGCATCTTTTCCTTCCTGCTGTTTGCAAGGCCACGCCATGAGCACGCCGTGGCTGCATGTTATCGGCATTGGGGAGGACGGTGTCGAGGGGTTGCCCGCCGCCACCCGTGCCCTGATCGCAGGCGCGGAACTGGTGGTGGGGGGCGCGCGCCACCTTACCCTTGCAGGCCCCCTGATAACGGGCCAGACGCTGGCCTGGCCGCATCCGCTGGCCGATGGCATTGGCGAGGTGCTGCGCTGGCGGGGCAGGCGCGTATGCGTGCTGGCCTCGGGCGATCCGTTCCTGTTCGGCATTGGCACCACATTGCGCCGCCATGTGCCCCTGGCCGAGATGATGGGCCTGCCCGCGCCATCATGCGTGGCGCTGGCGTGCAACCTGCTGGGCTGGGCGGAGCAGGATGTGAGCGTGCTCTCGCTATGTGGCCGCCCGATGGAGGCGGTGGCCCCGGCACTTCAGCCCGGTGGCAGGCTGGTCGTGCTCTCGGCTGATGAGCACACGCCCCACGCCTTTGCCCACTGGCTTGACGCGCGTGGCTTCGGGGCTTCCGTGCTGCATGTGCTGGGCGCACTGGGCGGCCCGGGGCAGAGCCACCACACTGCCACGGTGGCCGAGGCCGCGCGGGGCGAAGGGCCACGGCCACCCCGGCTGAACCTGATGGCACTGGAAGTGGTGGCCGGCCGGGATGCGCAGGTCATTCCGCTGGCCTGCGGCCTGCCTGACGGGATGTTCGCCCATGACGGGCAGATCACCAAGCGCGAGATCCGGGCGGTCACGCTGTCGGCCCTTGCGCCACGACGGGGCGAGATGCTGTGGGATATTGGTGGCGGCTCAGGCTCGATCAGCATCGAATGGATGCTGCGCCACCCCGCCAACCACGCCATCGCCATTGAAAAATCGCCCGAACGCGGCGCGCGGATCGCCCATAACGCGCTCAACCTTGGCGTGCCCGGCCTGCGCGTGATGGCGGGCGAGGCCCCCGCCATCCTGCCGCGCATGCGGGCCGAAGGGCTGCCTGCGCCCGATGCCATTTTCATCGGCGGCGGCATCAGCAACCCCGGCATGCTCGAGGCCGCATGGGATGTATTGCGCCCCGGCGGGCGGCTGGTGGCCAATGCCGTAACGCTGGAAAGCGAGGCTGCTGTGATGGCCGCCCATGCCCGCTGGGGCGGCACGCTGACCCGGCTGCATGTGGAGCGGCTGGAGCCGATCGGGCGCTTTCACGGCTTTCGCCCCGGCATGACCGTGACCAGCTACACCGTGAGCAAACCCGCATGATCGTGGCTGGTCTGGGCCTGCGCAGCCTGTGCGATGCGCAGGCACTCATTGCCCTTGTGCTGGCCGCGCAGGAGCGCTGCGGCAGGCGCGCGGAGCTTGTGGCCGTGCCCGCCTTACGCTACCGCGAGGCGGGCGTGCAGGATGCCGCCCGCCAGCTGGGGCTGCGCTTGCGGGCCATCACGCCAGATGAACTGCTGGCCGTCCAGCCGCGCTGCGTCACCCATTCCGCCCGGGCGCAGGCAGCCCTGGGCGTGGCCTCGGTGGCGGAAGGCTGCGCGCTGGCGGCAGCAGGACCGCACGCAAGGCTGATCGTGCCGCGCCTGACCGGCAGCGGTGCAACATGTGCCATGGCACAGGGAGAGGATGCATGACCGTACACTTTATTGGCGCAGGCCCCGGTGCCGCCGACCTGCTGACCCTGCGCGGGCGCGACCTGCTGGCAAAATGCCCGGTGTGCCTGTACGCAGGCTCCATCGTGCCGACCGAGATGCTCGAACACTGCCCGCCCGGTGCCCGGCTGGTTGATACCGCCCCCCTCACGCTCGACCTGATCGAGCAGGAATACATTCGTGCCCATGCGGCAGGACAGGATGTGGCGCGGCTGCATTCGGGCGACCTTTCGGTGTACAGCGCCGTGGCCGAACAGATCCGCAGGCTCGACCGCAACAATATTCCATGGACCATGACCCCCGGCGTGCCCGCCTTTGCCGCCGCCGCCTCCGTGCTGGGGCGCGAACTGACCGTGCCGGAAGTGGCACAAAGCGTGGTGCTGACGCGCGTGAGCGGCCGGGCCTCGGCCATGCCGGAGCGCGAGAAGCTGGCCGCCTTTGGGGCTACGGGGGCAACACTCGCCATCCACCTGGCCATTCATGTGCTCGACCAGATCGTGGCTGACCTGACCCCGTTTTATGGCGCGGACTGCCCCGTGGCCATCGTGGCGCGCGCGACATGGCCCGACCAGCTCGTGCTGCGCGGCACGCTGGGCGACATCTGTGCAAAACTGGCCGAAAACCCCATCGAGCGCACCGCTCTGGTGCTGGTGGGCCGGGCGCTGGGCACGCATGACTTCCGTGAAAGCGCACTGTATAACGCCGATTACCACCGCCGCTTCCGCTCCTGAAACGTGCCGGGAGCATTTGAGGAATAGGGAAAACCTTAAAGACTTCTTGAAAACAACTCGTCGATAAAAAATAAAAGTTTTGGGGTGCCGCCTTTTTTCAAAAAGGCGGCATCCTTGCGGCCCGACAATGGCAGGCAGGTGCGCCTGCGCCCGTCAGAATGAGGTCGAGACCGTGCCGATCATGGAGAAATTCGCCATCGGGTAATAAAGCGGCGATCCACCGCCCGCGATGCGGTTTCCATTCAGGCCATAGGTCGGATGCGCATTGGTGGAAAAGCTGTAGACGCCAGCCGCCTTGTACGTGCCCGTAAGGTTGGTGAAGTTCAGCTGGAAGGTCGGAGACTGCGCGCGCCAGATCTTGGGGAAATGATAACCCAGCGACAGCGTATCCGTATAATAGTGGTTCATGTATTCATCGTTCATGAAGGTCGAATACTGCCTGCCGGTATAATGCACGCTGACATTCATGAAGAACGGTCCTTCATTATAGGTCGTCCCGAGGCTGAACATGACCTTTGGCGTCATCACAGGGGTATTGCCCTTGGTGCGCAGGTAGTCCATCTGGCCATTTTCCGCGGCGGCGGGCAGGTTGTTGTCCATGGTCGCATGCAGGTATTCAAACGATACATAAGGCCGGAACCGGTGCAGCAGCGGGCGCGTGGACAGCATCAGGTCAACGCCGCGAATGGTCTCGCCACCGGCATTGACGGTTTCACTGACGGCATCATTGTTTGATGTATAGGTGTTCAGGGTCAGCAGGCGGTTGGTGATATTGAAGTTGTACAGGCTCACATCCGCGATCAGGAATTTGCCTGAATAGCGGTACCCGAGTTCTTCCTTGATGGAATACTGCGGCTTCACGTTCGCGCCAGACGTGGTCATGGCGCCTGTTGTCAGGCTGTAGCGCGTCACCAGCCCTTCGGGGGAAGGTGCGCGGAAATCGCCTTCCGCATTGATATAGACCTGGTGGCGCCGCGAGATGTTCCACGACCATGAAAAACGTGGCATGGGCGAGACAAAATGGCTCGTCATCCTGCTGTTTGCGCCCGGCAGGTTGCTCTGCCCGGTCAGTTCCTCAGTAAAGATCTTGAAGCCCGCGGTCACGGACATCTTGTGGTTGAGGAAATACTGCGTGTCTTCCACAAAGCCGGTATGCGAACGATAGGTGCCCACGTAATTCGTGGCGTAATAGATCGAACCATTCGCCAGGCGGTAATAGGAGGCGACATCGTTATCCGCGTACTGCCCCTCATTCGTCTGGTTCATGCGCTGGACGGGGGTCCTGAGCGAATAGGCGCTCTGCTCGTACCAGTAGCCCGCCTGCCCCTCGTTGTTCCTCAGGTGCCAGTGCAGGCTGCTCACCACCCCGCCCTGCTGGTTGAGGGAGATGGCCGGCTCGGACACGTCCTGATAGGCGGACGTGACCTTGCCATTGCCGTCAAGATCGACCGCAACACTCTCCGAGCCAGAATAGGTATGGCCTTCGCGCAGGCGGGCGGCCGTGTTTTCCGTAAAGGCGGAACGCTCGTAATACGGCACGATGCTGAGCGAGAGCTGATGGGTCAGCCCGACCTTGACCGGCAGCGAGGCATAGAAGGTGTCCTTGTCATTGGCATGGACGCCATAATAGCTCGAGGGTGAAGTCGGGATGGGGCCGGCATCGTAGTTGAGCGGGATGCTTGGCTTGCCTCCGTCCATGTCCGCCTTCAGGTTCGCCATGGTGGGATAGCGGTTCTGAAAGTTATGGGAATGGTTATAGCCAAGGAAGAAGTCGATGGAGGTGTTTTCCCCGAACTTCTTCTGCAGCCGGTAGTCAAGATGCTTGCGGTCGCTGATGCCCGAGCCGCGCCACGGCTCCGCACGGGTATGGGAAAGCGAGATGTAGCTGGTCACGCCGGAATGCCCGATCTCGCCCGAATCAACGCGCAGGAACTCGCGTGAGGTATCAAACGACCCGTAGCTGCCCGAAATCATGCCGCCGAACTTCTGCGATGGCGCGCGCGTGGTCACCTCGAGCGAACCGGCGGCAGCCGAGTTGAGCGGGGCGCCAACGGACGTCGAGCCGGGCGCCATCGATTCGGCGGCGATATTGTTGCTGTCCACGTAGTTCTGGATGAAGCCGGTGGCCGAGGAGGTCGAGCCATTGGCAATCGGCATGCCGTTGACGAGCACGCCGATGTCATTGTCGTTCAGGCCACGGCTGCTGATCGCTCCCCCATCGATGCCACTGGGATCGGAAGAGGATACGTTGACGCTGGGCAGGTTGCGGATCAGGTCGAGCGGCGCGCTTGTCGGGCTCTGCATCGCGATATAGTCCTGCGTTACCGTCTGGACCGCGTGCGCTGCCGTTTCCCTGCGCATCATGCCGCCACCGGGCGCGTTATTGCGCCGGGCGATGACATCGATGCTCTCGGGCCGGCCCGTAGCCGCCGTGGCGCCAGACGGCGCGGGTGCCGCCTTCTTCGCCACGCCGGCGGACGATGGAGGCGTGGCCGTGGCCACCTGCCGCGCGCAGGCGGTATCCACAATGCCCAACCCGCCAAGGACCGTTGCCATGACCAGGCAGTTCTTTCCGCTCCACTGGGCGCGCCCCGACACGGGCCGGGTGGCATTCACAGGGAAGAACACATGAAACGACATGGGCAACGTTATCCTAGCAGGGCATCAACATTGCAGTATCGTTTCAAATACAGGCACGATGATAAAGAACACCTGAATGGGGAAATTATCAACCTGTCGTTGATAGTCCCGCCCTCATGCTGCCGCGCCCCGCCTGAAAAGACGCGCCGACAACAACAGCGAAGCCAGCGCCAGCATGGCCAGCCCCGCGACATAGAGCATGGGAATGCTCTCCAGGCCCGTATGCGCGATCAGGGCGGCATTGACCAGCGGCGCAAGGCTGCCGAACACCACCACGCCGGATGAATACCCGATCGCCAGGCCCCGCCCCCGGTTCCCGCGCGGAAACAGCAGGCTGATGAACCCATCAAGGGCCGCAAAATACATCAGGGCCGCCATATTGAAAACCAGCGGCATCGCCAGCAAGGCGTATGAATGACGGTGCAGGACCGCAAAGGCCAGCCATGGCAGGATCATCATGATGACGCAGCCCAGCGCAAGGGGGCGTATGTCATGGGTGCGGTCGAAATAGGCGGCGAGCTTCCACCGCACGGGCGTCAACAGCAGTTGCACCGCATACGTGACAAGACTCGCCAGATAGACCGTATGGGTCGCGATATGGAAATGGTGCCGCGCGTAGTACGGCATGTAGATCCCGAGATAGGTGATCCCGCTGCCAAGGGAAATCATGCCCGCGACCAGCATGGTGCGGATGAGCGTGCCGGGTTCGACAAACGGGAGCGCCATGGCTGGCGGCGCAAGGGAGCGCAGGGAGAACAGCCGCCTGCGCAGCACCAGCCCGCCTATTCCCGCACAGACACCCCCCAGGGTCGCGACGCGGAAGCCATAGCCGTCAAACGCAGGCGGCGGCAGGACCACGCTGAGGCCCAGCGCCATCGCGGCGGCAAGGAAAGAGGCAAGGATCTGCCCGATGGGCTGCCAGCTTGCCGCGCGGGCTTCATGATGGGGCGAATTCTCGATCAGGCAGGACGTGGCGCTGCTGAACTCCCCCCCGAGGGAGAAGCCGTGCAGGAGCCGCGCGCCAATGATGGCGGCAGGCGCCAGCACGCCAATCGTGTCATAACCCGGGCTCAGGGCCAGCAGGAGGCTGCCCAGCGTCATGAGCCGGATGCACAGGATCATGGTCGGCAGCCGCCCCCTGCGGTCGGCATAGGTGCCCAGCACCACCGCCCCGAGCGGGCGGCCGATCATGGTCAGGCCAAAGGTGGCCAGCACCAGCGCCAGCGGGGAAAAGGCCAGCCCGGCCGGAAAGAATGTCTGGGCGATGGAACCCGAAAAATAGGCGTATATGACGAAATCGTAATATTCGATCACGCTTCCAATGACGCATGCACAGGTGAGCAGCCTGCGATCAGGGGCACAAGCAGCCATTTCAGGACGTGGAGGTGCCAAGATTGCGGATCAGGAAGTCAATGAACGAGCGCAGCGTGGGGGCATTGTACCGCTCCTTGTGGTACAGCAGGTAGATGGGCCGCGAAGGCAGCGCATATTCAGGCAGCAGCGCCTGGAGCTGGCCATTATGCAGGTCGGCCTGAACCATGTCCTCGGGCAGCATGGCCACGCCCAGCCCCGCGAGCGTGGCGCGGTGCATGGCCTGCGTGTTGTTGAACAGCATCCGGCGCTTCATGGGCACGACCACCTGCCCTTCCGCGCCCTCGAGCCGCCATTCGCGCTGGCCCCATGCCTGCGGGGAGGTGGTGGAATAGGCGAAGGCCAGCCCGTCATGCGTGGCAAGCTGGTGGGGGTCCACGATCTCCTCGTGGCAGGCGACATAGGCGGGTGCGGCGCACAGGGTCATGCGATAATCCCCCAGCCTGCGGCAGATCAGCGATGAAGGCTCCAGGTTGCCCAGCCTGATGGCCACGTCGAATTTGTCGCGTGTCAGGTCCATGGCGCGCGCGCTCAGCACCACCTCGATATCCACCGCGGGGTGCCGCGTCAGGTAGCGGGCAATGCACGGCGTCACACTTTCAATGCCATAGGTAATGGGGGTTGTTATGCGCAGCGTGCCCGCCGGGCTGTCCTGAGCGGCCTGCGCCAGTTCCTTCGTTTCATCCACAAGGCGCAGGATCTCCTTGCATTTTTCAAAATAAAGGGCGCCAAACGGGGTCAGGCTCTGCCGCCGGGTGGTGCGCCGCAGCAGGGTGCTGCCCAGTTCCTCTTCCAGCACGCGCACGTAATTCCCCACCATTGTGGAGGAAATGCCGCACCGGTCGGCCGCGGCTGTCATGCTGCCGGTTTCAACGACTGCGACGAAGATGGTGATAGCCTGGAAAACATTCATTATAAACCACGATTTGATAATCTTCTGATCGTAAGCGCATTTATCAGCCTACGTGAAGTTCGTATCGGTAAAGCGACGATATTTTGGTTCAGAGTATGAAAGTTGCTGATTCCAATATGCAAGCATCTGCCCCCAACCCGCCTCCTTCCTTCCGTTCACGCAAGAAGCGCCTCGCCGCGGGCGCGGTGGGCACGCTCATGCTGATTTTTGGCTCAGCGACGATGGGCCAGGCACAGGAGACGGACAGCGCCGCCACGGCGCGCCACTTCATGGTGGCAACGGCCAACCCGCTGGCATCGCAGGCGGCCTCAAACGTGCTGGCGCAGGGCGGCAACGCGGTCGATGCCGCCATTGCGGGGCAGATGGTCCTGGCCGTGGTCGAGCCGCAGGCCTCGGGGCTCGGCGGTGGTTCCGCCATCATGTACTGGGACAAGGCACAGAAGAAACTTGCCTTTTATGATGGCCTGGCCAGCGCCCCGGCCAGCGTGCCGCAGGATTACGCGCATGACGCGGCCGGAAAGCACCTCCCGCCCGAGGCGCTGGCGCGCAGCGGCCGCGTGGTGGCGGTTCCGGGCACGCTGCGCACGCTGGCGCTGCTGCATGCGCGTTCTGGCAAGATGCCGTGGGCGAGCCTGTTCACCGATGCCATCAGGCTGGCCCGCAACGGCTTTCCCCTGCCCGGCTACCTGCACCTTGTGCTGACCGAACGGCCCGAACTGGCCCATGTTCCGGCACTTGCGCAGTATTTTGATGAGACGGGGCACCCCCTGCCCGTGGCCACCACGGTGCATAACGAACCCCTGGCGCAGACACTCGAGCATGTCGCGCATGAAGGCGCGGAGTATCTCTATAAACCCGCCTTCGCCCGCAAGATCGAAACGGCCGTCGCCACCGGGCCCTATCCCGGCACGATCGTGCCCGCGGACCTTGCCGCCTACCGGGTGCGCGAACGCGCACCGCTATGCATCACCGCGTTTAAACGCCGGATCTGTTCGGCAGCGCCGCCGGTGGCCGGCGGCCTGTCGGTGCTGCAGCAGCTGGCCATTCTGGACCGGCTGGATATTGGCCGTTACGCGCCCGGCAGCGTGCAGGCGGCGCACCTGCTGCTCGAGGCCTCGCGGCTGGCGGAGGCCGACCGCCGCAAATACGCGGCTGACCCCGATTTCGTGCCGGTGGCAACAGCCCAGCTGCTTGATTCTGCCTATCTGGACAGCCGGGCCGCCCTTGTTTCCGACAGCACCGCGATGGAGAAGGTCATGCCCGGCGCGCTGGCGCAGCATGCCTTCATGCATCCTGCTTCCGATGCGATGACGGTCCCGGCCACCACGCATCTCGCCATACGTGACAGCAAGGGCAATGCGGTGTCCTTCACCACCACCATCAACCTGAATTTCGGGGCGGATATTGTTGTTGATGGCGTGGTGCTCAATAACGCCATCACCAATTTCGCCACCCTGCCGGTGGTGGATGGCCAGCCCGTGGCCAATATAGCGGCACCGGGCAAGCGCCCGATCACCACCATGGCCCCCACCATCGTATTCGGCAAGGACGGCCAGCCAGAGGTCATTATTGGCGCGGGCGGCGGGGCCCGCATCATTGATTCGGTGGTGCAGACGCTGGTGGGCTACCTGGCCTGGGGGCAGAACATCCGCACCGCCATCGAGCAGCCCCGCATCGGGGCACAGAACCACAACCAGGAGCTTGAACGCGGCACCAAGGCCGCGGCACTGGAGCCAGAGCTGCGCAAGATGGGCCATAAACCCAAGATTGCGGTCATGAATGCGGCGGTTCAGGCCATTACGGTCGGACCGGACGGCCTGCAGGGCTGGGGCGACCCGCATCGCGATGGCGTGGCGATGGGCCAGTAAGGCCGTGCCTGCCGGGGTCTCCATTGATGGCGCCAGCCAGCACCCATAACCCGCAGCCCTCCTGAAGGCCCTTCACGGCCGCGCCATGCGGGCCTTCGGAAAACACTGCCTTTTTAAAAAACAGGGCGGCGCCCGGCAGCCTGCATGCTTCATCCGCCAGCAACCGGGTGCGGGCCATGCCGGGCCACCAGCGTGCCCGCACGGTCGAACAGCAGCACATCCAGCATGCATGGCGTGCCTGCCAACACGTCGCACGCCGTCTGCCAGGCTCCTCGTGCGACTGCTGCGCCAAGCGGGTGACCCGCCCCGGCGGCCTGCGCGAAGGCGGAGGCAACCGAATGGGCCTGCGCAATGGCCGCCGCCAGCGCATCGGGCGCGCCAATGCCGCGCGCCAGTTCCGCCAGGCGGGTCATGTCCGCCTGCCCCCGGCGGGAATGCAGGTCAAGGAACCCCTGCGCCAGCTTGGTCATCTTGGCCACGCCACCGCCAATGGTGATGCGCGGCACGGGATGGCGGCGCAGGTATTTGAGCAGGCCACCGGCAAAATCGCCCATCTCCAGCATGGCTTCCTCCGGCAGGGCGTACAGCGCGCGGGTGGCGCGTTCCGACACATCGCCCGTGCAGCCCGCCACATGCGGCAGGCCCAGCGCGCGCGCCACGTCCGCGCCACGATGGATGCTGTCGATCCACGCAGCGCAGGAAAACGGCACCACGATCCCCGTCGTGCCCAGAACGGACAGGCCACCCACAATGCCCAGCCGGCCATTGAGCGTATGCCGCGCCATTTCCGCACCACCCTCAATCGAGATGGTCACCTCCGCATCGGGCACGCGCCCGTCCGCGCCGGTCAGGGCAGTGCGGATCATGCGCCGGGGCACGGGGTTTATGGCAGGCTCGCCGGGCGGTATAGGCAGGCCGGGCAGGGTCACGGTGCCCACGCCCGGCCCCGCGCGGAACACCACGCCGCTGCCCGGCGGCCCACGGCGCACATCCGCGCGCACATGCGCACCGTGGGTGACATCAGGGTCGTCGCCCGCATCTTTCACCACCTCCGCCCAGGCGCTGCCAGAACCATGACCATGGGCGGCCAGCGCAAAGGCCACCTCCTGCCCGCCGGGCAGCGTGATGGTGACCGGGTCGGGAAAGCCCTGCCCGCACAAGGCTGCCCACGCGGCCTTTGCTGCGGCAGTGGCGCAACTGCCGGTCGTCCACCCCCGGCGCAGGATGGTATGGGTACGCTCCATCGGGATGACCTTCTCGTCCAACAGGGGTAAGGGTGGCATCGCTCGCCACGCTTTAGCAGGAACGGACATGATGACACGAGGGCTGATGATCGCCGCCCCCCGCTCGGGCGGGGGCAAGACCACGCTCACACTCGCCCTGCTGGCCGCCCTGCGCCGCAGGGGCGTTGCCGTGCGCGGCGCCAAGACCGGGCCGGATTACATCGACCCCGCCTTCCATGAAGCCCTGACCGGGCGCACCAGCCTCAACCTTGATAGCTGGGCCATGCCCCCGCACCTGCTCGATGGCGTAATGGCACAGGCGCAGGCAGGCTGTGACGTGCTGGTAACCGAGGCCTCGATGGGCCTGTTCGACGGGTTGATGGAACCTGCGGGCGCACGCGGGGCACCAGCCGACATCGCGGCCCGCTACGGCCTGCCCGTGCTGCTGGTGCTCGACATTTCAGGCCAGGGCCAATCCGCCGCCGCCACCGCTCTGGGCTTTGCCACGCTGGACCCGGCGGTAAAGATTGCGGGCGTGATCCTCAACCGCGTGGGCTCGCCCCGCCATGCCGCCATGGCAACACAGGCCATGCAAGCCATCGGCCTGCCGGTGCTGGGCGCCTTCGGGCGCGAGGCGCAGCTTGAACTGCCCGAGCGCCATCTGGGGCTGGTGCAGGCCCGCGAGCATGGCGGGCTCGACGCGCTGGCCGAACGGCTGGCCACGCAGGCCGAACGCGACCTTGACCTTGACGCCATCCTGGCCTGCGCGGCAGCCCCCCGCCTGCCCGCGCCCGCCAGCAGCCCGTGCGCCCTGCCGCCGCCAGGGCAGCGCATTGCGGTGGCGGATGATGCGGCGTTCTCGTTCCTGTATGCCCACATCATTGCGGGCTGGCGGCAGGCCGGGGCGGAACTCCAGCCGTTTTCCCCCCTTGCCGATGAAGGTCCGGGCGAAGACTGCGATGCCTGCTGGCTGCCCGGCGGCTACCCTGAGCTGCATGCGGGCCGCCTTGCCGCAGCCAGCCATTTCCGCACGTCACTGGCCCGTTTCGCCCGCACCCGGCCCGTGCATGGGGAATGCGGGGGCTTCATGGTGCTGGGCGAGAGCCTGACCGACAAGGCGGGCGAGACCCACCGCATGACCGGCCTGCTCGGCCATGCCACGTCCTTTGCCACACGCCGCATGAACCTTGGCTACCGCAGCGCCACCTTGCGCGAAGGCTGCGCCATAGGCCCTGCGGGCACCGTGCTGCGCGGGCATGAATTCCACTATGCCACGGTCACCGACCCCGGTCTCGATGCGCCACTGGCTGACATGACCGATGGCTACGGTGTGGACCGGGGCACCGGCGGGGCACGGCGGGGGCATGTTTCGGGCACGTTCTTCCATGTGCTGTCCACGCTTGGACATGCAGCCTGAACGCGAGGCAATCTGTTCCGAACCTTTTTGAAAAAGGCGGCATCAGAAACTTTTTCATGTTGGATATTTAAATTGTTTTATCTCAAGTGTTTATGGAAACACGATTTTGGCTCCGAGCAACCAAATCTCATTTATTGCGAGTTTGATGGCGCAAGAACCGAACTGAGAAAAATCGAACTGTATGAAAATGGCCAGTGCGGCGTGGTGACAGAAACATTCTTGACCGGTAATACCCACCTCGCCGATATTGCCATCCCCCCGCTTGAAGGGATCAATGCAGACCCCCAGTTTGAAGCCCGTGACATAACCGCGGCGGAATTCGAGGCGGCATGGCAGGCGTGCCAGCCCTGACGCGGCATGCACGCATCGCAGCACCCCACCCAACCCCTGCACTGCCAACATATCGGTACCAGCGATAACGCAGGCATCGGGGCAAACGTGATGGACAATATTCCCGGCAGTATTTAATAATAATTATTACTTACTTTTACCATCCGGATTGTCCCTGTCTTATGCGACTGAATGACCTGCCACGCGGAACCGACGCCGTGATCGACAGCGTTGATGATAACGGCAGCCCCGACCCCGTGGCCCAGCGCCTGCGCGAGCTGGGCTTCGTGCCGGGCGAGGCCGTGCGCATCGTGGCGACCGCACCGCTGGGCGGCGACCCGCTGGCCGTGCGCATCGGCTTTACCCGCTTTGCCCTGCGCCGCACGGAGGCGCAGCGCGTGTGCGTGCATGTGGCGAAAGCGGCGGCATGACCCCGCTCAACATAGCCCTGGTCGGCAACCCCAACTGTGGCAAGACCGCCCTGTTCAACCTGCTGACCGGCAGCCGGCAGAAAGTGGCCAATTACGCCGGCGCCACCGTGGAGCGCAAGGAAGGCTGGTTCACAACACCCGCGGGCCGCAGCGTGCGGCTGCTCGACCTGCCCGGCGCCTACAGCCTCAACGCCACCAGCCCTGACGAGGCAGTGACGCGTGATGTCTGCGCAGGCACCTATCGCGGCGAGGCGGCGCCCGACCTGCTGGTGTGCGTGGCCGATGCCACCAACCTGCGCCTGCACCTGCGCTTCGTGCTGGAAATGCGCAGCCTTGGCCGCCCCGTGGTGCTGGCGCTGAACATGATCGACGCAGCCCAGCGCAGCGGCATGGAGATCGACCTGCCGCGCCTGCAGGCGGAGCTGGGCATGCCCGTCGTGCCCACGGTGGGCATAAAGCGCAATGGCGCGCGCGACCTGCTGGCCCGGCTCGATGGCGTGCCGCCGCCCGTGCCCACGCCCCTGGCGCCGGGCACCGACCTGCACGCCATGGTGCGCCAGATCCTGGCGGACTGCGTAACCCACGCCACCCCGCTGTCGGACCGGATGGAGGAGCGGCTCGACCGCTGGGTGCTGCACCCGGTGTGGGGGCCGGTGATCCTGCTCGTGCTGCTGTTCCTCATGTTCCAGGCGGTGTTCGCCTGGGCGCAGCCGCTCATGGATGGCATCGACGCGGGCATGGGGCTGCTGGGCGAGCAGGTGGGCCGCATTATGCCCGATGGCGTGCTGCGCAGCCTGATCGTGGATGGCGTGATCGCAGGTGCTGGCAGCGTGGTGACGTTCCTGCCGCAGATCCTGATCCTGTTCGCGTGGATCCTTGCCCTTGAGGAGTCAGGCTACCTGCCGCGCGCCGCCTTCCTGCTCGACCGGCTGATGTCGGTTGCGGGCCTGAGCGGGCGCTCGTTCATTCCGCTGCTGTCCAGCTTTGCCTGCGCGGTGCCGGGCATCATGGCCACCCGCACCATCCAGAACCCGCGCGACCGGCTGGTGACCATTCTTGTCGCCCCGCTCATGACCTGCTCGGCCCGGCTGCCAATCTATACGCTGCTGATCGGGGCGTTCATTCCGCACCGCAACGTGGCGGGCTTCATGAACCTGCAGGGGCTGGTGCTGTTCGGGCTGTACGCGCTGGGCATCATCTCGGCGCTGGTGGTGGCGCGCGTCATGCGCTGGCGCAACCCCGACCGGCGCGAAGCCACCCTGCTGATGGAACTGCCCGCCTACCGCCTGCCCAACCCGCGCGACCTGGCGCTGGGGCTGTGGGAGCGCGCGCGCATCTTCCTCATGCGCGTGGGCACCACCATCGTCTCGCTGACGGTGCTGCTGTGGGGGCTGTCCAGCTTTCCCAAGCCGCCCGCGGGCGCCGTGGGCCCCGCCATCGACTGGAGCCTGGCCGGGCGCATCGGGCACATCATGCTGCCCGTCTTCGCGCCGCTGGGCTTCAACTGGCAGATCTGTGTCGCCCTCATTCCCGGCCTTGCCGCGCGTGAGGTGGCGGTGGGCGCGCTGGCCACGGTCTATTCGCTCGGCTCAGGAACCGATACCGACCAGGCAGCCCTCCAGCTTGGCGGCATGCTGCCCACGCACTGGAGCCTGCCCACAGCACTTTCGCTGCTGGCATGGTACGTCTATGCGCCGCAATGCGTGGCGACGCTTGCGGTCATCCGGCGCGAGACCGGCTCATGGCGCGTGGTGGCGCTGACGGCGGGCTACCTGTTCGGCCTGGCCTACGCGGCGGCCTTCCTGACCTATCACATCGTGCGGATGCTCTGATGCACGCACCGCAATGGCTGCAGGTACTGGTGGCGGCAATGCTGGTCATGGCGTGTGCCGCCTACTGGCTGGGGCGGCTGTTCCCCCGGCTGGGGCAGAAGGGCTGGCAGGCCACGGCCGGGATGCTCGGCCGCCTCCATGCGCCCGAGGCGCTGATACGCCACGCGCAGGCCAGGGGCCGCCCACGCCGCAAGGGCGGATGTGGTGGCTGTTCAGGCTGCGAAGGCGGGAACTGCGATCCGAAAAGCTGACATGCGTGGAATAGGGCAATTTTGCGTGCGCGATGCGATGGATCAACCGCGCCGTGAATGCTATATGGACCTTTCAGTTTCATACGGAAATTATTAAAGACGGCCTTAATTCATATCAATGTGGTATAATGATTATCTTGAATAATATATAATATGCCTATCACCATCCTATGATATTCCTGCGGCCGCCATGCATCGTCCCCGCCCGGGCGATGGTGCGGCCCGCGCGGGCATTTCAGGCCGCCTTATACCCCTGCTGCAACCGCCTGCCGGTCGTTGCCCCTTGTCCCTTTTACGAGGTAATTCAATGTCAAAGCCTAACCTGAGCGCTGAAGTCCTGATTTCGGCACTGGAGCAGGCCATAGACGCAACCGTGATTATTGATGACAGGAACGAGGTCATCTTCTTCAATCAGGCGGCGTCGAACCTGTGGGGCCTCGACAAGAAGGACGTGCTGGGCAGGAACGTGAACGTGCTGGTGCCCACGCTGCATCAGGCCGGGCATGACGCCTTTGTCGAGCGCAGCCGGGGCAGCGAACACAACCGCATTGTCGGCACCTCGCGCGAGGTGGAGTTCACCCGCTCGGATGGGGAATATATCTGCGGCGAGCTTTCGCTGTCCAAGGTCGTGACCGATGACGGGCGCATCTTCTTCATGGGCGTGATGAAGAATGTCACCACCGAAAGCCAGCAGCGCAAGATCCTGATCCTGCAGAACGACGTGCTGCAGGCGCTTGCAAGCGACATGATGATCCAGGACGTGGCCGACCTTCTGTGCCGCCGGGTGGAAAGCTTCGTGCCCGGCACGGTGGCCGTGCTCATGCTCATTACGCCAGACGGGCAGCTGCGCGTCCTGTCCAGCCCCACCCTGCCCAAGCGCTACCGCGCCTCGCTCGAGAGCCTGTATGTCTCGTCATCCGAACTCGAGAAGCTGCGCGTCGACCCCATGCATGCCACCCGCATGGTGTGGGACAGCTACCGCTCGCTCGGCATCTCGCTGGGGCTGCAGCAGTGCTTCTGCACGCCCGTCAGCACGCGCTCGGGGCAGGTCAAGGGCATTTTCGCGCTCTATGCGCGTGAAGACCAGGGCCGCAACACGTGGCCGCAGCGCATTGTTGATTCGTGCATTCCCTTCTGCGCGCTGGCCTTTGAGCAGAACGCCACGCAGGAGCATATCTCCCACCTTGCCAATTTTGACAGCCTGACCGGGCTGCTCAACCGCTCCTCGGTGCACAAGGTGATCGAGGGCATGATAAGCAAGCAGGATGGCAACCGGCAGTTCGCCATCTTCATGCTCGATATCGACCGTTTCCGCGATATCAACGATGCGCTTGGCCATGTCTATGCCGACCAGTTCCTGGTCGAGATCGCAGGGCGCATCCGCTCCATCGCCAAGGAGGATTACGTGCTCAGCCGCTCCGGCGGCGATGAATTCGTGGTGGTGGTGCCCAACTGCCCGCACAAGGAAGCCACGGCCTTTGCCAAGCACCTGCTCGCCACCATGACCCTGCCCATGCAGATCGGCCAGAACACGCTGACCATCTCATGCTCGATCGGCATCAGCACCTACCCCGATAACGGGCCGGACAGCGAATCCCTGCTCAGCACCGCCGATGTGGCGCTGCGCCAGGCGAAGGAAGACGGGCGCGGCATCTTCCGCTTCGCCAACCTGGAAAAGAACCAGGTGGCGCAGGACCGGCTGGTGCTGGGCTCGGCGCTGCGTGATTCGCTGGCCAAGGGCATGCTCAACCTGCACTACCAGCCGCAGGTGCGTACCCATACGCTTGAACTCAGCGGTGTGGAGGCACTGTCGCGCTGGCACCATCCGCATCTTGGCAACATCTTCCCCTCGCGCTTCATCGCCGTGGCGGAGGAGACCGGCCAGATCGAGGCCATTGGCCGCTGGTCGCTGCTCGAGGCCTGCCGCCAGATCGTGAAGTGGGACCGTGACGGCATCCATGTGCCCACCGTGGCCGTGAACCTGTCCGCCGTGCATTTCCGCAACCGTGCGCTGCCCGAGCATATCGCGGCCCTGCTCAAGGACCATAACCTCAAGCCTTCGCGCCTGACGGTGGAAATTACCGAGAGCGTGATGATGGATAACAGCCGCGACACCGAGGAAGTGCTCCAGTCGATCCGCAATATCGGCTGCGGCCTGTCGATGGATGATTTCGGCACCGGCTACTCCTCGCTCTCGCGCCTGACCCGCCTGCCGCTGACCGAGATCAAGATCGACCGCAGCTTCATCAACGATTTCGAGCATGATACCAACGCCCAGGCCGTGACCATGGCGGTGATCGGCATCGGCTCGCGGCTGGGCATGACGGTGGTGACCGAAGGCGTCGAGACCGAGCAGCAGCGCGACCTGCTGGAACAACTCAATTGCGACGTGATGCAGGGCTACCTGTTCGCCAAGCCGCTCGCACCTGACGACTTCGAGAAGTGGATGCGCCACCACAAGACGATCCGCCAGATGCTGCCCGCCACGCCGGCTGCCAAAAATGTTTCGCCTAAAAAGAAATCATCCTAAATTACCAACCGGTCAATTCAGGTTTTCCGATCCGCATCCGAGGTAACAGAATGTCCGCACCGCATGATAACAGGCTCCGCGCCCTTACACATGAAGATGCCGACTTCTGGGCGGACGTGGTGGATAATGTCCTTATTGTCGCGGTCACGGACCGCAAGGGCATCATTACCTACGTCAATGATAAATTCTGCGAGATCAGCCAGTATTCCCGCGAGGAACTGCTGGGCCATACCCATCGCATCCTGAACTCGGGCGAGCATGGGAAGGCCTTCTTCCGCGAGATGTACCAGACCCTGTTCGCAGGCCGCACCTGGTACGGCAATTTGTGCAACCGTGCGAAGGATGGCAGCCACTACTGGGTGGCCACCACCATCATGCCGCACCGCAATGCCAAGGGCGAGATTACCGGTTTCGTGGCGAGCCGGTTTGAAATCACGGAACTGATGAACACCAAGGTCCGGCTCAAGAAACAGGCCGCGACCGATGTGCTGACCGGGCTGCTCAACCGTGGCGGCTTCAATGCCAGCCTTGTCACCGCACTCGAGAACGCCAAGCGCCCGCACCCCGAGCCGCAGGCGCTGGTCATGTTCGACCTCGACGGGTTCAAGCCGGTCAATGACATCCATGGCCACCATGCGGGCGATGAGGTGCTCAAGGTGATCGGGCGGCGCCTGATCGAGCTGATCGGCCCTGATGATGCGATCAGCCGGCTGGGGGGCGATGAGTTCGCCATCATCCTGCGCCACAGCCTCAAGCTCATGCCGCTCGAAACCATCCTGACCAAGGTGCAGAACCTGCTTGAAGAGCCGATCATGCTGGAAAGTGCCACGGTGCGCATATCCGGCAGCATCGGGGCCACGCCGATCACGGCGGCGGACACGCTTGAGGGCCTGCAGAAAAACGCCGATGTGGCGGTCTATGCCGCCAAGCAGTCAGGCGGCAAGCAGGCGCGCATGTTCACGCCCAGCCTGCACAAGACCACGATGGAACGGGCCAAGATCCTGACCGAGGCCCGCAAGGGCGTGGAACTCAGGCAGTTCGAGGTGTACTACCAGCCCATACTCAACGCGCGCACGGGCCGCATAGAGCAGGCGGAGGCGCTGATGCGCTGGCACCACCCTGACCGGGGCCTGCTTTCCGCCGGGGCGTTTACCGATGTCTTTGCCGACTCGGCCCTGGCCCAGATCATGGAGACGCACCTCGTGCAGTCCTTCCATGACGATATCCAGAAATGGAAGGAAGCAGGCCTGCCGAGCCTGCGGCTGGCGGTCAACCTGTCGCATCTGGACCTGCTCAACCTTGAGCAGCAGATCGACCTGTTCAGCGAGATCCGTGAGCTCAACCTCGAGCCCTCCACCTTCATGCTGGAAGTGACCGAGCAGATGCTGCAGGGGCGGCGGGCGGAAAAAAGCCGCCTGCGCCTGCGCGCCCTGGCGGAAGACGGGTTTGGCCTGGCGATGGATAATTTCGGCTACGGCACGGTGCGCCTGTCCACCCTGCGCGAGTTGCCGCTGCAGTCGCTCAAGCTTGACCGCTGCCTCGTGCGCGACATCGCCACCGACGCGGAAGCCCGCAACCTGCTCGCCGCCCTCATCAAGCTCGGCCATGGCTATAACCTGGCGGTCACGGTGGAAGGCGTGGAAACGCAGGAGGAATTCGACACCGTGCGCGCGCTGGGCGTGGATTACGTGCAGGGCTTCTTCATCTCACGCGCGGTTTCCGCCACGGAACTGATCCGCATCACCCAGCGTGATGCCTGGAACCCGGCGAAGACGAAAACGGCCTGAGGCATATCCCCTGCCCTGCCGTTTTTTAGAGGCTGTTTGAAAAGTCGGCCCGGAAAACATCCAGAAATCATAAGGACGTTTTTGGTGAAGCTTTTTTCAAAAAGCTTCGATAGAACGCCGTCTTTTTGAAAAAAGGCGGCACCCAGAAACTTCTTTTTGGCATTCATAAAAAAACCCACCCGGCAACAAGGTTGCCGGGTGGGTTTTTGTTGCGGTGGCAGGTCAGATATGGATGGCGCGCTTGTCCACATCGAGTGCCGCTTCCTTCACCGCCTCGCTCAGCGTGGGGTGGGCGTGGCAGGTGCGGGCAATATCTTCCGACGAGGCGCCAAACTCGATCGCCATGGTGCATTCGGCAATCAGTTCGCCCGCCATCGGGCCGATGATGTGCACGCCAAGCACCTGATCGGTGGTGGCATCGGCCAGAACCTTCACGAACCCGTCGGTCATGCCGATGGCGCGCGCACGGCCATTGGCGGTGAAGGGGAATTTGCCAACCTTGTAGGCAACGCCCTCTTCCTTCAGAGTTTCCTCGGTCTTGCCCACGGTGGCCACTTCCGGCCACGTATAGACCACGGCGGGGATCGCGCCGTAATTCACATGACCTGCCTGGCCTGCCAGCAGCTCGGCTATGGCAACGCCTTCTTCCTCGGCCTTGTGGGCCAGCATGGGGCCTGCAATCACATCGCCAATGGCATAGATGCCGGGCACGCTGGTGGCGTAATGCGCGTCGGTCACGATGCGGCCGCGCTTGTCGAGTGCGATGCCCGCCTCTTCCAGCCCGAAGCCCTTGCTCGCCGCCGTGCGGCCAATGGCCAGCAGCACCACGTCGGCTTCCAGCGTTTCAGCCGCACCACCCTTGGCAGGCTCCACGGTCAGGGTCACGCCCTTGGGGCCTTTTTCCGCCTTGGTCACCTTGTGGCCCAGCTTCATCTTCAGGCCCTGCTTGGTCAGGATGCGCTGGAAGGTCTTGGCCACCTCGTTATCGGTGCCCGGAACCAGACGGTCGAGATATTCGATCACCGTCACATCCGCGCCAAGGCGGTGCCACACGCTGCCCAGCTCAAGGCCGATCACGCCGCCGCCAATCACCACCATCCTTTTGGGCACGGCGGAAAGCTCAAGCGCGCCGGTGGAGGTGACGATCTGCTTTTCATCCACATCCACGCCCGGCAGGCCCGCGCTGTCGCTGCCGCTGGCAATGACGATGTGCCTGGCCGTAACCGGCTTGCCATCAACCGTGATGCGGCCCGTGCCTTCAACCTTGCCGGTGCCCTTGAGCCAGGTGACCTTGTTCTTCTTGAACAGGAACTCCACGCCCTTCACGTTCGCATCGACTACGGACTGCTTGCGCGCCATCATCTTCGCCAGATCCAGCTTCACGCTGTCGATGATGATGCCCATCTCGCCGTATTCATCCTTGGCGGCATGGAAGTTCTCGGACTGCTGCAACAGCGCCTTGGACGGGATACAGCCCACATTGAGGCAGGTGCCCCCAAGGGTGGCGCGCTTTTCCACGCATGCCACCTTGAAGCCAAGCTGGGCCGCGCGGATGGCGCACACATACCCGCCGGGCCCCGCGCCGATCACGATCACGTCGTAATCCGTCTCGGATGGCGCCTCGACCGCAGGCTTGGGAGCGGCAGCCGGGGCGGGTGTGGCAGCCTGCACAGGCTTTGCGGGGGCAGCCGGAGCCGCCTTGGCGCCGCCAGCGCCCGGCGTAAGGGTGGTCAGCACGGTGCCGACCTCGACCTCGTCGCCTTCATTGACCGCATGCGCGCCCAGCACGCCCGCCTGCGGGGCAGGCACTTCCACGCTGACCTTGTCGGTTTCCAGTTCGGCGATCGGGTCATCGGCATTGACCGCATCGCCGGGCTGCCTGAGCCATTTGGCGACCGTGGCCGTGGTCACGCTCTCGCCCAGCGTGGGCACCTTGATATCGATTGTCATGTCTTGTCAGTCCTGCTTGCTATGCGGTTGCGCGTAGGGACCGCGACACAGGCGCGGCCCCGGCAGGCATCAGACCTGCAGCAGCAGACGGCGCGGATCTTCCACGTTCTGCTTGACGCGCACAAGGAAGCTGACCGCCTCCTTGCCATCCACGATCCGGTGGTCGTAGGTCAGCGCGATATACATCATCGGGCGGATCACCACCTGCCCGTTCACCGCCACCGGGCGCTCCTGGATGGCATGCATGCCAAGGATGGCCGACTGCGGCGCGTTGATGATGGGCGTGGACATGAGCGAGCCATAGATGCCGCCATTGGTGATCGAGAACGTGCCGCCTGACAGTTCATCAATCTTGAGCGTGCCTTCGCGCGCCTTCTTGCCAAAGCCTGCAATCGCGCTTTCGATCTGGGCAAAGCCCATCTTGTCGGCATCGCGGATCACGGGCACGACCAGCCCGTTGGGGCCACCCACGGCAATGCCGAGGTTGACGAACTCGCGGTAGATCACGTCATCGCCATCGATCTCGGCATTGATGGCCGGGAATTCCTGCAACGCCGCAACGACCGCACGGCTGAAGATGGACATGAAGCCCAGCTTCACGCCGTTATGCTTCTTGATGAACAGGTCCTTGTATTCGGCGCGCATCTGCATCACCGCCGACATGTCCACCTCGTTGAAGGTGGTCAGCAGGGCGGCGGTGTTCTGCGCATCCTTCAGGCGGCGGGCGATGGTGCGGCGCAGGCGCGTCATCTTCACGCGCTCTTCACGCGGGTCGTCCTGGCGCGGCGGGCGCGGGGCAGCGGCGGGGGTTGCCGCGCGCGGCTGTGCGAGAAAGCTCTGCACATCACCCTTGGTGATGCGCCCGTCCTTGCCCGTGCCGGTGCCAACCTGTGCTGGCGTTACACCCTGCTCGGCCATGGCCTTGCGCGCGGCGGGGAAAGCCACGTTGGCCGCACCCTGCGCTGCCACATCTGACGGCGGGGTGGCCGGGCGGGCCACAGGGCCGGGCGTTGCAGGCTGGGCCTGCACGCCAGCAGGTGCGGCTTCCTTCTTGGGCGCGGGGGCAGCCGCAGCCTTGGGGGCCGCACCACTCCCGGCCTCGATGGTGGAGAGCACGGTGCCCACTTCCACTTCAGCGCCCTCGGGCACCAGTAGCGGGCCAAGCACGCCAGCCTGCGGGGCGGGCACTTCCACGCTGACCTTGTCGGTTTCGAGTTCCACCAACGGGTCATCCTCGTTCACGGCGTCACCCGGCTGCTTGAGCCACTTGGCGATGGTTGCCGTGGTTACGCTTTCACCCAGTGTCGGTACCTTGATCTCGGCGGACATTTCCTGTTTCCCAATCCCTTGGCCACCCCTGCCCCAAGCGGGCTGCGGGGCGGCCCCATTCGTTATCCGGGGATGCAGCCCGAAGGCCGCCCCCATGTTTTGTGTGTTCTACCCAGCCAGTGTCAGGCGCTGACGCCCAGCGCCTTGTTCACCAGCGCCGCCTGCTCGGCCACGTGCACCTTGGCCAGGCCCGTGGCCGGGCTTGCTGCCGCAACCCGCCCCACAAAGGTCGGGCGCGTGCTCTTGTGGCCAATATCGCCCAGCACGCCCTCGATCAGGCGATCGACAAAGGTCCAGCCGCCCATGTTCTCGGGTTCTTCCTGGCACCAGATCACCTTGGCC
Organism: Komagataeibacter sp. NFXK3; assembly: GCF_054182245.1. Taxonomy (NCBI): domain Bacteria; kingdom Pseudomonadati; phylum Pseudomonadota; class Alphaproteobacteria; order Acetobacterales; family Acetobacteraceae; genus Komagataeibacter; species Komagataeibacter sp. NFXK3. The sequence goes on from NZ_JAPIVJ010000001.1 coordinate 222,711, forward strand.
TGCCTGTAGCGGGCCAGTTCCTCACCCAGCATCTTGGCCGGGAAGGGATAGAACTGCTCGAGGCGCAGGATCGCGACATTGTCGAGCTTGCGCTCGCGCCGCTCGGCCAGCAGGTCGTAATAGACCTTGCCCGAGCAGATCACCACGCGGTCCACCTTGTCAGGCGCTGCAATCGGGTCGATCTCGCCAATCACCGGCAGGAAGCGCGTGCCCGGACCGAAATCCTTGAGGTCCGACACCGCCAGCTTGTGGCGCAGCAGGGACTTGGGCGTCATGATGATGAGCGGCTTGCGGTAGTCGAGGAACAGCTGCCGGCGCAACGCATGGAAGTAGTTGGCCGGCGTGGTGATGTTGCACACCCGCATGTTGTTCTCGGCGCAGAGCTGCAGGTAGCGCTCGAGGCGGGCGGAGGAATGCTCCGGCCCCTGCCCCTCATAACCGTGGGGCAGCAGCATCACGAGGCCCGACATGCGCAGCCACTTGGTCTCGCCCGAGGCGATGAACTGGTCGATGATGACCTGCGCGCCGTTGGCGAAGTCACCGAACTGCGCCTCCCACAGCACCAGCGCGTTGGGGTCGGCCAGCGAGTAGCCGTATTCAAAGCCCAGCACGCCGAATTCGGACAGCAGCGAGTTGTAGATCTCGATGGCGGCCTGATCCTTGGCGATGTTGTTGAGCGGCACGTAGGTGTTCTGGTTCACCTGGTCGATCAGCACCGCGTGGCGCTGGCTGAAGGTGCCGCGCTGGCAGTCCTCGCCCGACAGGCGGACATGGTGCTTGTCGAGCAGCAGCGTGCCGAAGCCCAGCGCCTCGCCCGTGGCCCAGTCGATGCCGCCGCCGGTCTCGAACATCTTCGCCTTGGCCTTGAGCTGGCGGATGATCTTGGGGTTGGCGTTGAAGTCATCAGGCACATGGGCCAGCGATGCACCGACTTCCTTCAGCCGGTCGATGGCGACACCGGTTTCGGGCGCGGGCAGGGTGGTGTCGACCGGCGGCGGCTTGAGGCCCTTCCACGCGCCTTCCAGCCAGTCGGCCTTGTTGGGCTTGTAGCCCTGGGCGGCCTGATAGGCCTGCTCGAGCCTGTTGTGGAAGCCATCCCACTCGGCGGTGACCTCGGCCTCGGTCACCACGCCTTCGCGCACCAGGCGGTCGGAATAGAGCGTGCGGATGGTCGGCCGCGCCGCGATGGCCTTGTACATGGTGGGCTGGGTAAATGACGGCTCATCGGACTCGTTATGGCCGTGGCGGCGGTAACCCACGATGTCGAGCACCACGTCGGATGCGAATTTCTGCCGGAATTCGGCGGCAAGGCGCGAACAGTAGATCACCGCCTCCGGCTCGTCGCCATTGACGTGCAGGATCGGCGCCTGCACCGCCTTGGCCACGTCCGTGCAGTACAGGCCCGAGAAAGAATGGACCGAAACGGTGGTGAACCCGATCTGGTTGTTGACCACGACATGGATCGTGCCGCCGGTGCGGTAGCCGATCAGCTGCGACATGGCCAGCGTTTCATACACGATGCCCTGGCCCGCGAATGCCGCGTCACCATGCAGCAGCACGCCCATGTGGCGGCCGCGCTGGTGGGGGTCGTCATCATCCTGTGTGGCACGCACCTTGCCGATCACGACCGGGTCGACCGCCTCGAGATGCGAGGGGTTGGGCTGGAGCGAGATATGAACGGGGGTGCCCCCAATCTCGACATCGGTGGAGGTGCCGAGATGGTATTTCACATCGCCCGAGCCCTGCACGTCGTCGGGCTTGAAGGATACGCCTGCGAACTCGCTGAAGATGGCGGTGTAGGGCTTGCGCACGATGTTGACGAGCGTGTTCAGCCGCCCGCGATGCGGCATGCCGATGGCCACCGAGCGCACCCCGCCCGAGGCGGCCTGGTCGATGATGGCGTGCAGCGCGGGAATGGTCACGTCCTCGCCCTCAAGGCCGAAGCGCTTGGTGCCGACATAGCGCTTCTGGCAGAAGGACTCGAAGCCCTCCGCCTCGGTCAGCTGCTGCAGGATGACCTTTTTCTGCTCGGGTGTCGCACCCTTGCGCCAGTTGTCGCCCTCAAGCCGGGCCTGCACCCACATGCGCTGCTCGGGGTCCTGGATGTGCATGAACTCCGCGCCGATCGGCCCGCAATAGACCGCGCGCAGGGCATCGAGCACCTGGTTGATGGTGGCGGTGTCCGAACCGATCAGGCTGGCGACGATGTGGCCAAGATAGATCGGGCGGTCACAATCCTTGGGGCCGAAGCCATAGGTGGCGGGGTCAAGGTCCGCATGGGGCTTGGGCACCTGCAGGCCGAGCGGGTCGAGCCGCGCCTCGAGGTGGCCGCGCACGCGGAAGGCGCGGATGAGCTGGGTCGCGCGCAGGCTGTCATCGGCTGCCGCCTTCAGGCTCTCCGCCGTAACGCCCGCCGCCTTGCCATCCGGCAGGGGGGCCGGTTCATCGCCGGTGATGATATGCGGGCGCGGCGCCCAGGAGGCCCCTTCCGCATCATGAACGATTTCGGAGCCTTCCTCATGCAGCTCCTGGAACAGGGAGGCAAAGGAAGGATCGACGCTGTTGGGATCGGCCACCCAGCGCGCATACAACTCGGCCAGATAGGCCGTATTGGCGCCGCTGAATGCGGTCGAAAGAATATCTACGCCCGCCATATTGAAGACATCTCCTCGCTGGCGGCCTTTGTGGCCGCGCTATTTCCGGATCCGGCCTGAAACGGCAGCCGGTCCGATTTGTATCGCTACCCTAGCCGCACCCTTGCCGGGATGCCGCCATCATTCATCAGGATCAGGTCTGCTTGCCGCGCATACTGACATTTTCGTGCCTGACCCCACGGTGGCGGGACGGGGCGCTGCAAAACATCGCTCTGCGCGGCACGGCTCCCGGCTGATGCGAACTTGCCCATACCCAAGCAAAGACCGCACGGCTTGCCTACCGCCCCGGCAGTCACACCACCGCCATAACCGTCACGATGGCGTGACCCTTCGGCCGTTTTTGCCCATCATGCGTTGAGGTGCGGCAGCTGCATGTAGGCCGCACTCTGCATCTCCTCCAGCCGCGAGGCCGTGCGCTCGAACGCGGTCGCCCCCTGCCCCTTGGCGTAAATGGCGTCGGGCCGGTCCTCGGCCGAGGCAAACAGCTTGACGTTCTGTTCGTACAGCGTGTCGATCAGCACGATGAAGCGCCGCGCCTCGTCAAAATTGTCCGGCCCCATGCGCGGCACGCCATCAAGCACGAGGTTGGGGAAGCGCGTGGCCAGTGCCAGGTAATCGCCCGCGCCGAGCGGCCTGCCGCACAGCTCGGCAAAGCTGAACCGTGCAACAGGGCCTGCGGCGCGCGTCACGTTCAGGGTGCGGCCCATGATGTCGAGCGCGACAGGCGCCACCGGCGCGCCATCGGCCAGCCGGGCAAAGATCGAGTCGAGTTCCTTCGTCGCCGCCGCATCGACGGGGATGATCCATGTCTGCATGCCGCGCGCGTTGCCGCGGCGGTAATCACGCGGGGAATCGAGGATGACGGTATCGACCTCCTTGAGGATCGCGGCGATGAAGGGCTTGAACGCATCGGCGCCGGGACGGTCCTGAAACAGGTCCTCGGGCTTTGTGTTGGATGTGGCCACCACCACCACGCCATCGGCGAACAGGTAGTCGAACAGGCGGCCAAGGATCATGGCGTCCGCGATGTCATTGACCTGGAATTCATCAAAGCACAGCAGCCACGCCTCCTGCGCGATCTGGCGGGCAAGCGGCGGGATGGGGTCGGACAGGGAGGGGTCGGCTTCCTTCATGTCATGCAGGCGCTGGTGCACATCCTGCATGAAGCGGTGGAAATGCACCCGGCGCTTGTGCTCGACCGGGGCGAGGCTGAAGAACAGGTCCATCAGCATGGTTTTGCCACGCCCCACCTGCCCCACCATGTACACACCACGCGGCCGGGCCTGTTCATGAGCCGGGCGGGCGAGGCCGAGCCGCGCCCTGAGCCCGCCCAGCCAGCCACTCGCGGGCGGGGTGGACTGGACCACCGGGTGGTAGTCACGCAGTTCGCGCCAGAGCTGGTCGAGCCTGCGGGCGGCTTTTTCCTGCTCGGGGTCGCGATCCAGACGGCCTGAAGCCACGCGGGCCTCATAGGCGGCGAAGGGGCCTGTGCCTGCGGGCTGCGCCGCAGCGGACAGGCGGGCGGGTGCGATATCGGTATTCATGATATTTTGGCGATAGTCCGTTAAAAAAGGCCCAGCAAGGCCCCGATCTCGCCAAACTGTGTCATGACAGGGGTTCTCTCCATCTGGTGAACTCAAACCCTACCAGATGGAGGATTTGTGATGACTGACTGGAACGCCTACCGCGCCCATCTTGGCGAGTCCATCGGCGCGTTCGCCACCCTCTCGCCCGGCACGCTCAAGGGACTCCAGACCCTCGACCGCGCCGCCGCCGAAACCGGCCACCTCGATGCCAAGACCCGTGAACTCATCGCGCTGGCCGTGGCCGTGACCACGCGGTGCGACGGGTGCATTTCCGTCCACTCCACCGCGGCGGTAAAGGCCGGCGCCACAAAGGCGGAAATAGCCGAGGCGCTGGGCGTTGCCGTGGCGCTGAACGCGGGGGCCGCCGTGGTCTATTCCAGCCGCGTGCTTGATGCGGTGGATACGCTCAAGCCCTGATCCGCGCGATCACTTGCGGGTGAAGGCAACTGGCCCTAATCTGGCGCGTATTGGCATGCAGGCCCCGGTTGCCGGGGCCATTTTCACCCGCGTGCCTGCAGAGATGGCATGATCCAACCCGTCACCCCCGACTATGCAGCACTTGAGGCGACGCCGGTCGCAGCCACGCCTTTCGCCCACGTGGTGGTGCCGCATTTCATTCCCCCCGCCGACCTCAAGGCGCTGGCCACGAGCCTGCCCGACATCCGCTCGGGCGGGTCGTTCCCGCCTGCGGCCCTCAGCCTCTCACCGCTCATGGCGGGCCTGGTGGCGGAGCTTGAAGGGCCGCGCCTACGGCAGGCCATCGCCGCCAAGTTCGGCCTCGATCTTGATGGCGCCCCTACCATGCTGACCCTGCGCGGGCGCACGCGGGCGAAGGACGGGCGCATCCACCGCGATTCCGACAGCAAGCGCGTGACCGTGCTGCTGTACCTCAACGCTGCCGACGAGGCCGCCTGGGCCCGGCATGAAGGCTGCCTGCGCCTTTTGCGCAATGGACACGACCTGGAGGATTTCGCCGCCGAGATCCCGCCGGTCAATGGCACGCTGCTCATCTTTCCCAACGGGCCGGACACATGGCATGGGCACCGGCAGTATGTCGGCCCACGCCATACCATCCAGCTCAATTACATGACCAATGACACCCGCGCACGCAACGAACTGCGCCGCCACCGGTTATCCGCCCTGACCAAGCGGTTGCCCTGGGTGGCCTGAACACGGCCCGGGCCATTGTTTCGCCACGCGGGGCGCCTATCATGCTCCTGTTCTTCGCCTTCACGTCATGCCGAGGTACTCAAAGCCCATGAAGCTGCGTAAACTCACTGCTTCCCTCCTGTCAGCCAGCTTCGCCCTTGGCCTGCTGGCCACCGCCATGCCTGCGGCCCATGCCCAGCCCTGGCACGGCGGCCCGCGCGGTCCCGGCCCCGGCTGGCATGGCGGCCCGCCCCGTGGCGGCTGGCATGGTGGTGGTGGCTACCGCCGTGGCGGTGGTGGCGCGGGGCTTGCCGTAGGCAGCGGCATTGCCGGCCTTGCGGTTGGCGCCATGCTGGGCAGCGCACTTGCCGAACGGGGCGCCGCCCCGCCGCCGCCCGCCTATTATCCGGCCCCCCCTCCGCCGCCCCCGCCCCCGGCCTACTACCCGTATGGCGGCGGTTACTGACCGCCTGACATCCCACGCACCTGATCTCTCCCGCGAAGGAAAATACACAACATGATGTTCCGCCGGTTTCTCCCCGCTGCCGCCCTAATGATGCTGCCCGCCATGGCCATGGCCGCCGACCCGCAGGCCGCAACCCCCGCAGCGCAGGGCACGCCCAACACGACCGCATCGCTCGCCCACACCCCGCGCGACCCGGCCCCCGATGAGGTCGAGGCCCACATCAAGGCCCTGCATGACGAGCTGGGCATCACCAAAAAACAGGAAACGCTCTGGACGCCGTTCGCGCAGGACATGATGGACAACGCCCAGCGCCTGCATGACGCCATCGAGGCGCGCCGCGAAAAGCTGCCCAAGATGAACGCGGTGGAAAACATGCAGTCCTATGCCGACCTCGTGGCCGAGCGCGCGCATGACATGCAGACGCTGAACAGCGCGTTTGCACCGCTTTATGGCAGCTTCTCCAAAAAGCAGCGCAAGCATGCCGATACCCTGTTCGTGCAGGGCGACAGCGAGCATGCCGAGAAGCAGCAGGAGCGTGCCGCCGCAACGCAGGGCGCAACAGCGGCCCCCGCCGCGCAGTAACCAACTGCGCCAAAGGCATTAAAAAAAGCCCGCACCATGATGGTGCGGGCTTTTTTGTTAAGTGAAAAAGTTTTTGGTGAAGCTTTTCTCAAAAAGCTTCGAAAGAACGCCGCCTTTTTGAAAAAAAGGCGGCGCCCGGAAACGTCCGTTCTTTCAGGCTTTGTCCAGCGGGTACCAGGCCCGTCCGTCACGTGCCAGAAGCGCATCCGCGCCCCTGGGGCCGGTGGTGCCAGCTTCATACAGTTCGGGGCCGGTGCTGTCCTGCGCCCAGGCCTGCAGGACCGGATCGACCGCCTTCCACGCCGCCTCGATATTGTCGGCGCGCTGGAACAGGGTCTCATCCCCCATCAGGCAGTCATAGAGCAGGGTTTCGTAACCCACGTTGGGTGACTTGGCGAACACGTCCTCGTAGCGGAAACGGGCCTGCACGTCGGTCAGGTCCATTTCCGGCCCCGGCTTCTTGGCGCCGAGCTCCACCGTCAGCCCCTGTGCGGGCTGGATGTTGAGGATGATGCGGTTGGGCGGCAGGTTCTCGGTCTCGGTATCACGGAACATCAGCATCGGCGGCTTGCGGAACTGCACCACCACCTCCGTGCGCCGGCCGCCCAGCCCCTTGCCGGTGCGCAGGTAGAACGGCACGCCCGCCCAGCGCCAGTTATCGACATGCAGCTTGAGCGCCACATAGGTCTCGGTATTGCTGTGGGGCGAAACACCGGGGCTTTCGCGGTAGCCCACCATGGGCTTGCCCTCCACGGTGCCGGCTGCGTACTGGCCGCGCACGGCGTCCTCCGGGGCGATGGGGGTCACGGCCTCGAACAGCTGCTCCTTGGCGTTGCGCACGCTCTCGGCATCAAAGGTGTTGGGCGGCTCCATCGCCACCATGGCGAAAAGCTGGAACAGGTGGTTGGGCACCATGTCGCGCAACGCGCCGGTGGGCTCATAGAACGCGCCGCGCTGCTCCACGCCAATGGTCTCGGCGGCGGTGATCTCGATATGGTCGACATATTCGTTGCGCCACAGCGGCTCGAAAATCAGGTTGCCGAATCGCATGGCGAGAATGTTCTGCACCGTCTCCTTGCCCAGGAAATGGTCGATGCGGAACACCTGCGACTCGTCAAGCACCGACAGCACGCGGCGGTTGAGTTCCCTGGCCGAGGCAAGGTCCGAGCCAAACGGCTTTTCAATCACCACCCGGCGGAAGGCGCCATCCTTCTGCGCCACGACTCCGGCAGCGCCCAGCGTTTCCACCACGGTGGCGAAAAAGCGCGAGGGGATGGCAAGGTAGAAGATGGCATTGGCGGGCAGTGTTTCACCAAGCGCGCGGATGGCCGCCACGTCACTGAAATCCGCCTTCACGTATTCCAGCCGCTGGGCCAGCCAGTCCCACTGCGCGGCATTGATGCTGGCGGGGTGGAATTCGGCATTGGGGTCGTGGGTGAAGGACTGCATCATTGCATTCAGCCCATCGCGCCACGCCGCCGTGGTGCTGTCCACCCGGTCCACCCCGATCACGCGGAAATCCGGGTGCAGCAGGCCGCTGCCCACCAGGTTGTACAGCGCGGGCATGAGCAGCCGCTTGGTCAGGTCGCCATGCGCGCCGAATATGACCAGCGTGCACGGCGGCGCACGGTGCGCGCCCGCAGGGGTGACCGGGCGCACCGGGGCGGGCGTTGCGGGAATATCAGTTGATGGGGCCATGATCTCTTTAACCGTCCTTGCCTGCGCGGCCGCGGGGCAGGCCACAAAGGCCCCCACGCACGGGCGCGATGGGTCAAGCGTGCCTCGGGCACGCGGTACGCCACAACACCTATCATCGCATGGAACCCGCCACCTTGACCTGCCCCCGATTCGATTCCTCCGTTCGGGGCGGCACAGGTTGCTTGCACGTTGGCGATACAGGCTCTAGGTGTCCCTACAGTGACGGAAAACGGCCCGTTCCGCGCGAATGGACCGGCATGACAGGACAGGAAAGAAGATTATGGGTTACCGCGTTGCGGTGGTGGGCGCCACCGGTGCTGTGGGGCGCGAAATCCTCAAGACTCTGGCCGAGCGCCAGTTCCCTGTGGATGAGATCGTGGCCCTCGCCTCCGCCCGCTCGGCGGGCAAGGAAGTCTCGTTTGGCGACAAAAAAGTGCTCAAGGTACAGAACCTCGAGACCTTCGACTTCACCGGCTGGGATGTTGCCCTTTTCTCGCCCGGCGGCGCGGTCTCGGCCGTGCACGCGCCGCGCGCGGCCAAGGCAGGCTGCATCGTGATCGACAACACATCCCACTTCCGCATGGAACCGGATGTGCCGCTCGTGGTGCCCGAGGTCAATCCCAACGATGTGAAGAAGGCGAAGCGCGGCATCATTGCCAACCCGAACTGCTCGACCATCCAGATGGTGGTGGCGCTCAAGCCGCTGCACGACCTGTTCACAATCAGGCGCGTGGTGGTGGCCACCTACCAGGCGGTTGCGGGGGCTGGCAAGAGCGGCATGGACGAGCTGTTCAACCAGGCGCGTGGCAGCCTTGTGGGCGACCCGATCAAGGCCGAGCAGTTCACCAAGCAGATCGCGTTCAACTGCATTCCGCACATCGACCGTTTCATGGATGACGGGGCGACGAAGGAAGAGTGGAAGATGACGGTCGAGACCCGCAAGATCCTCGACCCCGACATCGCGGTTTTCGCCACCTGCGTGCGGGTGCCGGTATTCATTGGCCATGCCGAGGCCATTACCGTGGAATTCGAGGAACCCGTTGATCTTGCACGCGCCCGCGAGGCCCTGCGCGAGGCGCCGGGCGTGGTGCTGCACGACAAGCGCGAGGATGGCGGCTACGCCACCCCGCTCGAGATCGTGGGCGAGGATGCGACCTATGTCTCGCGCCTGCGCATCGACCCCACCGTGCCCAACGGACTCGGCTTCTGGTGTGTTGCCGACAACCTGCGCAAGGGCGCTGCCCTGAACGCGGTGCAGATTGCCGAGACCATGGTTGCCCTCGACCTGCTCGGGCACTGAAGCACAGGTCTTTGGTGGCGGTGCAGCGCGGCTGTACCGCCACCATGGCGGGGGCTGGGTCTCTCAACCTCGTGTTCCCTGCCTGCGTTGACCCCGCCCGCCGCGCGGCGTAGGACCGAATTCAGACAAGGCGACGGAACAAACCGAAGCCATAACAGGGAAATTGACGAGACGACCATGCAGGATGTCCGTGATGCGCTCTATGTAGGGCAGCGAAGCGACGGAACTCTGACCAGGCGGCCTATGTCCCCACACCTCCAGGTCTACCGCTTCCGTCTTTCCATGTTCCTTTCAATCGCGAACCGCGCCGCCGGTGTCGCCGCCGCAGGCGGTTCGGCACTTGGCCTGTGCTGGATCAGCGCGGCGGCAAAGGGACCAAAATCTTTCAAGAAGGTCCAGAAAGTGACCGGCAACCCGCTCGGCCAGATGCTGATGGCTGGCTGGGCGCTGGCTCTGGTCTACCACTTCGTGGCGGGGCTGCGCCATCTGGCGTGGGATAGCGGCTATCGCTTCTCCAAAAAGGAAATCAACGAGGATGGTCCGGTTGCCGTGGGTGTCACGGTCGGCACCACGCTGGCCCTTGTCGCCGGTATCGTTGGCGTTGCGATCTGTCGCTCCCGCAAGAAGGCATCCTGACCATGAGCAATCCAAAGAAGCCACATGTCACGGTCATGCGCTCGCAGCTTTCGCGCGCGCGCGGGCTGGGTTCGGGGCAGGCCGGTGTCGGCCACTGGTGGGCCGAGCGCGCCTCGGCGGTGGCCCTCGTGCCGCTTTCGGGCTGGTTCGTGATCCAGGTGTTCCGCCTGGCTGGCGCATCCCAGCCGGAAGTGGCGAAGTGGGGGGCACGCCCCTTCAACACCACCATGATGCTGTCGCTGGTGATCCTGACCTTCTATCACACCCAGCTCGGGCTGCAGGTCATCATTGATGACTACGTGCACGGCAAGGCGCACCTGCCTGCCGGGCTGCTGATGAAGGGGATCGTCTTCCTTCTGGGTCTGTTCGGCGCCGTTTCGGTACTGAAGCTGGCGCTCGCCGGCAGCAGCCGGAGCACGATTGCCGCGGGCTGAGCCCCGCGCCATCGCCTGAGCAGAACATGACATTCGCGGACCGGCGGGCCGCACTTCCGGCTGGCCGTCCGAACGAGCATCGGGACACGTCCAAGACATGAACGCGACCACTTCACCACTCACCGGCTCCTACAGGATCGTTGACCACGCATATGACGTGGTTGTCGTAGGCGCTGGTGGCTCCGGCCTTCGGGCCACGCTGGGCATGGGGGCCGCTGGCCTCAAGACCGCCTGCGTGACCAAGGTTTTCCCCACACGCAGCCACACCGTTGCAGCCCAGGGCGGCATTGGCGCATCGCTTGGCAACATGGCCGAGGATAACTGGCGCTGGCACATGTACGACACCGTAAAGGGGTCGGACTGGCTGGGCGACCAGGACGCCATCGAATACATGTGCCGCGAGGCCGTGCCCGCCGTGCAGGAACTCGAGCACATGGGCGTGCCGTTTTCACGCACGGAAGATGGCAAGATCTACCAGCGCCCCTTCGGTGGCCACATGCGCAACTATGGCGAGGCCCCCGTGCCCCGCGCCTGCGCCGCCGCCGACCGCACGGGCCATGCCATCCTGCACACGCTGTACCAGCAGTGCCTGAAGCATAACGTCGAATTCTTTGTCGAATACTTCGCCATCGACCTGATCATGGATGAGGAAGGCGCCTGCCGTGGCGTAATGGCCTGGTGCCTTGAAGATGGCACGTTGCACCGCTTCCGCGCGCAGAAGGTGGTGCTGGCCACCGGCGGCTATGGCCGCGCCTACCATTCATGCACCTCGGCCCATACCTGCACCGGCGATGGCGGCGGCATGGCGATCCGTGCGGGCATTCCCATGCAGGACATGGAGTTCGTGCAGTTCCACCCCACCGGCATCTTCCCCGCAGGCTGCCTGCTGACGGAAGGCTGCCGTGGCGAGGGTGGCTACCTCACCAACTCCAAGGGCGAGCGCTTCATGGAGCGTTACGCGCCCACCGCCAAGGACCTCGCCTCGCGTGATGTGGTCTCGCGCGCCATGACCATCGAGATCAACGAGGGGCGTGGCTGCGGGCCGGAGAAGAACTACATCATGCTCCATCTCGAGCATCTTGGCCCCGAGATCCTGCATGAGCGCCTGCCCGGCATTTCCGAGACGGCGCGCATCTTCGCGGGCATCGACGTGACCAAGGAGCCGGTGCCGGTCCTGCCCACGGTGCACTACAACATGGGTGGCATCCCCACCAACTACCATGGTGAGGTCATCCGCCCCACGGCTGATGATGTCGATGCGGTGGTGCCCGGCCTGATGGCCGTGGGTGAAGCGGCCTGCGTGTCCGTGCATGGCGCCAACCGCCTTGGCACCAACTCGCTGCTCGACCTTGTGGTGTTTGGCCGCGCCGCCGCCCAGCGCGCCGCCGCCACCATCAAGAGCGAGGAAGTGATCCGCCCGCTGCCCGAGGGTGCTGGCGAAGCCGCGATCGCACGCTTTGACAGGCTGCGCTACGCCAAGGGCAAGACCCACGTGGCCGACATGCGCTCCAAGCTACAGCGCACCATGCAGAAGCACGCCGCCGTGTTCCGCAACACCGAGAGCCTGGCGCAGGGTGTGGAGAAGATAAAGGAAATCTGGTCGGAACTGCCCGACATCTCGATCAACGACCGCTCGCTGATCTGGAACAGTGACCTGATGGAAGCGCTCGAGTTCGAGAACCTGCTGGCCAACGCCACTGTGACCATGGCTGGCGCCGATGCCCGCCACGAAAGCCGCGGCGCGCAGGCGCATGACGATTACCCCGATCGTGATGACAAGAACTGGATGAAGCACACCGTCGCCCACATGACCGACGCGGGCGATGTCACGCTGAGCTACCGCCCCGTGCACATGAAAACGCTGACCGACGATGTGCAGGTCTTCCCCCCCAAGAAGCGCGTCTACTGACGTAACGGCGGAAAAGGAACGAGACGATGGTCGAATTCAGACTGCCAAAGAACAGCACGGTGGGCAAAGGCCGCATTTTCACGGCCGCTCCCGGTGCCTCCAATGTCAAGAACTTCCGGATCTATCGCTGGAGCCCGGATGATGACAGCAACCCCGTGGTCGATACCTACGAGATCGACCTCGACAAGATCGGCCCGATGGTGCTCGATGCGCTGATCCACATCAAGAACGATGTGGACTCCACGCTCACCTTCCGCCGCTCGTGCCGCGAGGGCATCTGCGGGTCGTGCGCGATGAACATCGCGGGCGAGAACACGCTGGCCTGCCTCAAGCCCATCCGCGACATCGAGGGCGATGTCGCCATCTACCCGCTGCCGCACATGCCGGTCATCAAGGATCTGGTGCCCGACCTTGATGGCGCCTATGCCCAGCTGCGCTCGATCGACCCGTGGCTGAAATCCGACACGGCACCGCCGCCGGATTCCGAGCGCCGCCAGAGCATTGAGGAACGCGCCGAGCTGGATGGCATGTGGGAGTGCATCCTTTGCTTCTGCTGTTCCACCTCGTGCCCGTCCTACTGGTGGAATGGCGATCGCTACCTTGGCCCGGCAACGCTGCTGGCGGCTTACCGCTGGATTGCCGACAGCCGCGACGAGCATGCGGGCGACCGGCTTGATGCGCTGGAAGATCCGCTCAAGCTCTATGCCTGCCGCACGATCATGAACTGCACCCAGACCTGCCCCAAGGGCCTGAACCCCGCCAAGGCGATTGGCCGGATCAAGGAACTGCAGCTCGAACGCAAGGCATAGCCCCTGCCCCTTCATTCCTGATTGACGTGGAAAGCGCTGGATGTGAAAAATCCAGCGCTTTTTTCGTCTCCACCCACCTGAAAGGACAAGGCCGGTGTTTGAGGGAAACCTGTCCACCCCCGCTGGCCGAAGCCGTGCGTGGATCGATAGCCTGTTTGTTGACCATGCCATTTTGCGCCAGACCTGGACCAACTTCCGCACGGTCATTCCCGGTCGGGTCTATCGCTGCAACCACCCAACCCCGTGGCGCCTGCGGCTGGCCACGCGCAGGCTGGGCCTGAAAACGCTGGTCAACCTGCGCGGGCACCGCAAATGTGGCTCCGATGCGCTGTCACGCGAGGCGGCGCACGCCCTTGGCCTGCGCCATATCGACATGGCATTCGAAAGCCGCAACGCCCCGCACCGCGACCGCATCGAGCGCTTCGAGCGGATTTACCGCGATATCCGCTTTCCCATGCTCATGCACTGCAAGTCGGGTGCTGACCGCACCGGGCTTGCAGCAGGGCTGGTCATCCTGTTCGAGGGCGGCACGGCGCAGCAGGCGCTACGCCAGCTTTCATGGAAGAACGGGCATTTCAATTCATCCCGCACCGGCGTGCTGGATGCCTTCTTCCTGCGCTATCAGGCAGAGGCGGAAGGGCGCATGCCCTTCATGGACTGGGTGCGCACGGAATATGACGAAGACCGCCTGCGCCACGACTTCCGCGCCGGCAAAATCGCATCCTTCATGACCGATCAGGTGCTGCGGCGCGAATGAAAGCAAGGGACGCCAGCCATCATAAAAAAGTTCCTGGCGCGGCTTTTTTCAAAAAGCTTAAAGAACGCCGCCTCTTTCAAAACGGACGGCACCCAACAATTTTCTCATGATGGCAGGCTTACGCCCCCATGGAGCGTACAAGGTCGAGCACGCGGCGGCGCGTGCCGCTATCCTCGATTCCGTAATAGGCGCGCACCAGGTCGATCGTCTCGCGGCGCGACAGCAGGGCGAGATCATCGGCACGCATCTCCCCCCTGCCTTCTTCCTTCATGGCAGGGATCGGGGCCACGCAGGCCGCCGGTTCAGCCATGCCAGCGACTTCATCCGCACTGCCATCGTGTTCCATGCCACGATCGGGCAGGCCATCAAAAAAGAAGGCCACCGGCACGTCGAGCACGCAGGCAAGATCATACAGCCGTGACGCACCAACACGGTTGCGACCACGCTCGTATTTCTGCACCTGCTGAAATGTGAGGCCAAGGGCATTGCCCAACCGCTCCTGTGACATGCCAAGCAGGGTGCGGCGCAGGCGGATACGGTTGCCAACATGCACATCCACCGGGTTGGACGCAGCAGCCATTTTCCCGATCACAGTAATAGCCTTACCTTTCCTCTCTCACGCGGCGCAAACCGCTGGAACGTGCCGATACCCATCAGATGATGGGCCGGGCGTTAATCTTTTTTAAAGCCGCGCCGGATACAATACATACGCTATTTTCTGCACTGTCTGCGTTCAAATAAGGCAGGCGTGCATAAAACTTTCCCACTGCGACAGGCAGAGGAAAATTAGGAAAATATTCATGCATTTTAAATGCACGAATAAAAAATGACCTTGTCCTAAAGCGGTATTCCAGAACCTTCTTTATGACCTGACCGCCGCCAGAACAACCCTGCAAGCCCCGTGACCCCAACCAGGAAAAGGGGCACCAGACGGCCATAATGGCCAAAAAACGTGCCGGGCAGCGCATCGGGCAGCGCATGGACCAGCACGCCCTGCCGGTCCCATCCCAGCCGGGCCAGTTCGTGGCCACGCCCGTCAAAAATGGCTGAAATGCCGGTATTGGCGGCACGCGCCACCGGCAGGCCCTCCTCCACCGCGCGGATGCGCACGGCGGCAAGGTGCTGGCGCGGGCCGGCGCTGTTGCCATACCAGGCATCATTCGTGCTGTTGAGCAGCCAGGCGGGGCGATCATGCGGGTCGACCACCTGACCCGAGAAAATCACCTCGTAGCAGATCAGCGGCCCCACCGGGGCAACACCCGGCAGGTGCCAGGTCTGCACGCCGGGGCCGGGGGTCAGCCCATCCCCCGGCACGACATGAAAGGGCAGGAACGCGGGCTGGTATTCGCCAAACGGCACCAGATGCGCCTTGTCATAGGGCGGGGCGGGCTCTCCATCAGGCAGCAGGGCCACCATGCTGTTGCGCCAGTGCTTGTCCTCCAGCCAGCGCAGCGTGCCGATCACGCCCGCTGCCGCTCCCTGCCCCGCCCGCATGATCATGGGGCGTGCGATGTCATCTTCCAGCAGCAGGCCGGGAAAGGCCGATTCCGGCCACGCGAACACGACCGGCCGATTCTCCGCCTCGCGCAGCCCCGCCTGCACGCCCGCATGCGTAAGATCCAGATAGCGACGGAACACCGCCACATCTGAGTCGCGTGATATTTTCTCGGTCTCGGGCACATTGCCCTGCACCAGCACCACCTCGGGGTTGTGGCCATAGGTGTCATGGATACTGGCCATCCGCAGCGCACCACACGCCATCCATGCGGCCAGCACGCCCGCGCAGGCCAGGCGCCCCGTGCGGCCATAAAGCGGCGCGAGCGAGAGCAGGCAGGTCAGCAGTGTCAGCCCATCCACCCCGATCCACGCGGCGGGCTGAAGCATGACATCGCCCGCAAGCCCCGGAAACGCCCACACGCTGCCAGGCGGATTCCACGGAAAACCGCTGAACACGTATACCCGCGCCATGTCGGTCAGCGTCCATAGCGCCGCCAGAACCACCAGCCGCCCGGTGCCGCGCGGCACAAGACGGCTCAGGGCGGCCGAAAGCGCGCTGAGGGGAGCCAGGATTACCGCGCAGCCCGGCGAGGCCAGCGGCACCAGCCACCAGAAATCATCTGCCCGGAGCAGGATGGCGTACATGAGCCAGTACAGGCCCACGGTGTACAGCCCCATGGCGAACATGAAGCCACGCCGTGCGGCTTCTTTCCAGCCAGCCGCCTGATCAATGGCCAGCGCCAGCAGGCAGAAGGCCACCGGCAGCACCACGACCGCATGCACGGGCGGAAAGCCCAGCGCGTACAAGCCGCCCGCCAGCACCATGACAAGGTCCGCGCGCCAGCCATGCTGGCGCGACAGCCTCATATACAGATCACGAAGGAATCTCATGCAGCACCACGACCCGCGCCGTGGGGGAGGACGCGCCTAGTCCAGCGCGTCACGCAGGCGGCGCTCGTAGTGACGGTAATACTTGTCAGCCAGCAGCTCGCTCTTGACGAGCACGGCGACATCAATGGTGTTGAACTGCTCATCAATCACCGCGCCATCGCCCACATAGCCCCCAAGCCGCAGGTAACCCTTGATCAGGGGCGGCAGGCGCGCGAGCGAGCGGCGGTGGTCGAGCGTCTGCGGGTCGGAGCGCAGCATCTCCACCCGGCGCTCCGGCACGGCGCTGATCCGCAGCGCGGGCGGGGCAAGGTGATTGTGATACAGGTAGGTCAGTTCATCAGACAGCGCATCGGGATTGGTGCCCGGCAGGCTCGCGCAGCCGAACAGCACGTCAATGCGGTGCAGGAAGATGTAGGAGGCAATGCCGCGCCACAGCAGCTGCATGGCCGCGCGACCGCGATAGTTCTGGTCCACGCAAGACCGGCCCACCTCAAGCAACCGGCCGGGAAACTCGGTCAGGCGCGAGATGTCATATTCACCCGAAGTATAGAATTTGCCCAGCTTCTTCGCCGCATCCCCCTGCATGAGCCGGTAGGTGCCCACAACGCCCTTCGCACCCGATGAGATGGCATGGTCGATCACCAGAAGGTGATCGGCATATTCATCGAATTCATCCACGTCGCGCTTGAGCCGCGCGGTGCGGGAATCGGGGCGGGCGCCCATTTCCTCATAGAAGACACGGTAGCGCAGCGCCTGGGCGGCATCGCGCTCTTCATCCGTCGCGGCGATCCTGACGCCAAGGTTCCCCCCCCGCAATTCGGGGAAACCGTTGCGCTCAAGGTCCAGGGTGGAAAGGGACTGTATGGTTTTCTCGATACTCAAGGCCGTGACCCGCCCTTCTGCTCCGTTTGCACCGTGTGGTCCGTGTTTTCTTGTGCCACGTCGGGCAGCCTGCGCGCAAACAGTTCCAGCCGATGGGACACCAGCTCGAACCCCAGGGAAGCCGTGATCTGGCGCAGCAGTTCGGCATGGGCGGCATGGGTGAACTCAACGACCTGCCCGCTTTCCACGTCGATCAGGTGGTAGTGATCGCCTTCCTCCGTGGTCTCGTAACGCGCGCGACCGCCGCCAAAGTCACGGCGTTCGAGAATGCCGTTTTCTTCCAGCAGGCGAACGGTACGGTAGACCGTGGCAACCGATATGCGCCCGTCAAGTGCCGAGGCACGGCGGTAGAGTTCCTCCACATCCGGATGGTCATGGGCCTCGGACAGCACGCGCGCAATGACACGGCGCTGGCCTGTCATCTTCAGGCCGCGCTCCATGCACATGCGCTCGATGCGCGTCTGTAGTCCATTACGATCTGTTGCCATGTCTATGGACGTAGCCGATCATGCCGATACCTGTCCATATGACCGCCCGGCATGGGTCAGTCCTCGCGTTGTTTCGTGCCAAGCCCGATCTTGCGGGCCAGGGTTGAGCGGTGGCTGGCGTAGCTCGGCGCCACCATGGGGTAGTCATGCGGCAGGCCCCAGCGCTCGCGATATTCATCGGGCGTCATGTTATAGGCGGTCTTGAGGTGGCGCTTGAGCATCTTGAGCTTCTTCCCGTCCTCGAGGCAGACGATGTAGTCAGGGAAGACGGACTTCTTGAGCGGCACCGCGGGCACCGGCTTCTCGGGCACGGGCTCGGCGCGCCCGAGGGAGGCAACAGCCTCGTAGACCTGATGAATCAGATCGGGGAGGCTCTCCGCGTCGATTTCATTTCGCGAGACATATGCCGAAACGATTTCGGCAGCGAGTTCGCGCACTTCAACTTCTGCCGCTGCATCAGCCATTAATCTGATCCTGTCACTCTGGAATAATGATGCATCTTATATAAATAATTCCAGAAGGATCGCAACCGGCCATAGCAGAGGTTTTATGGTAATATGTCTGATATAGAGATGGTGAAACTGGATATCACCCATGAAGTGTGCCCCATGACTTTCGTGCACACCCGTCTGGCTCTTGACAGACTTCCAGCCGGGGAAAAACTGCTTGTCCGCCTGCGCGGCGCAGGCCCGCTGGACAATGTTTCGCGCAGCCTGAAGCTGCTTGGTCATGTCGTGGAAGAAATACAGACAGAAACAGATGGCATAACCCACCGGCTGACCGTGCTCAAATCTCCCGCTTCATGACACACGCATCGGTGCCATCGGGGTAGTACCGCCGCCGCACCCCCACCACCGCAAATCCCGCCGCGTGGTAAAGCCCCAGCGCGGCCACGTTATCATCCGCCACCTCAAGGAACAGGTGTACTGCCCCTTCCCGCGCGGCCTCATCCAGGCAGCGCGCCAGCAGGGCGCGGCCAATGCCCTGCCCCTGCCAGGCGGGGTCCACGGCAAAGGTCAGGATCTCGGCTTCATCAAGCAAGGCGCGGGCCATGATGAAACCGGCAGCGGGGGGAATACCCTCACCCTGCGCAAACAGCACGAACACGCCGGGCATGGCCAGCAGGGCTGCCATGGTCTGCGCGTCCCACCGGTGCACGGGGGGGAAGGCCGCAGCATGGATGCGGGCCAGCAGCCCGGCCTGCCCTGCGGGCACGGCATCGTCCGTCATGGCGTAACGGGGGCCGGGCGCAGGCCGGCTGCGGGCAGTTTGGCTTCCGGCGCATCGACATAAAGCGGCTGGGCTGCACGCGGGGGCAGGTCACCCCGCAGGCGCAGCAGGGCGGCGGCGGCAATGGCCTGCGGGTCGGGTGGCGCATCGGGCAGCAGGTGCAGACCGTCGCGCCCGCCCGCTGCCTCCATAACCGCCTGCGCGCCATTGCCGGCCAGCAGCAGGGGCCCCGGCGGCAGGTCAGGTGCCGCGAGCATGCAGGCGCGCACAGGCGCCAATGCCGATGGCGTACCCAGCGTTTCAATAAACACACGGCCCCGGCGGGCCATGGTGCAATGGAGTGCTACAGCCCCCAGCGGGGCGGCCGCCGCACGCAGGGCCGGGGCCATGACCTCGCCCCCGGTCACGCCCACCACCGTGCAGCCCGAACCCGCGGCCAGCCCGTGCGCGAATGCCAGCGAGGCCCGCAGCCCGGTGAACGATCCCGGTCCCACCACCACGCCCGCAAGGTCAGGCATGGCATGGCCCCAGCCACACTGCGCGAACAGTTCGGTGGCCAGCAGCGGGAACTGCTCGGCAGCACCACGCCCGGTGGCGATACGGGTGGCGAGAATTGCGGGCCTGCCCGCAGCATCGGGTGCAAGGCAGGCAATCAGGGCCTGTGCCTGCGCCCCGGTCGCGGCACCATCCATAACCACAATGCGCATGGGGTCAGACAATCACGCAGGCATCATCAAAGCCCAGGCGCGGCGCGCGCGGCGTGGGCGGCGGCCCGTCGGTATAGCCCAGGCAGAGCAGGAAATTGGCCTGCCAACCCTGATTGGCCAGAAAGGCGTCCTCCACCATCGCGGCATCGAAGCCCGAAAGCGGCAGCGCCGACAGGCCCAGCGCACGGGCGGCCATGATCATGTACCCACCTTCCAGCGTGCCGTTGCGCTGGGCGGTTTCCTCGGCCAGACCCACATCGGCGGCGAACCACTGGCGCACATGGGCCTGCGGGTTCAGCGTGTCCATGCGCTCGAAAAACAGCGGGTCATGCGCCACGATCACCGTAACCGGCGCGGTCATCATGCGCTGCACGTTGCCTGCCGAAAGGGCGGGGCGCAGGCGCTCGCGCGCGCCCTCCGTGGTCAGGAACACGAAGCGGGCGGGGCAGCTGTTGCCCGATGTCGGCCCAAGGCGCACCAGATCATAAAGCTGGCGCAGCGTATCGGTGCCGACGGGCCGGTCATTCCACGCCACCGGCGTGCGTGCGTTACGGAACAGAAGGTCAAGCCCAGCGTCATCAAGCGCCATGAAACATTCCCAAGCTTACGCGCAAGACCTGCCGATCAGGCCTCTACCTGCTCCACCGATACCACTTCCGGCACGTAATGGCGCAGCATGTTCTCGACCCCGTGCTTGAGGGTGGCGCGTGACGACGGGCAGCCCGAGCACGCACCCTGCATGGTCAGGCGCACCACGCCATCGCGGTAGCCACGGAACACGATGTCACCGCCATCGCCCGCCACGGCGGGGCGCACGCGGGTGTCGAGCAGTTCCTTGATCTGCTGCACGATCTCCTCATCTCCCGGCGCGATCAGGTCTTCAACCACCACGGCTTCGCTTTCCACCACGGGCTGGTCGGTGGAGAGGTAATCAGCCAGCACCGCGAGCACCTGCGGGCGCAGGGCCTCCCACTCGGTGGCATCGGCGCGGGTCACGGCCACGAAGTCATTGCCAAAGAAGACGCGGGCCACGCCATCAAGGTCAAACAGCAGTTCGGCCAGGCGCGAGCGGCCCGCCACGGAATCGGGGCTGATGAAGTCGGCCGTCGCCCCGCTGGCCATGATCTCGCGCCCCGGCAGGAACTTCAGGGTGGCGGGATTGGGTGTGTCTTCCGTTTCGATGAACATTGCTCGGTCTTCCAGACATGACGGGAAAGGGGGGACAGGCAAAAGTACTTCCCGGGTCCTGTTATATGATCGACCCGCCCGCAAATCCAACCCCACGCACACGCACGGCGTGCATTTACGCCCCGTGGCCTATCACGGCATGCGCGGCAGGACAATTTCCGCGCATAACCCGCCCCCCAGCCGGTTGAACAGCCTGAACCGCCCGCCGCCACGCGCCACCTCGCGGCTGACGATGGCCAGCCCCAGCCCCAGCCCTCCCGTGCTGCGCGAGCGCGAGCCCTCAACGCGGTAGAATGGCGTGGTGACCCGGTCGAGCTCGGCCTCGGGCAGGCCGGGGCCATTATCCTCCACGCGGATGCACAGCGCATCCTCCATCAGCGTCAGGCTGACATGGGCATTGCCGCCATAGTTCACGGCATTGTCAATCAGGTTGCCCACCACGCGCTTGAGCGCCAGCGGGCGGACCATGGCCTGCGCCTGGTCGGGGCCATCATAGGTCACGTCGCGGCCCTGATCGGCCTCGTCATCCACGCGCGTGGCCAGAATGGAGGCCACGTTGACCGAACGCGCGGGCTCGGGGTCCTTCTCGCCCGACAGGTAGGCCAGCACGCCGGTGATCATGGCCTCCATCTCGGTCACGTCGGCCTCGATCTCCTTCTGCGCGTTCGTATCCTCCAGAAAACCCGCACGCAGGCGCAGGCGGGCCAGCGGCGTGCGCAGGTCGTGCGATACGGCGGCAAGGGCCTCGGTGCGGTCGGCGATCAGGCGGTTGATGCGCTCCTGCATGGCGTTGATGGCGCGGGCAAGGTAGCGCACCTCACGCGGGCCCTTGTCGGCCAGTGGCACCCACCGGCCCGAGCCCACCGTATCGGCCACATCGGCCAGCGCGCGCAGCGGCATGCTCAGCGCGCGCACCAGCATGCCGGCCGCCCCGATGACCGCGCCCGCAAGGATGGCCGCCGAGACAAGCCCGCGGCGCATATGGTGCGGCTCAAGGATATCGGGGGCAAGGAAGCCCATGTAGCTGCCATCGGGCAGGCGCAGCGTGCCACGCACATCCGCCGTGCCCATGATGGTGCCCGACAGGTTGAGCGCATCGCCCTGCAGCACCGGCAATGTGCCCGCCAGACGGTCATGCAGCTTGCGCAGCGAGGGTGGCTCGACCTTGAGCGCGCCCTGCTGGCCCTGGTTGCGCCAGTCTACCGTCAGGTCGCTGGTGGAGAGCATGGCGGCAAGCACCATGCGCTGCGAGGTTGGCGTTGCCGCCAGCACGCGTGCATCGATCACCAGCCGCTCGCCCACCTGTTCAAGCTGGGCGTCGTCTATGGTGTAGGTCTCGGCTTCCTCATAGAAAACGGAACTGCCCACGAACACGAGCGCCACCGCAACCAGCAGCACGAACATGACACGCCCGACCAGCCCGCGCGGCCACAGCGTGATGCGCCGTGCAACCGCCTGCGGCACCCGCGCGGCCTGTGCGTTCCCCTGCCCCGCCACGGCGCGCGCTCAGACCCGCTCCACTTCGGCGGTGAAGATGTAGCCCATGCCGCGCACGGTGCGGATCAGCCCATCCGAATCCGGCCCCAGCTTGCGCCGCAGGCGGCTGACCAGCACATCCACGCTGCGGTCGGACACATCGCCCAGCCGCGTGCGCGACAGTTCCAGCAGCCGGTCACGCCCGATCACGCGCTGCGGATTGTCAAGGAAGCTGGTGAGCAGGTCATGCTCCGCCCCTGAAATCTCGACCGCCATGCCCGAGGGGTCGGTCAGTTCGCGCCGCCGCAGGTCGAGCATCCACCCGCCAAAGCGCACGGTTTCCTTGCGCTGCCGCCCGGCACTGGGCGTGGTCACGCCGCCGCCGCGCCTGCGCAGCACCGCGCGCACGCGGGCAAGCAGTTCCTTCTGGCCAAAGGGCTTGGGCACGTAGTCATCCGCGCCGAGTTCGAGGCCCTGCACGCGGTCGAGTTCCTCGCCACGGGCGGAGACGATGATGACCGGCACCTCGGTCAGCGGCGCCTCGCCCGGCACGCAGGGGTCGGCATGCGCGCGCAGGCTGCGGCACAGGTCCAGCCCGTTGGTGCCCGGCAGCATCACGTCAAGGATGATGAGGTCGGCGGCCTGCGCCTTGAGCGCATCCCACATTTCAGGCCCATCCTGCACGCCGCGCACGCGGTAGCCATCGCCCTGCAGGGCGCGGACGATCAGGGTGCGCATGCCGGGATCATCTTCCACCACGAGGATGCGGGCGGGCAGATCGGCTGTGGCGGGTATCTGTGTCATTCTCTTGGCCATGTTCCGGTTCAGGGGCAGGCATGATGCCCTTCATGCAACAGCACCCAGCATAACCAACGCACGGCATGCGGATAAGGCCACCGATCATATCATAAAATGTCTGCCACACACGCAAACGGGGCGCCGGATAATCCGGCGCCCCGTCTGGCAGACAACCTGTAAAGGTCAAAAGTTTTTGGGTGCCGCCTTTTTGAAAAAAGCTTTACCAGAAACTCCTGTCTTTATCAGTGCGCGGCAGGCGCCGCGTTCAGCTTGAGCACCCAGAACTGCGCGATGTCACGCGCGCCATTGGTGCCTTCCACGCTGTTGAACGTGGCGATGGCGGCATCCTTCTTGCCTGCCGCCGCCTGCGCCAGGCCATAATGCAGGCGACCGATATTGATGTCCGTCGGCCCCTTGGCCAGGCCCTGCTGCATCAGCGCCAGCCCCTTGTCGGCCTGGCCATTCAGCACGTAGTTGTAGCCTGCCGTGAGCATGGCGTTGCCGGTTGCCGCCTGCGAGGCCGCCGTATCGAGGTTGGCCTTGGTGCTCTCGGCATTCTGGGCCACCATCGCCTTCAGCTTTTCGCTGCGGGGTGCCGAGGCGTCATGCCCCACCACGCCGCTGGCATAGCCCTGGTTGATGATGTCGAGCGCAAGCTGGGGCAGGCCCGCCTGCATGGCCAGCTCGGTAATGTCCATGTATTCGGCCGAGGTCTTGACCAGCCCGGACTCAAGGCGCACGCGGTCGATATCAAGCCGCAGGCCCGGCGCCATGTTGGGGTTGCTCAGCACGGAATGCACCACCTGCGCCCAGTAATCGGGCTTGGGGTAGTAGGTGGCGAGCATGACGTAGGTCTTGGTCAGCGCCGCGTTGTCCTTGAGCTGCGCCTGGCAGGCGGCAAGGAGCTGGAGCTGGTTCTCGGTCGGCTTGCCGCCTGCCTTGATCGTGGCATCGATCTGGCCCTGCTGCACGCGGGCGGCGTTGGCGAAGTCATGCTGCAGGTAATAGGCCTGGATCAGGATGGTCAGCATCTGCGGGTTCTTGCCACCCGCCTTGATGTATTTCTCGCTCACCGCAACGGCGGTGGGGTAATCCTTGGCGGTGAAGGCCATGCTGCCTTCGGCCAGCGCCATCTGCTCCTTGGTGGCGGCAGGCGTGCGCGGGGAGGCGATCAGCTTGTCATAGGCCGCGATGGCGGCAGGCACGTTGCCCGACTGGGCAGCCACGGCGGCACGCATCTGGGCAATGGTGTAGGATTCGTAGTCGGACTTGCCGCTTACGGCGTCCGCTTCGTCCACATCGGCCATGGCCTGGGGGTATTTCTTGGCGGCAAGGTCGGTCTGGGCCTTCTGCAGCGCCGTGCCCACCTTCTGGCCAAGCTGGTCAGCCGCATGCGCGCCGTGCATGGGCAGGACGCCCGCCATCGGCAGCGCCATCATGACCCCGGCCAGCAGGCGGCCACGCAGCCGGAACAGCGATTTGGATGTGATGTTTTTCAACTGTGATGTCCTTCCATGAACGGGTCATGGCCCGAATGATCGGCCAGGGCATCACGATGGACCCGTGCGGCCCATCATTCAATCCGCCCCCGACCGCTGGCGCGGCGGCTCCATCGGGCCGCCGCGTCGTGACGTTGAAATCAGGTTACGTGCGGATGGCAGGCTTATTCCGCCGGATCGTGCGTTTCATGGCGGTAACCGCCAATCAGGATGGACTGCACGTCGGCCGCGAAGTTGCGCACCTCGTCCAGCGCGCCCTTGTTGCGGCGGACCAGCATGTTGTAGCCGAGCACGGCGGGAACGGCGGTGCCGAGGCCAATGGCGGTCATGATCAGCGATTCACCCACCGGGCCGGCAACCTTGTCGATCGAGGCCTGGCCTGCGATGCCGATGGCGGTCAGGGCGTGATAGATGCCCCACACGGTGCCGAACAGACCCACGAACGGCGAGGTGGACCCCACCGTGCCGAGGAAGGCAAGGCCACCCTGCAGGCGGTTCTGGATGAAATCCACCGAGCGCTGGATGGACATGGTGGTCCAGGAATACAGGTCGATCGTCTCCTGCATCGTGCCTTCATGGTGCTCGGCGGCGGTAATGCCGGTATCGGCAATGTAGCGGAAGGGCGATGCGGTATCGAGCAGGGCCGCCCCTTCCTTGATGTCGTGCGCGGGCCAGAACTTGGCCTTCACTTCCTTGGCGGCCTTCATCATGCGGGCCTGCTCGAGGAATTTGGTGATCATGATGTACCATGTCCCGACAGACATCACGACCATGATGATCAGCACGGTGCGGGCAATGAAGTCACCATTCGACCACAGCGCGCCCAGCCCGTAGGGATTGTCGGCCGCGGCGGCGGGCGTGGCGTAGGCCAGTGCCGAAAAGGCGGTCAGCAGCGCGGCCGCCATGACTGGTTTACGATGCTGTCGGGTCATTTACCTCAAATCCTCTGACGAATAGGGCCATGCTTCTGGCCCGCAACACATTTCATGACTGTTATCTGACCAGTCCGGACGCTGAAAATCAATCCACCTGTATCGTTTTCAGAACAATTCCGGCTGGCGGACCCTGTTATCACGCCCGATGACCGGGGCGGGAATGGCCGGAACCACCGGCATGACCATGACCGGGCGCACCGGCGGCGGCGCGGGGGGCACGGGCGGCGGCGGCTCGGGAATGATCCGGATCGCAAGCGGCGGCAGGGGGCGGTAAGGCTCGGGAAACATGGGCTTGGCCTTGGGCCGCAGCCCGTAGGCCAGCGCCGACACGACAACGACATGGACCAGCACGATCACCCCCGCCACGCGCAGGTACGGCGTGCGCCGTCGCTGCCTGGCGGCATAATCCTTTCCCATGACTTCGTCAGACCACATGCCGCTCCTGTCCAGCCCCCCTGCGCGGCATCCCGCGCGGGCGCCTGCTGTTCAAATTGCCCTGAGCGGAATTGGGCGTGCTCAGGGGCGCTGTGTCAAGCATCATATAACACAGATTCGAAACAATTTTCTCTTGGCAGAACAATGGCCCAGCGCCCACGGCATGAAAAAACCCCGTGGCCTGGGCCACGGGGTTGGCTGCCTGCACGCCCCGGTTGCGGCGTTACTGCGCCTGGGCGCTGGCTTCCGAGCGGGTGGCCCCCACGCGGGCGGCAAGGGCGGCGGCCATGAAGTCATCGATGTCACCATCCAGAATCGCGTCCGGGTTGGTTTTCTCGACGTTGGTGCGCAGGTCCTTGACCAGCTGGTAGGGGGCCAGCACGTAGGAGCGGATCTGGTGCCCCCAGCCGATATCGGTCTTGCTGGCCTCGGTCTGGGCGGCGGCGGCCTCGCGGCGCTGGAGTTCCTGCTCGTACATCCGCGCCTTGAGCATGGTCATGGCGGTGGCGCGGTTGCGGTGCTGGGAGCGGTCGGTCTGGCACGCCACAACGATGCCGGTGGGGATGTGCGTGATGCGGATGGCCGATTCCGTCTTGTTGACGTGCTGGCCACCAGCACCGGAGGCGCGGAAGGTATCGACACGCAGGTCGGCCTCGTTGATCTCGATCTCGATCGAGTCATCAACCACCGGATACACCCATACGGAGGCAAACGAGGTCTGCCGCCGGGCCGCCGCATCGAACGGCGAGATGCGCACCAGCCGGTGCACGCCCGCCTCGGTCTTGAGCCAGCCATAGGCGTTGGGGCCGGTTACCTGGATGGTGGCTGACTTGATGCCCGCCTGCTCGCCCTCCGAGCTTTCCATCATGGTCACCTTGTAGCCATGCTGCTCGGCCCAGCGGGTGTACATGCGCAGCAGCATCTCGGCCCAGTCCTGCGCCTCGGTGCCGCCCGCGCCCGCATTGACCTCGAGGTAGCAGTCATTGCTGTCCGCCTCGCCAGAGAGCAGGCTCTCGGTCTCGCGGCGCTTGGCTTCCTCGGCCAGGGCGCGCAGGGTGGCCAGCGCCTCGGCCACCACGGCCTCGTCGCCTTCCATCTCGGCCAGTTCAACAAGTTCGATCGTATCGTTTACATCGGCTTCAAGCCGCTGCACGCCCTCGATCTGGCTGGCCAGCATGGTGCGCTCGCGCATGAGCTTCTGCGCTGCGTCCGAATCGTTCCACAGGTCGGGATCTTCGGCCCGGTTGTTCAGTTCCGCGAGGCGGTCGATTGCGACATCCCAGTCAAAGATGCCTCCTCAGCAGCGCCACCGACTGCTTGATCTGGTCGTTCAGGGCCTCTGTCTCGGCAGACATGGGCTTGCTCCTTGGTCAACGGTCAACAGTGCGGGCGTGCGCCATGTCACGCCCGGCCATGAACGGCGTCAATACAGCCCGCCCATGCCAATGTCACCCCCGGAAGGCGGGGCGGGGGCAGGCACGGCCGCATGCCCGGCCGATGTCGTGCCATCAGGCTGGGCGGTGGGGCTGACGGGCATCGTGGCCATGTCGTTCTCGGAATCGGGCATGTTCTCGGCCCCCGTATCCGCCGCCGTCAGCGCCATGCCCGAGCCTGCGCCCAGATCCACGCTCTCACCGGGGACCTGGCCGGGCTTGAACGCATCGATTGCGACTCCCATGCCGGTATCGTAGCGTGCGAGCTGCACGCCATCAGGCACGCGGAAGTCAAGGCGCGGGCGGGTGGCGAGCGCCACCTTCATCACCTGGTTCCAGATCGGGCCCGCGATCACGCCGCCGGTCTCGTTCTTGCCCAGCGACTGCGGCGTGTCGAACCCGATCCACACCACCGTGACCAGATCGGGCGAGAAGCCCGCGAACCACGCATCATTGAAGTCCTGGCTGGTGCCGGTCTTGCCCGCGATGGGCCGGTCGATGCCCGCACCCGCGCGCACGCCCGTGCCCCGGCGCACCACGTCCTGCATCATGGCCACGATCTGGGCAGCACTGGTGGCGGAGACGACCTGCGGGCGGGTATCAGCCACCTGCGGGCCGGTGGCCGGCGTGCCGCCGGGCTGCCACGCAACGCCCTCGGGCCGCCAGACCACATTGCCGTTGCGGTCCTTGATGTCATCGATCAGGGAAGGCGTGACCAGCCTGCCGCCATTGGCGATGGTGGCGTAGGCTCCGGCCTCCTTCATCACGGTGGTCTCGACCGCGCCAAGCGCCGCGGGCAGCACCAGCGGCATGGAATGCACGAGGCCAAGGTTCTGCGCGAGGCTGGCCACCGGCTTCATGCCGATCTGGGCGGCAAGGCGGATGGTGACGAGGTTGCGCGATTCGCGCAGCGCGTCATGCAGGGTGGTGGGGCCCCAGAAATCCTTCTCGTAGTTGTTGGGGTGCCACTCGCCATAGCTTACGGGGGAGTCATCGAATTTCTGCGAAGGCGAGATCCCCTGCTCCATCGCCGCCAGATAGACGAACGGCTTGAACGACGACCCCGGCTGGCGTGCCGCCTGGATGGCGCGGTTGAACTGCGATTCGCGGAACGACCAGCCCCCCACCATGGCCAGCACGCGCCCGGTGCGCACATCGATGGTGGCAAGAGCGCTCTCCACGCGCGGCACCTGGCGGATGGCCACGCCGCCGCCATCGGCCTGGGGCTCGACCAGCACCACGTCGCCGGTCTGCACGCCCTTGCCGGTGCGCATCCACGCCATGTCACGCGCCAGCATCACACCGGTATGGGGCATGACGGGATCGCGCCCCTCGAGCCAGCCCACCCGGCCCGTGGTGGCCGACAGCACTACGGCCACCCGCCACTGCTCCAGCATGGCGGCGGGTGCCGTGACATGCGCCAGCGCATTGGCCCAGTCGCCCGCCACGTCAGCAGCCCCGACATGCGCGAATGCGCCCCGCCAGCCGCCATGGGCGCGGTCATAGCGCAGCAGCCCCTCGCGCAATGCGCCGGTGGCGACCTGCTGCAGGTGCGAATCCAGCGAGGTATGGACCGAAAGCCCGCCCTCCATGGTGGTGCCGATGCCGTAGCGCTCGATCAGTTCGCGGCGCACCTCCTCGGCAAACCATTCCGAGCCGGGCACGGGGCCGGGACGGGTGAAGTTGGCGGGCACGAGGGGCTCAAGCTGGGCTGCGCGCGCCTCCTCGGGCGTGATCACCCTGAGGTCGGCCATGCGGTCGAGCACCCAGTTGCGCCGGTTGGTCGCCGCCTGCACGTAGCGGTGCGGGTTGTAGTTGGTGGGTGACTTGGGCAGCGCGCCAAGGAAGGCGGCCTCGGCATTGTCAAGCTGGTCGAGCGGCTTGTTGAAATAGGTCTGGGCGGCGGCGCCGATGCCGTACGCGCCCTCGCCCAGATAGATCTCGTTGAGGTAGATTTCGAGGATCTGCTCCTTGCTCAGCGTCTGCTCCAGCCGCATGGCCAGCAGCGCTTCCTTGATCTTGCGGTCGATGGAAACGGCATTCGACCCCAGCAGCATGATGCGCGCGACCTGCTGCGTGATGGTCGAGGCCCCGATGGGGCGGTGCTTGGTGCCGTGCATCATCATGTCGGTCACGCCAGCGCGCAGGATGGCGAGCGGGTCCACGCCGCCATGGCTGAAGAATTTCTGGTCCTCGGCGGCGAGGAAGGCGCTGCGCACGCGCTCGGGTATGGCGCTGTAGGGCACGAAGATGCGCCGCTCGGCGGCAAGCTCGGCCATGACCTGGTCATCACCGGAATACAGGCGGCTCATGACGGGGGGCTGGTAGGTGCG
This sequence comes from Komagataeibacter sp. NFXK3, assembly GCF_054182245.1. Lineage (NCBI taxonomy): Bacteria > Pseudomonadati > Pseudomonadota > Alphaproteobacteria > Acetobacterales > Acetobacteraceae > Komagataeibacter > Komagataeibacter sp. NFXK3. The sequence continues at coordinate 252,483 of NZ_JAPIVJ010000001.1, forward strand.
CAGGCCATCGACGGTGGGCAGGCCCTCGCTCAGGCGCTCGTATTCGTACCAGCCAACGATGCCTGCGCCGCCGCTGCCCAGCAGCAGCACCGCCAGCGTGGTGCCCGCCAGCCAGCGCACCATGCGGTAGCGCGGGCGGCGCGGGCCACCCCCACCGGGGCGGGAGGGTCCATCCATCCGGCCATCGCGGCCTGATCCGTCAGCAAGCGTCATCCGGTGTCCAATAAGGAGAGAAAGGGGCCATCATATGTCGTAAGGCCCCTGTCTAGCATTGTCCCGCGCTGCCGTCGCCCCCGATCCGCCCCGGCTCGCTCAGCCCGCGTTACGGCGGGCCCATTCAGCCCGGCCATCATTGTCAAGCTGGCGGAATTCCTCGTCGCTGAGTTCAATCGCGGCGGCGGCCGCGTTATCGGCCACATGCTCGGGGCTGGACGTGCCGGGAATGGGCAGCATGACCGGCGCGCGGCGCAAAAGCCACGCCAGCGCGATCTGGCCGGGCTGCACGCCCTTCTCCCCCGCAAGGCGCGTGAGCACGGTATCGCCCTTGGTCAGCCCGCCCGCCGCAAGCGGCGCCCACGGGATGAAGCCGATATTCTCGCGCGTGCAGTAGTCCAGCACATCCTCCGAATAGCGGTTGACGAGGTTGAAGCGGTTCTGCACCGTCGCGACCGGGAAATACAGCCGCGCGCGCTCGATCATCTCCACCGTCACTTCCGACAGGCCCACATGGCGGATCAGCCCCTGCGCACGCATGGCGGCAATGGCTTCGAACTGCTGCTCGGGCGTGCAGTCGGCGCCCACGCGGTGCAGTTGCCACAGGTCGATGCGCTTAATACCCAGCCTGCGCAGGCTCATCAGCACGCACTGGCGCAGGTAATCGGGGTTGCCCACCGGCTTCCATATATCCGGCCCGTGGCGCGTATGGCCGCCCTTGGTAGCAATGAGCATGCCCTCATAGGGGTGCAGCGCCTCGCGGATGAGGTTTTCGCTCACCTCCGGGCCATAGGCATCGGCGGTATCGACAAGATTGATGCCCAGTTCGGGCAGGCGTTTGAGCGTGGCGAGCGCTTTCGCCCGGTCGGCAGGCTCGCCCCATATGCCCGGGCCCGTAATGCGCATGGCCCCGAAGCCGAGCCTTGTCACCTCGATATCGCCCCCGATCATGAAGGACCCGGACTGGCGTGCATCAGGCGTGAACATGGCTTTCTCCCTGCTTGATGGGCACGCCCGCGCCAGTATGGCGGGCGTGCGGTTGCTGCCTGCCCACCATAAGGGCGCGTGGCGGGCACGGTTGCATGAAGATGCGGCAGTTCAGCCCAGCAGGCGGCCGATCACGCGCGCGGTGTAGTCCACGACCGGGATGATACGGCCATAATTGATGCGGGTAGGGCCGATCACGCCAATCGCGCCCACGATGCGGTTGGTGTCGGTGCGCGCGGGTGCGACCACCACCGACATGCCCGCCATGCCGAACAGCCCGCTTTCCGCCCCGATGAAGATGCGCACCCCCTCCGACTCACGCGCAAGGTCGAGCAGGCGCAGCATGGTCTCCTGCGTTTCCAGCCGCTCGAACAGCATCTGGATGGTGGTCAGGCGCTCGATCTCGGTCACATCGGCCAGAAGCCGGCCCTGCCCGCGGATGAACAGCGTGCCGCCGCGCTCCTCGGCATCGCTCCATGTGGCAAGGCCGCTGGCCACAACGCCTGCCGTCAGGTGGTCGAGTTCGTTGCGGTTGGCGGTCATGTCGGTGCTGACCGTCTCGCGCAGGCGGTCGAGCGTCTGGCCCGACAGGTGGGCGTTGAGGTAATTGCCCGCCTCCACCAGCGCCGAGGGCGGCAGGCCGGGGGGTGTCTCGATCACGCGGTTTTCCACCTGCCCATCCGCGCTGACCAGAATGACCAGCGCGCGCCCCGGGCCAAGGGCCACGAATTCGATGTGCTTGATGGTGGAGGAATCGCTCTTGGGCGCCATGACCAGCCCCGCCGCCGAAGACAGGCCCGAGAGCATGGATGACGCCTGCGCCAGCATGTCCTCGAGCGAGCGGCCCTTGACATCGAGCGTGCCCGCGATGCTTTCACGCTCCTCCTCGCTCAGGCTGCCAAACTGCAGCAGGCCATCGACAAACAGCCGCACACCCTTCTCGGTGGGCAGCCGGCCGGCCGAGGCATGGGGCGAGAACAGCAGCCCCGCATCGGTCAGGTCCGCCATCACGTTGCGAATCGTGGCGGGCGAGAGCGAGAGCGGCAGGCGCTGCGACAGGGTGCGCGAGCCCATCGGCTCGCCCGTTTCCACATACTGTTCCACGATCTCGCGCAGGATCGCGGCGGAACGCGCATCAAGCCCGGACAGCAGGGCCGGCTGCGATACCGGTGATCGGGTTTCCATCGCCATGCCTCCTTTGCACGCAGTCATCCGCAAGCCCCCATCATAGCAGATCCCGCACGCCCGTGCCCACGCGGGACTGGAAATAGAAGCGGATTGCGCGCTATGCCGCCCCCTCACCTTGCGGAGTTGCCCCATGCGCCCATCCGGCCGCGCCCCCGACGCGCTGCGTCCCGTCTTCATCCAGACCGGCTTTGCCCGTCATGCGGAAGGCTCCGCCCTGATCCGCATGGGTGGCACCGAGGTGCTGTGCGCCGCCAGCATCGAGCCGCGCGTGCCCTCCTTCCTGCGTGGCAAGGGACAGGGCTGGGTCACGGCGGAATACGGCATGCTGCCGCGCGCCACCCATAACCGCGGCCCGCGCGAGGCCGCGCGCGGCAAGCAGAGCGGCCGCACGCTCGAAATCCAGCGCCTGATCGCCCGCGCGCTGCGCGCCGTGGTGGACCTCAAGGCGCTTGGCGAGATCTCGATCACGGTAGATTGCGATGTGCTCAACGCTGATGGCGGCACGCGGTGCGCGGCCATTACCGGCGCATGGGTCGCGCTGCGCCTCGCGCTGGAAAAGCTGGTGCGTGAGGGCACGCTGCCTGCCGTGCCACTCAAGGGGCAGGTCGCGGCCATATCCTGCGGGCTGACCGCGGCGGGCGCCGTGCTTGACCTTGACTACAATGAAGACAGCAATGCCAGCGCGGACGCCAACTTTGTCCTGACCGCTGATGGCGGCATTGTGGAAATTCAGGGCACGGCGGAAAAGGATCCCTTTACCGAGGCGCAGTTCAACACGCTCATGCGCCTGGCCCGCACGGGCACCGCCGAACTGTTCCATATCCAGACCGTAACCGTGAACGAGGCGCTCGCATCATGACCACCCCCCACCTCAAGCGTGGCGACACGCTGGTGCTTGCCACGCATAACAGGGGCAAGATTGCCGAATTTGCGGCCCTGCTGGGCGGCTACGGCATCCGCGTCGTGTCCGCGGGCGACCTGTCGCTGCCCGAACCGGACGAGACGGCGGACAGCTTTGCTGGCAATGCCGCCATCAAGGCCCTGGCCGCCGCCAGGGCTGCCAACCTGCCTGCGCTGGCCGATGATTCCGGCTTCTGTGTCGCGGCCCTTGGTGGCGCGCCCGGCATCTTCTCGGCCCGCTGGGCTGGCCCCGCCAAGGACTACCCCGACGCCATGCGCCGCATCCATGAGCAGATGGGCGACAACCCCGACCGGAGCGCGTGGTTCATTTCCGTGCTGTGCCTGGCCTGGCCCGATGGCCGCACCGAAACCTTCGAGGGCCGGATTGATGGCCACGTCATCTGGCCGCCACATGGCACCAACGGCCATGGCTATGACCCGCTTTTCGCCCCCGGCACCGGCACGCGCAGCTTTGCCGACATGACGGACGCCGAAAAGAACGCCATCAGCCACCGTGGCCTGGCCTTCGCGCTGTTTAGCGAAGCCTGCCTACCGAAGGCAGCGGAATAAAAGTTTTTGGGTGCCGCCTTTTTTCAAAAAGGCGGCGTTCTTTTCAAAGCTTTTTGAAAAAAGCTTCACCAAAAACGTCTTTATTGAAAAAGGCCGGTCCCATGCGGGCACCGGCCTTTTTTCGTGATCCGATCAGGCTTAGCGCCCGGTCATGATCCGCTCGAGAAGCTGCGCCACGGTGGGCACAAAGCCGTTGGCATAGAACGGGTCGGTGGCAAACCGCCACGCGTTGGTGCCGCCAAACATGAGGTTGTGGTCAATCACCTCGGCCTGGTCCGGCCCGTGGGCGTGCGCCGCATCCTGAAGGGTTTTCTGGATGCAGTAGGAACGCGGGTCTGCCTTGTGCCCGTTGGAATAGGCAGGCGGCTTCTGCGACCAGTTGGAAAAGCGGCACTCCGACAGGCAGCCCATGCAGGCGCCCTGGTCGGTCAGGATTTCACGCGCGCGTTCGGGCGAGACGAACACCAGCGTGTTGTCCGGCGTGCGCATGGCCTCGGTGTGGCCTTCTTCCATCCACAGATGGGCGCGCTGCCCATCGGCGGGGGTGACGAACACCTGCCGCCCGCGCGCGCCAATGGCAAGCGCCATGGTGTGCTCGCCCAGTGCCTCGGGCGAGAACGGGATCTGCCGCTCCGAGCGCCCGCGCAACTCGCGCAGGAAGCTGTTATTGACGGCGGAGGAATAGAAACCCGTGGGCGAGAAGCGGTTGAGGAACACATCCCCCTTCTTCAGCGTCAGCAGGCGGTCTTTCCATGCCTGCGGAATCGGGCTTTCCTGTGTAAGCAGCGGGCGGGTGCCGAACTGGAACACGATCGGCCCGAGTTCGGGGTTGTCGATCCAGTCCTGCCATTCCTCCAGCCACCACACGCCACCGGCCATGATGATGGGGGTATCATTCAGCCCGAAGGCGCGCATCTGCTGGCGCAGCGCCAGCACGCGGGGGAACGGGTCTTCCGGCGCCAGCGGGTTCTCGGTATTGGACAGGCCATTATGCCCGCCCGCCCGCCACGGGTCTTCATACACCACCGCGCCGAGCAGTTCGGCGGTCTTGTGATACGACCGCCGCCACAGGGCGTTGAACGCGCGGGCGGATGAGACGATGGGGTAGTAATGAATGCCGAATTTCGCCGCGATGTCCGACAGGCGGTACGGCATGCCCGCGCCGCAGGTCAGGCCCTGGATCAGGCCCGGCGCCCCTTCGAGCACGCCATTGATGACCCGTTCCGCCCCGCCCATTTCCCACAGGATATTGGCGTGGATACGGCCCCTGCCACCGGCAATCTCGTGCGCGATGCGGGCCTGGGCGATGCCGCCGCGAATGGCGTAGTCAACAAGTTCCTCATGGCGCTCGCGCCGGGTCTTGCCGTGATAGACCTGCGGCACGATGTTGCCGTCCGCATCATAGGAATCGGCGTTCACGATCGAGACCGTGCCCGCCCCCCCGGCTGCCGCCCAGTGCCCGGCGGAAATGCCGGTCGAGATCGAGACGCCCTTCCCCCCCTCGACCAGGGGCAGAATATCCGTCCCGCCCATACGGATCGCATTGATCGGCTTCATCACCATTCCATCGTCATGTGTCTACCCGGCCACAAGGGCGCCCGGCAGGCGCGCCTTGATGGCCGGGGTGTCTATAGGCCGGAACCGCGCGCTTAGCGTGCGGCGGGAGCACGGCCGGGCTTGGCGCCCACGGTCTCGGTGATGTCGGCGCCGGTTTCCTGATCAACCACGCGCATGGACAGCTTCACCTTGCCGCGGTCATCAAAGCCCAGAACCTTCACCTTCACCTCGTCGCCCTGCTTGACCACGTCCGTCGTCTTGGAAACGCGGCCCTGTCCCAGCTCGGAGATGTGCACCAGACCATCACGCGGGCCGAGGAAGTTGACGAACGCCCCGAAATCGGCGGTCTTGACCACCTTGCCGTTGTAGATGTGGCCCACTTCAGGTTCAGCCACGATGCCACGGATCCGCTCGATGGCCTTGGCGGCCTGATCATCGGAGGAGGCGGCGATCATGATCGTGCCGTCATCGTTGATATCGATCTTCGCACCCGAATATTCAACGATCTCACGAATGACTTTACCGCCCTGGCCGATCACATCACGGATCTTTTCCTTCGGCACGGAGATCGTGGTGATCTTCGGCGCGGAGGAGGAGACATCCGTGCGGCCTTCGGTCAGCGCCTTGGCCATCTCGCCCAGGATGTGCATGCGGCCATTGCGCGCCTGGCCCAGCGCGATCTTCATGATCTCGGGGGTGATGGACGTGATCTTGATGTCCATCTGCAGCGCGGTCACACCCTGCTCGGTGCCCGCCACCTTGAAGTCCATGTCGCCAAGGTGGTCTTCATCACCAAGGATGTCGGACAGAACCGCGAAGTCGTCATCTTCCTTGATCAGGCCCATGGCGATACCGGCCACGGGGCGCTTGAGCGGCACGCCCGCATCCATCAGCGCCAGCGATGTGCCGCACACCGTTGCCATGGAGGACGAACCGTTGCTTTCCGTGATCTCGGACACAACGCGCATGGTGTACGGGAAGGTGTCCTTGCCCGGCAGCAGCGGGTGGATGGCGCGCCATGCCAGCTTGCCATGACCGATTTCACGGCGGCCCGGCGAGCCCATGCGCCCGCACTCACCCACCGAGAACGGGGGGAAGTTGTAGTGCAGCATGAAGTTGTTGCGGTACTCGCCTTCCAGCGCGTCCACGATCTGCTCGTCCTGGCCGGTGCCGAGGGTGGCGACAACCAGCGCCTGCGTCTCGCCACGGGTGAACAGGGCGGAGCCATGCGCGCGCGGCAGGATGCCAACCTCGGACACGATCGGACGGATCGTCTCGAGGTCACGGCCATCGATGCGGTAGCCGGTGTCGAGCACCTCGGTGCGCACCACATCGGCCTCGAGGTCCTTGATCATCGGCTTGGCGGCGTCGGCCTCGGCCTCGCCGATCTTGGCGAGGATCGCCTCACGGGCGGCGGCGACCTTCTTGTAGCGCACCTGCTTGGCGCGTTCCTTGTAAGCCTCGGCGATCAGGGCGCGACCGGCCTTGTCCACCTTCTTGCGCAGCTTGATTTCCTCTGCCGTCGGCTCGGCCAGGTCCCACGGGGCCTTGGCGGCATCTTCGGCGAGGTCGATGATCAGGTCGATCACCGGCTGGAAGGCTTCGTGGCCGAACGTCACGGCGCCGAGCATCACGTCCTCGGACAGCTCGACCGCCTCGGACTCGACCATCAGCACGCCTTCGGCAGTGCCGGCCACGACCAGGTCAAGCGCGCTGTCCTTGAGCTGCGAGATGGTCGGGTTCAGCACGTATTTGCCATCGGAATAGCCGACGCGGGCCGCGCCCACCGGACCGAAGAACGGAATGCCCGACAGCGTCAGCGCCGCCGAGCAGCCGATCAGCGCCACGACGGCGGGATCATTTTCCATGTCGTGGCTGAGCACGGTGGCCACGACCTGAACTTCATTGCGGAAGTTCTCGGGGAAGAGCGGGCGCAGCGGGCGGTCGATCAGGCGCGAGTTCAGCACCTCGGCCTCGCTCGGGCGGCCTTCACGCTTGAAGAAGCCACCGGGGATCTTGCCAGCCGCGTAGGCCTTTTCCTGATAGTTGACCGTAAGCGGGAAGAAGTCCTGCCCCGGCTTGACGCTTTTGGCGCCAACGGCCGTGCACAGCACCACCGTGTCGCCATAGGTTACGACCACCGCGCCATCGGCCTGACGGGCGACCTTGCCCGTTTCCAGCACCAGCGGGCGACCGCCCCATTCCATTTCCTTGCGAAAATAATTGAACATCCAGACAAACCCTGTCCGTTGACTGCCGCAATGCAGGCGGGCCGGACATTGGAACGTATGATGGCAGCGCCTCGGACGGCATGGAGCGATGGCGGCACATACCGCCAGAACACCATGTGGCCTGAAACGCTGCGATCCGGTCCGGACATCTCCGCCGTGGCGTCGGCAGCGTGTTGGCGGCGCCCGTCAGGGGCGCCTGAAAAAATGCGGCCCTGCGGGGCATGGCCATGCCTGTGCACGCGCCATGCCCGCATGGGCCACGCGGGAGGCGGGCATTATGCCCGCCCTCCCGCGCGGTCGCAAATCAGCGACGCAGGCCGAGGCGCTTGATCAGCGTTTCGTAACGGGCCACGTCCTTGCGCTTGACATAGTCAAGCAGGCGGCGGCGGCGGCCAACCAGCATCAGCAGGCCACGGCGGGAATGGAAATCCTTCGCGTGGGTCTTGAGATGGTCGGTCAGGTTCACGATCCGCTCGGTCAGCAGGGCGACCTGCACTTCCGGCGAGCCGGTATCGGTAGCGGCGTTGCGGTATTCACCAATAAGCGCCGTGCGGCGTTCGGCAGTAATCGACATCATTCTCTCCATTGATCATTCGGTTCACAGCATGCGCACTGATCGCAGCACGCCGCCCTCGGGGCGGCACAGCCCGACCACGCGCGCCCCATCCATCGCACGCACGACCCCGCTGCGGGGGTCGGTGTGCGCGGGCATCCGGCCTGCCAGCCGGTCCAGGTCGATCACCTGGCCAAATGACAGGGCATCCGCTTCCTCACGGGTCAGGGCCAGCGCCGGGATGTCGGCCAGCGCGGTCGCGACCGGAAGCAGCAGATCCGGTGGGGCAGGCGCGTTGTCGGCGCTTGCGACAATTTTGTCCAGCGGAATCGCATGGGATTCATCAAATGGCCCCACGTTCAGCCGCCGCAGCGCCGCCACATGCCCCACCGTGCCGCAGGCCAGCGCAATGTCACGCGCGAGGGCGCGCATGTACACCCCCTTGCCCGATTCCACCTCGAACACTGCCGTATCGGCATCAGGCCGGGCAATCAGCTCGAAGCGGTCGATGCGCGCGGGCCGTGGTACGAGTTCGGGGGCATTGCCCGCGCGCGCCATGTCATAAGAGCGCTGGCCGCCCACCTTGAGTGCAGAGAACACCGGGGGCACCTGCATGATCTCGCCGCGGAAGGCGGCAAGGGCAGCCTCGAACGCGGCATTGTCGGGCCGCACGTCCGATGTGGCGGTAACCGCACCCTCGGCATCATCACTATCGCGCGCCTCGCCGATGCGCAGGGTGAAGTGGTAGCGCTTGGTGCCATCCATGATGTAGGGCACCGTCTTGGTGGCCTTGCCGAAGGCTATGGGGAGCAGGCCGGTGGCCAGCGGGTCGAGCGTGCCGCCATGCCCGGCCTTGGCGGCATCGAACAGGTAGCGCGCGCGGCCAACCACCTGCGTGGAGGTCATGCCCAGGGGCTTGTCGATGATCAGCCAGCCGTCAAGCGGGCGGCCACGTCTGCGTCGCATTGCACGGCACCTTGCAGGGAATGGGAGTGCCGTGCGTTTAGACGAGGCACGCATGCACTTCAATGCCCCATTGAGCCACGGGGGCTGGCCGCCTGCGCCACACATGTTAAAAGGTTAGGGCGGGCACATGCCTGCCATCCCCCCAGCCTGCTTGGCCAACGGGGCATGGAGTGCCATCTTGCAGCAAACGGATGCATGGATAACCGTGTGCCACAGTATTTTCATTCCGCGTCTAGGGAGTCCTGAACACCATGGCTGAACGGCAGACCACGGTCGGTGCATTTGTGTTGGGTGGAGCCCTGCTTGGTGTGACGGCCATAGCGTTGTTCGGACAGTTTCATCCCTTTTCGCCCACCAACCGCGCCGTGGTCGTTTTTGACAGCCCCATCAACGGGCTGGGCGTGGGCGCGCCGGTCACGTTCGATGGCGTGCAGGTGGGCCATGTGGACCACATCGCCGTTCAGTTCGACCCCCAGACCCATCAGGCCTATATTCCGGTCACGGTGGAACTCGAGGCCAATGGCGCGCGCATGGCAGGCTCGCACGGTCGCGCGCTCGATGCCAACGAACTGCCAAAGCTGATTGAAAACGGGCTGCGCGCGGAGCTGCACATGCAGAGCTTCGTGACCGGGCAGGAAGAGATCGACCTGACCTTCGACCCCGGCATCCCCGCCCACCTGCATCCCGGCCTGAGCTCGCTGATCGAGATCCCGACCCGCGAATCGGAAATGCAGAAGCTGACCGATGCCCTGACGGCCCTGCCGCTCAAGAACATCGCCAACAATGCCGACGCCATGCTGGTCAGCATCCGCACCCTGGCCGACAAGCTGGACAAGGACCTGCCGCCGCTGGTGGATAGCGTGCGCGACACATCCGACCATACGCGCGTGACCGTTGACACCGCGACCGATACCATCCGCGACCTCGACAAGCGCCTGGACACCACGTTGGCCTCCATCGACCATCTGGCCGATACCGGCACCGCCCAGCTTGATGCGCGTGGCGGCGAACTGCACACGCTGCTGGTCAACTCCAACGATACGGTAACCGAGGCCCGCGGCGCTCTGGCCGGGCTGCATGACATTACCGCCCCGAGTTCGGCTGACCGCTCCAATATCGATTCGTCACTGCGTGACCTTGCCGCCGCCGCCGCCGCCCTGCGCGGGTTCGCGACCGACGTGGAGCGCAACCCCCAGCTCCTGCTCATGGGACGGCGCAACTGACCGGGCGTTTCACCCGCCCGCATTGTGAAAAAGGCCGGTCAGGGTATTGCCCCAACCGGCCTTTTCCATGAACTGACTTTTCAGGAATAAATATTTCTGGATGCCGTCTTTTTTTACAAAGGCGGCATTTTTTGAAGCTTTCCGTACGCGCTTCACCAAGAACTTTTATTCTGTTCCCTCATCACCCTCAAGGTCGCGCTGCACTTCAGGCTGGCGCAGCATGGTATCGACTTCCATGGCGTAATCGAGCGCCGTATCGGGCTGGAAGTGCAGGTCCGGCACGCCGCGCAGCCTGAGCGCATGCGACAGGCGGGTGCGCAGGAACGGCGTCACGCGCTTGAGCGCGGGCAGCAGTTCCGCCACATCGCTCCGACCTAGGCGGGCTACGAAAACCGTGGCATGCTTGAGATCGGGCGAGATACGCACTTCGGTGACCGTAATGCGCACATCAGCCAGATCCGGGTCACGGAATTCGGTGCGGGCAAATATCTCCGCCAGCACGCGACGGACTTCTTCCGCCACGCGCAGCTGGCGCTGCGAGGGACCAGACGCGGAATGGCCGGCAAGTTTCCCTGCCGGCCCGCTCTCGCTCATCCCTTTTCTGGATGAATTACGGCTCATGCCGGGACGAGTTCCATTTCATAACACTCGACCACGTCACCCTCGCGCAGGTCATTATACCCGGCAAAGGACAGGCCGCATTCGTAACCGCGCGCCACTTCCTTCACGTCATCCTTGAAGCGCTTGAGCTGGCTCAGATCGCCTTCATGGATCACGACGTTGTCACGCAGCAGGCGCACGCCACAGCCACGCTTGACCACGCCTTCGGTCACGTAGCAACCGGCAACCTTGCCAACCTTGGTAATTTCGAAAACCTTGCGGATCTCGGCATAACCCAGGAACTTCTCACGATGCTTGGGCGCGATCTTGCCACGCACCAGCTGCTCCACGTCATCTGCCACCTGGTAGATGATCGAGTAGTAGCGGATGTCAACGCCTTCGCGCTGTGCAAGCTCACGGGCCTGTGCAGTCGCGCGGACATTGAACGCGATGATGATCGCGCCCGATGCCTTGGCAAGCTGCACATCGCTTTCCGTAATCTGGCCCACGGTCGCGTTGAGCACGCGGATCTTGACTTCCTCATGCTCAAGCTTCTGCACGGTGGCTTCAAGCGCCTCCGCCGAACCCTGGACATCGGCCTTGATCAGAACCGCGACTTCCTTCTGCGCGCCTGCCTGGATGCGGGCGAGCATCTGGTCGAGCGTGCCGCGTGCGGCAGTCTGGCCAGCGGCCATGCGCTCCTTGATCACGCGCTGGCGGAACTCGGAGATTTCGCGGGCGCGATTCTCGTTTTCCACCACCACGAACGGCTCGCCTGCGCCCGGAACCCCGGTAATGCCCAGGATTTCCACCGGCATGGACGGACCCGCCTCGCCAAGCTGGCGGTTGCGGTCGTCGATCATGGCGCGCACGCGGCCCCATTCGGCCCCGGCCACCACGATGTCGGTGCGGCGCAGCGTGCCCTTCTGGACCAGCACGGTCGCAACCGGGCCACGCCCACGGTCAAGGCGGCTTTCAATCACCGAGCCCTCGGCCACCCGGTCGGGATTGGCCTTGAGGTCAAGGATTTCGGCCTGCAGCAGGATCGCTTCCTCAAGCTTGTCGAGACCCGTGCGCTTGAGCGCCGAGACTTCGACATCCTGCGTATCGCCACCCATGCTTTCCACCACGATCTCGTGGTTCAGCAGTTCCTGGCGCACGCGGTCGGGGTTCGCACCCGGCTTGTCGCACTTGTTGATGGCCACGATGATCGGGGCATCAGCCGCCTTGGCATGCTTGATGGCTTCGATCGTCTGCGGCATCACGCCATCATCGGCCGCCACTACCAGAATGACCACGTCGGTCACCGAGGCGCCACGGGCACGCATGGCGGTAAACGCCTCATGGCCCGGCGTATCGATGAAGGTGATCCTGGCACCCGAGGCCAGCGTGACCTGATACGCGCCGATATGCTGCGTAATGCCACCGGCTTCGCCATTGGCGACATCGGTCGTGCGCAGCGCATCAAGCAGCGAGGTCTTGCCGTGATCGACATGACCCATCACGGTCACGACCGGCGGACGGGGCATGAGGTCTTCTTCGCTGTCCTCGATGCCCTCGATGCCGATCTCGACATCGCTGTCGGAAACACGGCGCACGCGATGGCCGAATTCCTGCACGATCAGTTCCGCCGTGTCCGCGTCGAGCGACTGGGTCACGGTGGCCATCACGCCCATCTTCATCAGCGCCTTGATGACCTCGCCCTGGCGGGCGGCCATGCGGTTGGCGAGTTCCTGCACCGTAATGCTCTCGGGCAGAACAACATCGCGCACCACGCGCACCTGGTCGGAGCGCAGGCGCTCAAGCTCGGCCTGACGGCGCTCACGCTCACGCTGGCGGCGGACCGAGGCGAGCGAGCGGGTCTTGTCGTCATCCCCTTCGATCGCGGCCTGCACGTCAATGCGGCCTGCGCGACGGCTGTCGTTGTTCTTCTTGGCGCCGCCCGAGGGGCGGCGGTTCGGCACGGCATTGCCGGGGCGACGGCTGGGGCGACGTTCTTCCTCGCCGCCATCCGCACGGCCCGTGCGCAGGCGCAGCGTCTCGCCAGCACCGCCTGCGGGGCGTGCCGTAGTAGCCGCACCACCACCAGCGGGCCGCGACGGCCGCAGCGGCTGGGCGGGCATGATCGCGCGCTCGGCCAGCGGGCGCAGGCGCTGCATGGGCGGCGCCAGCGTCACTTCACCCGGAATGGGCACGGACGAGACAACCGGACCTGCCGGATCTGTCGAGTCGGGTGCCGCGGGAGCCGGTGCGCTGCTGGCTTCCTGCTTGCGGGCTTCCTCGACCGCGGCTGCGGCATCTGCCTTGGCGCGTGCCTCTTCTTCAGCACGGCGGGCATTTTCCTCTTCAGCGCGGCGGGCTTCCTCCGCGGCGGAGAGGATCGTGATCTTCTCCTGCTCGCGGGCCTCTTTCTCACGCTGGATGGCGGCGCGACGCTGCTCATCGAGCACGCGCTGGCGTGTCGCCAGTTCCGCTGCCGTCAGCGCGCGACCGCCCCGACCACCGGCGCGACCGCCAGCCGGCCCCGATCCGTTACCTGCGGCCCCGGCCCCGCGCTTCTTGCGCACCTCGACCTGAACCACCTTTGAACGACCATGGCTGAAGCTCTGTCGCACGGAACCGGCATCCACCGTCCGTCCGACCTCCCTGCGGCCCGCCGGCCGCAGAGACAAGCGTCCCTTACCCTGATCCTGATCGTTGCCTTCGCTCATGTACCCGCCTGTTCACACCGTCCGGCGGAACGATCCGCCGAATTCGGGCCAATCCTGCCGGACAGACCCGCAAAACGTTCACTCTCGATACGGAAACGGCGCGCCAGTTCACCATGCAGAATCGCTGCATGAACAACATGGTCGCGGCCAAATGCCGCACCCAGACCCGATGCCGTAGGAACAGCCACAACCGGCAGTTCCCGTGCACCAGACAAAACTCTCTTCCTCTCGTCGGGGCTGCCATCGGCGGCCTGTATGACCAGACCGGCACGACCGCCCACAACCCACTCACGCACCTTGGCGAAACCACAGACAATCTGCCCGGCCCGCCGTGCCAGCCCCGCGACATCCATCATGCGCCGCAGCAGCCCATCTCGCACAAGATGGGTCAGGTCAGGGGGAATAACAACCCTTCCCCTCGCCGCGCGGGCAAATACGCCGCGTGTGCGTGCTGTTTCTAGCACATCCGCGCGTGCGCTCAACCAAATTCCCCGTCCGGGCAGCCGTGCGGCCAGATCAGGGATCACGACTCCATCGGGGGAAATGACAAACCGGATCATTTCCTCCTTGGGGAGCCGGAGCCGGGTCACGGCGCAACGGCGCAGCGGCCCGCGCTCTTCAGGCTCCATGCCGTCCGGCCCCTGCACGTTCAGGTCGGTTTGCTCAGACGTCGGACGTCTCCTCTTGCGCGGGCTTCGCCTCATCATCATCGAACCAGTGGGCGCGCGCCGCCATGATGATCTCGTTGGCCGCGTCCTCGTCAATGGCATCGCTGCCCAGGATCTCGACGAGTTCGTCACCGGCCAGATCGGCTAGGTCATCCAGCGTCTTCACGCCCTTTTCACCCAGCGTCACCAGCATCTGGTTGGTGAACACGCCCAGCACGGCGATATCATCGCTCACGCCCAGCGTGCGGCGCTTGGTGTCGAGTTCCTCTTCCTGGCCGGCCAGATAGCCTTCGGCGCGGCGGACCAGTTCGCTGGCCACGTCCTCGTCAAAGCCTTCGATGTTGGCCAGTTCCTCGGGGTCGGCAAAAGCCAGTTCCTCGATGGAATGGAAGCCTTCGGTCACCAGCAGGCCCGCGATCACGTCATCCACGTCCAGCGCTTCAACAAACAGGTTGCTGCGGCGGCGGAATTCTTCCTGGCGGCGCTCCGATTCCTCGGCCTCGGTCAGGATGTCGATGTCCCAGCGCGTAAGCTGGCTGGCAAGGCGCACGTTCTGGCCGCGGCGGCCAATGGCCAAGCTGAGCTGGTCATCGGGCACAACAACCTCGACGCGACCCGCTTCCTCATCCATCACCACCTTGCTGACTTCAGCCGGCGCAAGCGCGTTGACCACGAAGGTCGCGGCCTGCGGGCTCCAGGGAATGATATCGATCTTCTCGCCCTGGAGTTCCTTGACCACTTCCTGCACGCGGCGGCCACGCACGCCCACGCAGGCACCGACCGGATCGATCGAGGCATCACGCGAGATGACGGCCATCTTGGCACGCGAACCGGGGTCACGCGCCACGGCCTTGATCTCGATGATGCCATCATAGATCTCGGGCACTTCCTGCGCGAACAGCTTGGCGAGGAACGCCGGATGCGTGCGCGAAAGAAAGATCTGCGGGCCACGCGGCTCGTCGCGCACGTCATAGATATAGGCGCGCACGCGGTCGGAGTTGCGGAAGCTTTCACGCGGGATCAGCTCGTCACGGCGCAGCAGGGCCTCGGCATCGCCGATCTCGACGAGCAGGTTGCCATATTCCGTGCGCTTGACGGTGCCGTTGACGATCTCGCCCACGCGGTCCTTGAAGTCATTGAACTGGCGGCGGCGCTCATACTCACGCACGCGCTGGACAATGACCTGCTTGGCCGTCTGCGCCGCGATGCGCCCGAAATCGATGGGCGGCAGCGGGTCGATCAGGTATTCGCCAAGCTGGATCTCGGGCTTGAACTTGCGCGCGATGTAGAGCGGGATCTGGGTTTCCTCGTTCTCCACCGCCTCGACCGCCTCGGTCCAGCGCGACAGGCGCACATCGCCGGTGCGGCGGTCGATGGTGGCGCGGATATCCTTTTCATGACCGTATTTCGCGCGGCCGGCCTTCTGGATGGCCTGCTCCATCGCTTCGAGCACTTCCTCGCGGTCAATCGACTTTTCCCGCGCTACGGCATCGGCCACCAGCAGCAGTTCGGGACGGGCAACGGACGTATCCATCAGTGTCTCCACAACATCGTTCAATTGGCCTTGCGGGCCGACTTGCGACCCGACTTAACACCGGGCTTGCGGTCTTCAGCCGGGGAAGGATCTTCCTCCAGGCCAGTCTCCTCGGGGCTTGCGGCCGGCTTCATCATCCGGGCGCTCGCCGCGATCAGTTCATCGGTCAGGACAAGGCGCGCCTTGCGCATCTCGGCAAAAGGCAGCGCAACCTCGCTCCCGTCATCAAGCCGCATCAGGCCATGGCCCTCGCGCGCGCCGAGCACGATCCCGGCAAAGCGCTTGCGGCCTTCAACGGGCATGTTCATCTCGGCGCGGGCAAGGTGGCCGGCAAACCGCTCCCAGTCCTTCGCACGGGTTAGGGGGCGGTCGATGCCGGGGGATGAGACCTCCAGCGTCCATGCGCCGGGCAGCGGGTCTTCCACGTCCAGTATCGCGCCAACCGCATGGCTGATCTGCTCGCAGTCCTCAATGAGCAGGAGCGTGCCATCAGCACGGTCCGCCATGATCTGCACGGTAGGGGACTCGCGGCCCAGCACCGCCACGCGCACGAGGTCGAACCCCATGTCGGCCAGCGCCGGGGCGACCATTGCGGCGATGCGGGCATCAAGGCCCGACAGGAAAGGCAGATCAGCGTCCAATGCAAAAAAGGCAGCCCTGCGGCCACCCCCCAAAGAAAAAACCATAGATGAAGGAATAACCGGCAACATAGGTCACGCCATGCCTGACCGCAAGGACTATATGGGCACGCGGGGGTTACATTTCCTCTCTCTTAACGTCTTGCCATTCTCCCCGCCTCGCCCGCATTATGTACGCATGATGCCCACGCCCTCCCCGCCGGAACCGACACGGGAACGCAGCGAACGCCCATCCAGCCGCAAGCTGGTCGTGGTGGGGCTGATCGCGGCCGTCGTGGCAGGCGGGGGCCTGGGCGCAGGCGGGTTCCTGACCCCGCAGGAGGGCGGCAGCGGCAGCCAGACGCCCCCCGTCGCGGCCGAGGCTGGCGGCGGCCGGGGCGGTGGCGGCAATCACCTGACACTCAACGCGCCGGTGCAGGGCAAGCCCGACATGATGGGCGAAATGCCCATGATCTCGCCCGAGCGCGCGGCGGACATGCTGCGCCAGACCAGCTTTACGTTGCAGCAGCAGGCCGAGATCATGGCGGCGTTGCGGCGGCGCGAGATCATACTCGCCGACATGCCGATGTATGACATGACAGGCAGCGGAGCAGTCGTGAACGTGGAATCCCTTGGTCTCGTGCAGACCGTGCATCTCGGGCCGCAGCCCCGCAGCGTGATCCTGCCCATCCGCATCGCAGGCGATGTGTCGATTACGCCGGCGGGCGACCCCGGCCCGATGGGCGTGCATGCCGGGGCGGTGTTCGTGCCGGGGCCCACACCGCTGCCGGTGCTGATGCGCGGGGCCCATCTTGTCATCGGGGTTGTGGTGCAATGAAGCCGCTCTATCCGATCCTGATGGAACGGGTCGTGCCGATCGCCATGGTCATTTTCCTGGTGCTCGGCAGTTTTCAGGCCGCGATGGCGTTGCATCTTTCGCTCGCCAGCATACGGCATTTCATGGAATGGTGCGCACCGGCCTATCCGGTCATAGCGGCGGCGAGCGCCCTGCTGGCGCTGAGCGGGCTGTGGTTCGAGAGCCGGGCCGAGAAACTCGCCCGCAAGGGAATCCGACGCAGACGGGGATGGATGATGGACGTACTGGCCAGGCTGACAAATCGTAGCGCACTTGAAGAAATGCTGGCGCGCGAACAGAAAGAAACCGTGATCGATGCCGAGGAACTCGCAGCCAGCCTGCGCGCGCGCGTGATCGGGCAGGACCAGGTATGCGAGGACGTGGCAACCCAGCTGCGCCGCCGCCTGGCGCTGCAGGTGCGCGGCAAGCCGGTAGGGATCTTCCTGCTGGCAGGGCCGCCGGGCACGGGCAAGACCTATCTTGCCAAGCAGCTCGCCCGCCAGCTCGATCGCCCGCTGCTCAACTTCGACATGACGCAGATGAGCTCGCCGCATGCCGCAACGCAGCTGTTCGGCTCACCCAAGGGGTATGTCGGCTCGGACACCTACGGCAAGCTGACCGGCGGCCTGAAGGAAAAGCCCGATGCGGTGGTGCTGCTCGATGAAATCGAGAAGGCGCATCCCGATGTGTTCAAGAAATTCCTCACCGCATGGAATGACGGGCACGTAACCGAGGCCTCGACGGGGCAGCAGATCTCGACCGTGCGCTGCATCTTCATCCTGACCTCGAACATCGCCACCGATGCGCTGTCCGAGATCGCGGACCGGCTGGCCGATGAACCCGACAAGATGCGCGCCGAGTCGGTCGAGGCGCTGCGCCAGGCAGGCTTTGCGCCCGAAGTGCTGAACCGCCTGGACCGCATCTTTGTGTTCCGCCCGCTCGAAGGACTGGATATCGCCCGCGTTTCCGCGCTGGAAATCGAGTCGATGATCGACAGCTATGGTCTCAAGGTCGAGACCGGGGGCATCGATCCCGCCCTGCTGTTCGAGGTCATGCGCCGCCAGGACCGCATGGGCCCCGCCGCCAGCGCGCGCGACCTGGCCCGCTCGATCGAGGACATGATCAGCGACTCGCTCATCACCGCCCGCCAGCAGGGCGCCAAGCTGGTGCGCGTGGTGCAGAACGAAGATGGCATCGTGGCCGAAATCGCGGACAAGAGCGACGCGCAGCAGGCCCGGATCAGTTCCTGACCCATGGCCGCGCTGTTCCGCCCTGCCCCCGTGGCCTCCCGCATGGCGAAAGGCATGGCCTGCTGAATGTCCGCTTTTTCGCGCCTCTGGTATCGTGCGCCGCTATGGCGGCTGTGCTTGTATCTCATTTTGCCCTTCGTGGTGCTGACGTTCGTCTTCCCGCCAGCCTATCTTACGCGCAGGCTGCCCCGGCTGGCGCAGATCGCCACGGCCATCCATAACCGCCTGGGCATGCAGGACGCACCGGCCGATGGTGACCAGCCCGGTGGCGGCAGCCCGGGCGATGGGGTCGTGACCATGATGCCCATGACCGACAGGCTGACCAAGGCCATTCCGTTTGCCGGGCGCATCCTGCCGCTGCCCGCAGGCGTATGGCACCCGATCATCAACGTGATCGAAGGCCCGCATGGCGAATTGCTGGAAAATGTCCTGGTGCGGGTGCAGGGCCATGTCGTGACCGGCCTGATCGTGGCCAAGGGCACGACACAGCCGGTACCGGACGTGGCCAGCCCGCCGATGGACATAGAATGCCATGACGACCGCAACTACATGTCGCATGTCGGGGCCAGTCACCCGCCCATGACGGAATGCTGGTTCACGCGTCTGGTTGATCCGGCCTCGATCAACCACATGAACGTCATTGCCGGGCGACTGCAGCAGGAAGGCTTCGTGCTGCCGCCGGTCATGCTCAGGGCGAACTGGGTCAACAGCACGCCCGCCACCGATGACAACATGAATGCGGAGACGGTGACGATCTATCTCAACCCCGTCAATGTCAACGATACCAAGATCCTGCGCTCGCCTGATTTCTGGACCAAGGACGCGCTGGCGCAGCAACCGGCCGCGGACACCTTCGTCAAGCACATGAATACATGGATGGCAGGCTGGGCGCCGGTGCTGCATGATGGCTTCAACAGCGACATGCTGGCCTCGAGCGACGAGCAGCGCGCCCGGCTTTCGGTTGACCCGGCAGCCCCCCGCCCCGGCGAGGGCAACCCGCTGGACTGAACGGGGCCTGAAACCCGGAACGTTCTTGGGTGCCGCCTTTTTCCAAAAAGGCGGCGTTCCTCTGAAGCTTTTTGAAAAAAGCTTCACCAAAGACTTTTGTTGTTTTTTATCAATATTCTACTTTTAGCCCTGACGCAGCACGTCCGATATCTCGATCAGGAAATCAAGCACCGTGCGCGTGCGCAGCGGCAGCGTGCGCGGGCCGGTGTGCACGGCATAGAAGGGCAGTTCGGGAATGGTCCATTCCGGCAGCAGGTGCACCAGGCGGCCTGCCGCGATGTCCTCTTCCACCTGAAATGTCGGCAGCATGCCAATGCCAAGCCCCGCCCGCACGGCCTGCAGCACGGCCTCGCTGCTATTGGCGCGGAAGGGCCCGTTTGCCGCCACCGTGGTCTCGCTCTCGCCCTTGCGTGTGAACTGCCAGTCATGCCGCGTGCCGCCATAGCTGTAGGCAATGCAGGGGTGATTGAGCAGGTCGCGTGGATGGGCGGGCGTGCCACGGCGGGCAAGGTAATCGCTTGAGGCGATCACGCAGCGATGCACCGAACCCAGGCGGCGGGCAATCAGTGACCCCTCGGCAATGGAGCCAATGCGGATGGCAAGGTCGAGTCCCTCTTCCACCAGGTCGCCAAACCCGTCGCGCATGACCAGTTCGACCGACAGGTCGGGATGTTCCTCCAGCAGGCTGCTCAGCCGGCTGGTCAGGTACAGCCCGAACGCCGTGGTCACACCCAGCCGCACCAGCCCCGACACCGAGGCCCGCCTGCGGCCCAGCGCGGTTTCCGCCGTTTCAAGAATTTCCAGCACTTCATAGGCATGCGGCAGGAGGCTGCGCCCGTCTTCCGTCATCATCAGGCTGCGGGTGGTGCGGGCAAACAGGGTTGCGCCGTAATGAGCCTCAAGCAGGGCAATATGGCGGGAAATGGTCGGCTGGCTTGCACCAGTCTCCCTTGATACGGCGGAGAACGATCCCGTCGCAGCCACACGGACAAAGCTGTGCAGGGCGGAAAGCAGATCCATGGGGCCTATTACATCCGGTATGTTATTACACAATTACGGCTTTAAACGGCATCGTATTTATACACAATATAGAGAAAAAACACCGCCGATATGTGTGTGACGCAGAGGTAACTTATACTACCCACGCATAGATGAGCGGCCATAAAAAAACGGCGGCCCGCATACTACGGGCCGCCGTCTTCATCGCTCCATCCCGGCGCAGGCCAGGATGGTGCCGCCTGTTATCAGGCCGCCTTTGTCATGCCACGCAGCACGGTCTGGAGAATGCCGCCATTGCGGAAATACTCCACCTCATCCAGCGTATCGACACGGCACAGCAGGGGCACGTCCTGCTTGGAGCCATCGGCACGGGTGATGGTCATGGTCATGGTCATGCGGGGCGTGATCTTGTCCAGGCCACGGATCTCGAAGGTCTCGTCGCCCTTCAGGCCCAGCGTCTTGCGCGTCGTGCCTTCCTCGAACAGCAGCGGCAGCACGCCCATGCCCACCAGGTTGGAGCGGTGGATACGCTCGAAGCTCTCGGCCACGACCGCACGCACGCCCAGCAGCAGGGTGCCCTTGGCCGCCCAGTCGCGCGAGGAGCCCATGCCGTATTCCTTGCCGCCAATCACGACCAGGGGCACGCCCTCCTTCTTGTATTCCATCGCCACATCATAGATGGAGCCTTCCTTGCCATCGGGGAAGTGCTTGGAAACACCCCCTTCGGTGCCGGGCAGCATCTCGTTCTTGATGCGGATGTTGGCGAACGTGCCACGCACCATCACCCGGTCATTGCCACGACGCGAGCCGTAGGAATTGAAGTCCTTCTTCGCCACGCCATGCTCTTCAAGGTACTTGCCCGCGGGCGAGCTTTCCTTGATCGCGCCGGCAGGCGAGATGTGATCGGTGGTGATGTTGTCACCCAGCAGCGCGAGCAGGCGCGCGCCGATGATGTCGCCACGCGACTTGGGCTCGGGCGTGATGTCCTGGAAATACGGCGGATCCTGCACGTAGGTGGAGGAGGCATCCCACTTGTAGGTCTCGGAACCGGTGGCAACCTTCAGCGCCTGCCATTCCTTCGTGCCCTGGCTTACGTGCTTGTAGCGGTTGATGAACTCCTCGCGCGTGATGGCGGTGCCCATGAGGGCCGCGATCTCGTGGTTGGTGGGCCAGATGTCCTTGAGGTACACCGGCTTGCCGTCCTTGGAGGTGCCCAGCGGCGCGGTGGTGATGTCCTCGCGCATCGTGCCCAGCAGCGAGTAGGCGACCACCAGCGGCGGGCTGGCCAGGTAGTTGGCGCGCACGTTGGGCGAGATACGCCCCTCGAAGTTACGGTTGCCCGACAGCACCGAAACCGCCACCAGCTTGTTGCCTTCGATCGCATCGACGATGTGATCTTCCAGCGGGCCGGAGTTGCCGATACAGGTCGTGCAGCCATAGCCCACGGTGTTGAAGCCCATCGCGTCCAGCTCGTCCTGCAGGCCTGCGCGGTTGAGGTAATCCGTCACCACCTGCGAGCCCGGCGCGAGCGAGGTCTTGACCCACGGCTTGGGCTTCAGGCCCAGCGCGCGGGCTTTCTTCGCCACCAGTCCTGCCGCGATCAGCACGGCGGGGTTGGAGGTGTTGGTGCACGAGGTGATGGCCGCGATCACCACGTCGCCGTGGCCGATCTCGTAATTGGTGCCAGCCACCTTGGCCTTCTTGTCCTTGTCGGCCGCGGGCACGCCCAGGCTTCCGGTCAGCTCGGTCTCGAAGGCCTTGTCGGCACCCTTGAGCACCACGCGGTCCTGCGGGCGCTTGGGGCCTGCAATCGAGGGCACGATGGTCTCGAGGTTGAGTTCCAGCGTGTCGGTAAACACAGGGTGGGCGGATTCGGCGTGGCGGAACATGCCCTGCGCCTTGAGGTATTCCGCCGTCAGCTTGATGCGGTGCTCTTCACGGCCGGTCTGGCGCAGGTAGTCCAGCGTCAGGTCATCAACGGGGAAGAAACCGCAGGTCGCGCCGTATTCCGGCGCCATGTTGGCGATGGTCGCGCGGTCGGCCACCGGCAGGTGGTCAAGGGCGGGGCCGAAGAACTCGACGAACTTGCCCACCACGCCCTTCTTGCGCAGCATCTGGGTCACCGTCAGCACCAGGTCGGTGGCGGTGGCGCCCTCGGGCAGCTTGCCGGTCATCTTGAAGCCGATCACATCGGGGATCAGCATGGCGATGGGCTGACCCAGCATGGCCGCTTCCGCCTCGATGCCGCCAACGCCCCAGCCCAGCACGCCCATGCCATTGACCATGGTGGTGTGGCTGTCGGTGCCGAACAGGGTGTCGGGGTAGGCATAGTCCTTGCCGCCGACATTGGCCGTCCACACCGCCTGGGCGATGTATTCGAGGTTCACCTGATGGCAGATGCCCGTGCCCGGCGGCACGACCGAGAAGTTCTCGAACGCTTCCTGGCCCCAGCGCAGGAAGGCGTAGCGCTCGCCGTTGCGCTCGAACTCGATGGTCACGTTGTCCTGCAGCGCGTCGGGCGTGCCGGCCACGTCCACCATGACCGAGTGGTCGATCACGAGGTTGACGGGAACCAGCGGGTTCACCTTCTGCGGGTCGCCCTTGAGCTTGAGAATGCCATCGCGCATCGCGGCAAGGTCAACCACGGCGGGAACGCCGGTGAAATCCTGCATGAGGATGCGTGCGGGCTTGAAGGGCACTTCCTTCGTGCTGCGCCCTTCCTTCAGCCATTCGGCGATGGCCTTGGCATCTTCCACGGAATAGGAATGCCCGTCCTCGAACCGCAGCACGTTCTCCAGCAGCACTTTCAGGCTGACTGGCAGGCGGCTGACGGAACCGATGGTCTTTTCCGCTTCCGGGATTGAGAAATAATGGTAGGTCTTGCCGTCCACGTTCAGTGTGCGGCCCGTTTTCAGTGAGTCGTGCCCAACCGTCTTCATTGGCTTTGTTTCCTCCGAGGCATCAGCAACGGATCGTCCCGTGTGATCGTGTATCCTCCGCTGCCCTTTTTGTGGCGCGGGGTTTGTGACCTTGTCGGGGACAACCTGCTTGATCTCCCAACGGTGGTAGAACATACCCGGACGCGGTTGCGACACAAGCTGGAGCCGGTAACAAGAAACCGGGAGCAGGCATTTTTTTGCCCCACTCCCATCCTTTGCCCATTGCCCGGAGGATTTCCGTCATTCCTGCCTTTACTCCCCCCGGCCGCCCGCTGCTGGAAGTGGAAAATATCTCGGTTTTCCGCGGTGAACGGCTGGTTCTGGACCGTGTCGGCTTTACGCTTGAAGCTGGTGACGCCCTGCTCCTGACCGGCCCGAACGGGGCTGGCAAGTCCACCTTGCTGCGCGTGCTGGCGGGATTGCACAAACCGGAAGGCGGCCATGTGCTGTGGTCTGGCGTGGATGCGCTGGCCGATCGCAGCCAGCATGCGGGGCGGGTGGCCTATCTGGGCCACCAGGATGCGCTCAAGCTGGGGCTGACATTGCGCGAGAACCTGACGCTGGCCGCGCGCGCAAGCGGCGGAAATCCTGACCTGTGCATGGAATCACTCAACATTTCCGGCCTGGCCGACCTGCCCGCGCGCATGCTCTCGGCGGGGCAGAAACGCCGCGCGGCGCTGGCGCGCGTGCTGCTGGCGCAGGCCCCGCTCTGGCTGCTCGATGAGCCGAGCCTGGGGCTGGATATCAATACCATGGGGCTGCTTGGCACCCTGTTCGCCGCCCACCGGCAGGCTGGCGGAATTGTGATTGCAACCACCCATGTTCCCCTGCCCCTGCCCGATGCCCGCACGCATGCGCTGCCGGGGCTGAACGAATCCGACATCCCCCAGCCGCTGGAGGATTTCCCCGAGGACGACCTGCTGTGACACTCCGGATTCCCGCCCTCATCACCGCCATCCTTGAACGCGACCTGCGGCTCGCACTACGCCACGGGGCCGACACGCTGGGGGCGGTGCTGTTCTTCATCCTTGCGGGCGCGCTGTTCCCGCTCGCCCTTGGCCCCTCGCCCGAGCTGCTGCGGCGCATGGCGCCGGGCATCGTGTGGGTGTGCGCGCTGCTTGCGGCCCTCCTGCCGCTTGACCGGCTGTTCGGCTCGGAGCTGGAAGATGGCTCGCTGGACCAGCTGCTCATGACCGGCCTGCCGCCCTCGCTCATCGCGCTGGCCAAGATGATGGCCCACTGGCTGACCACCGGCCTGCCGCTGCTGCTGGCAGCAGGGCCGCTGGCCATCATGCTCGGCATGCCCACCACCTCCATGGTGGTACTGCTGACCGGGCTGCTGCTGGGCACGCTCATCCTCTCGCTCATTGGCGGCATGGCGGCATCGGTCGTGCTGGGCGCGCGGCGCGGCGGCGTGCTGCTGCCGCTGCTGGTGCTGCCGCTGACCACACCCGCGCTGATCTTTGGCGCGGCAGCGCTTGATGCGGCGCAGACCGGCCTGTCATGGGGGCCGGACCTTGAACTGCTGGGCGCGTTCCTTGCCGCGGCCCTGCCACTCTGCCCGCTGGCAGCAGGCGCCGGGCTGCGGGCGGCGGTGGAATAAGGCGGCTACTTCCCGCCCGCGGGCGCTGCTGCAATTGCGGGGCCTGCGGGGTCGACATCAAAGGGCACATTGCCTTCCGCAGGCGTGCCGCCGGGCGCGCGCATGCGCCAGTGCAGCACGTAATGCCCCGGCGTGAGCGCCACGGTGGTGGCCAGGCCCTGCTGTTCATCATCACTGGGAGAGGCCGCAAGCAGTTGCGGCACACCGCTCGGGCCCAGCAGGAGCAGGCGCGCGCGGAACGGGTCGATCACGCTGTTATAGTTCAGTTTGATCGCCACATTGCCCGCAGGCACATGCTGCCCTGCCGCTGGCGTGGCGTGAACCAGCACGGGGGCAGCAGACACCCGCACCGCCACGACACACCCGAGGAAGGACAGGCCCAGCAAACGCAGCGTTGAAACACGGGACACGGGCAAGGAACACCTCCGGCATGGATGGAACTGCCCTGTGTATCCCCCCGATACACGCAGGGCGGCAAGACTTTCGTCCCGCCGCCCTGTTATTCAGACGTGTCCAGACCGTGCAGGACGCGATCAGATATAGTGTTCCTGGATCGGCTTGAGGCCATTGAACCCGGTCGAGCAGTAGGTCGAGACATATGCCCCGGTGGACAGCAGTTCGATCCGGTCGCCCGATTCCAGCCCCAGCGGCAGGGCGTAGGGAGTCTTTTCATACATGATGTCCGCCCCGTCGCAGGTCGGGCCTGCAATGGCGACCGGGCCGGTTGCCGTGCCATCATGCGGGGTGCGGATGCCGTAGCGGATGGCCTCGCCCTCGGTCTCGGCCAGGCCGCCGAACCGCCCGATGTCGAGATAGACCCAGCGCACGCCGTCATCCATGCCACGGCGGCTGACCAGCACCACTTCCGATGACACGACACCCGCATCACCCACCATGAAGCGGCCCGGCTCGATGATCATTTCCGGCAGGTCATTGCCGAAATGCTCGGTCATGGCGTGGCTGATGGCCACGGCAAAGCGATCGATGCCCGGCACGTCGTCACGGTAGCGGATGGGGAACCCGCCACCAAGGTTGACCATGCGCAGGTCAAGCCCCGCGGCCTTGAGGTCGGTGAACAGCATGCCCACGCGGGCGATCGCCGCCTCGTACGCGCCGGTCTCGGTCTGCTGGCTGCCCACGTGGAAGGACAGGCCATAGGGGTCAAGCCCGAGGTCACGCGCGCGCAGCATCAGGTCGCGGGCATTGTCCAGCGTGGTGCCGAACTTGCGCGACAGCGGCCAGTCAGCGCCCTCGTTCTCCACGATCAGGCGGCAATAGACGCGCGAACCCGGTGCGTGGCGGGCCAGCTTCTCGAGTTCTTCCGCGCAGTCAAAGGCGAACATGTCCACGCCTGCGGCAAATGCGCGGGCGATGTTCGAGGCCTTCTTGACCGTGTTGCCAAACGAGACATCGGCCGGCCGCGCGCCTGCTTCGAGGCACATGGAAATCTCTTCCCACGAGGCGGCATCGAACGACGAGCCAAGACCCACCAGGCGGGTCAGGATCTCACGGGCGGGATTGGCCTTTACGGCGTAGTAGATCCGGGCCAGCGGCAGCGCCTCGCGCAGGGCGCGGTAGCGTTCTTCCACCCGGTCGACATCAACGATAAGGCATGGCGTGGCAGGAGCCTGCTCAGCCAGATAACGAGCGATTTTGGGAGTCATCGCACCCAAATCCCTTCTGTACTGCCGCCCGGATGAACACAATTCTGGAATTGCACAAACGGACAGATGTTGCGAAACGGTCTAACGGACCAGCGACCAATAAGGACCCCCACCATGTGGTGGCCCGATTGCCAGAACGCTTGACGTCGTTGCGTAACCTCAGAGGGCCAGTGGCACGTGCGTTGTTGCGTAGGGAGCGCATATGCGCACAATACGCGCCCGACGCAATAGAAAAATCCTCACGGTCTGCAATTTTTCCTTTAGGATCACACGATCGTGGCACAATGCACACAGGCCGCGCCACTCCGCGCCCGGCGTGCCACCGCACAACAGGACAAGAAGCCCGCCTTGATTGGTTCCTCATCTACTGAAATCGATATGACGGACATACCCCCGCCTGCGCCCCACCTGCCGCATTTTTCCATGCAGCAGGTGAGGAAAGTGCTGCGGCAGGTCGCCCGCAACATCGTATCTGACCAGATCACGCTGGCTGCGGCAGGCTGTGCGTTCTACGCCACGCTCTCGCTGTTTCCGGCCATGAGCACGCTCATCTCGCTCTATGGCCTCCTGTTCGACCCGCAGACGGTGGAGCCCCAGCTCGTGGTGCTGCGCAACGTGCTGCCGCCTTCGGCCTATGACATGATCGGCGCGCGCATCCACCTGCTGGTAGCCGAATCGCATTCATCGCTTACACTGAACCTGATCATCTCCACCACCATCGCCACATGGTCGGCCTCGGCCGCCACGCGCTCGCTCATCCTGGCGATGAACGTGGCCTACAACACGCCCGAAACCCGCAGCTTCCTGCGCTTTCAGGCCATGGGCATGGCGCTGACCTTCTGCTCGATCTGCGGCGGCATCCTCACGCTGGCGCTGATGGTGGGCCTGCCGTTCCTGCTCGACTACCTGCCACAGAAGCTTGAACTCGCCCCCCCGCCCGGCTCGGTCGAGCTGCTGGTGCGCATGGGCGGGCCCATGCTCATGCTTCTGTTCGTGCTGTCGCTGTGCTCGGCGCTGTACCGCTTTGGCCCCAACCGGCCCCATACCTACTGGCGGTGCATCCTGCCCGGCTCGATCGGGGCCACGCTGCTGTGGCTGCTCTCCTCGGCGGGGTTCTCGTATTATGTCAGCCATATCGCGGGCTACAGCGCCACCTATGGGCCGCTGGGCGCGTTCATCGCCATCATGATGTGGTTTTATGTCTCGGCCTATGTGGTGCTGCTCGGCGCGGAACTGAATGCGGGACTCGAGATCGAGATGAAGCTGCGCTGCTCGCCCAACAAGACAATGGAAGGCTGGACCAAGCACCAGCGCCTCTGAACATGCGCAGGCCCCCGCATGCGTGATGCTTCCTTATTCATGCGTGATGCTTCCTTATTAAGGAAGCGTTCCTAGCGCGTGGCGCTGGCCACTTCCTCATCCGCCTCGCGCGCGGGTTCTATTTCAACGGTCGAGACGCCACGGCCCATGATGCCCAGCTGCCGCGCGGCCTCGGGTGACAGGTCGATGATGCGGTGCCCACGATACGGCCCCCTGTCATTGACCCTGACCACGACCGAGCGCCCGGTGCTGACGGCATGCACCCTGACCCGCGTGCCCAGCGGCAGCTGGGTGTGGGCGGCGGTCAGCGCATCGGGGTCGAACTGCTCGCCCGAGGCGGTGGTATGTCCGTTCTGCCTGCCCGTGCCATACCAGCTTGCCAGGCCGTGCTGGTTCCAGTTGGCAGGCACATGCGCCATGGCGGGCGGGCGCCTTACGCTGGTGCGCGCGCCGTGCCGCGTGGTGGTGGCCGCATGCCGTGCCGCCGCCTGCGCCGCGCCGGGCTGGCCCGATATTGCCAGCATCAGGCATGCCACCGCCACAGAGGCCCCGAGACGCGCCGCATTACCGCCCCGCGCCCCGCCTGCTGGCCTATGATCGGTTATTCCTGTCATGACGCCACCATAGCATAATTGGACCCGCAAGGCATAATTCAGCCTGCAGGCCGGGCGCAGGGGCGCTGCAAGGAGGGCCTGACGCATGATCGGACTTGGAACCGGGCGGCGGGCGTGCTAGGCGCGTGCATCATGGAGCGCCCTCTCATTGCCGTGCTGAACGGCCCAAACCTGAACATGCTCGGACTGCGACAGCCCGAGGTCTATGGCCATGCCACGCTTGATGACGTGGAGCAGGTCTGTGTCCAGGCCGCCGAACGGCTCGATGTCGCCATCGACTTCCGCCAGACCAATGGCGAGGGGGAACTCGTTTCATGGATACAGGAATGCCGGGGCCGCGCACGCGGCATCATCATCAACCCGGCGGCCTATTCCCACACCTCGGTTGCCATACTCGACGCGCTGCTGGCCGTTGATCTGCCGGTGATCGAGGTGCACATCTCCAACATTCACCGCCGTGAAGCCTTCCGTCATCACTCCTACGTCTCCCAGGCCGCCATTGGCGTCATATGCGGGCTGGGCGTACGGGGGTATGCCCTGGCGCTTCAGGCCATGACAGACATGATTCTGGACGAGGACGATCAATGAGCCGACTGCTCGTGGATGCGGATGCCATACGGGCATTGGCTGAAATTCTCACCGATACCGGCCTGACCGAAATCGAGATCGCGGAAAAGGACAACCGCATTCGCGTGGTGCGCGCCGCCGCCCCCGTGGCGCATGCCGTGCCCGCCCCGGCCCCCGTGGCCGCGGCACCGGTTGCGCCCACGCCGGTGGCCCCGCCCGCCGCCAACCCGGCCGACCTGTCCAAGCACCCCGGCGCGGTCACCAGCCCGATGGTGGGCGTGGCCTACCTGGCGCCCGATCCGTCCTCGCCCGCTTTCGTGACCGAAGGCCAGCAGGTGGCTGCCGGCCAGACGCTGCTGCTGATCGAGGCCATGAAGACCTTCAACCAGATCAAGGCCCCGCGCGCAGGCACGGTCAGCCGGATCCTGGTGCAGTCCGGCGACCCGGTCGAGTTTGGCGAAGCGCTGGTCATCATAGAGTAATGTTTTCCAAGATCCTCATTGCCAATCGTGGCGAGATCGCCCTGCGCATCCTGCGGGCCTGCCGCGAACTGGGCATCCGGACCGTTGCCGTGCACTCCACGGCCGATACGGATGCCATGTATGTCCGCCTTGCGGATGAAGCCGTGTGCATCGGGCCGCCCGCCAGCCGCGATTCGTACCTCAATGTCGCGGCCATCCTCTCGGCGGCCACCATCACCGGGGCGGACGCCATCCATCCCGGCTATGGATTCCTGTCGGAAAACGCCGATTTTGCCGAGACGGTCGAGGCCCACGGCCTGACCTTCATCGGGCCGACGGCGGAACATATCCGCATGATGGGCGACAAGATCACCGCCAAGACCACCATGATGGCGCTGGGCGTGCCGCTGGTGCCCGGCTCGGATGGCGCGCTGGAGAGCCTGGAGCAGGCGCGCGAGGTTGCGGCGAAAGTCGGCTACCCCGTGCTGATCAAGGCTGCCGCCGGTGGCGGCGGGCGCGGCATGAAGGTCGCCCCCACCGAGGCCGACCTTGAGGAGGCATGGAGCGTGGCCCGCACCGAGGCCCGCGCCGCCTTTGGCAATGACGAGGTCTACCTCGAAAAATACCTCGACAAGCCGCGCCATATCGAACTCCAGATCATGGCCGACACGCATGGCAACGTGGTGCATTATGGCGAGCGTGACTGCTCGCTGCAGCGCCGCCACCAGAAGCTGCTGGAAGAGGCGGGCTCCCCCGCCCTGACAGCCACGCAGCGTGACGAGATCGGCGCGATTGCCACCTCCGCCCTGACCAAGCTCGGCTACCGCAACGCGGGCACGCTGGAGTTCCTGTACCAGGACGGGCAGTTCTGCTTCATCGAGATGAACACCCGCCTGCAGGTGGAGCATCCGGTGACGGAAATGGTGTGCGACGTGGACCTCGTGCGCGAGCAGATCCGCATCGCGGCGGGCGAGCCGCTTGGTTACAGCCAGTCGGACATCCATTTCTCCGGCCATGCAATCGAATGCCGCATCAACGCCGAGGACCCGCAGACCTTCATGCCCACGCCGGGCACGATCACGGTCTACCATCCGCCGGGTGGCCTGGGCGTGCGAATCGATAGCGCGCTGTATGCGGGCTACCGCGTGCCGCCTTATTACGACAGCATGATCGCCAAGCTGATCGTGCGCGCGCCGACCCGGCTTGAGGCGATCGAGCGCATGCGCCGCGCGCTCGATGAATTCGTGATCGAAGGGGTCAAGACGGTCATCCCACTGCACCGCAAGATCCTCGAAGACCCCCAGTTCCGCAAGGGTGACTACACCATTCACTGGCTGGAAAACTTCGTGGCCCGCCAGCAGCAGGGCTGATCACGCATTACATCAAAACAGAAAGCGGCTCCTGCCATACAGCAGGGGCCGCTTTTTTTTATGGCTGAAAACGTAAGAAGGAAGTTTTTGGTGAAGCTTTTCCCAAGAAACGTCAGATAACGTCCCTCATGCATGACGGCATCGAAATCATACCGCGCGTCACGCCATGACCGGATCAAGGTAAGGGCTGGAAGCATCAAAGAATTTCTGGTTGTGGTCCAGTTCGAACGAAATCACGTACAGGCACCCCAGCGCGCTGTCTATTTCCAGCCGCACGCCCAGATTATCGGTCTGCCCCGCAAGCTGCTGCAGATGCACAATGGCGAATTTGGCCGAGCGCGCCGTGCGCCCGTAATGCCCGCCATAACGGCCACTGAACTGCGCCATGCGGCCCATCATCTCGCCCACCACGCGCTGCGCCTCGGGCGGCAGGAGGTGCCGCTCAAGGATGGCGCGCAGGCGGATGACGTTCAGCCCGATGGTCATGGCTGACAGGATGCCCTGCAGGTAGGCGTCGATAATGGTGTCGGGCGTATTTTCCGCATTGGTCAGCAGGCGCACGAAGCGGTCCACGTTGTGCTCGACCACATACAGCGTGGTGGGCAGCGTGCGCGCGCGCGCCACGTAGCGCAGCCCGCGCAGGATGCCGGTGCGCATCTGCCAGCGCATGTCGTTCGTATCGAACGGCAGCACCAGCCTGAACGCCCACATCGCATACCACAGCCCGACCACCAGCGGCATGGCGGTGTTGAAGAACGCCACCTCGTCCAGCCGGCTCTGGTTGCCCGGCCCGAGCAGGATGGGCAGGAACAGGTTGTACGACACGGCGCCAAGGATCAGCGCCGGATAGGCAAAGGCCAGCCCGCCCGCCAGCATGGGCAGGAACAGGCACACCGCCATGATTTCATACGTGGTGGGCTCGGCCAGCCGCCACAGCACCAGTATGCCCCCCACGATCGAGGCGATAATGGCGCCGCCTAGGAAAGCGCGGGTGGCAAGGGCAGGTTTTTCCAGCGTGGAGAACAGGCTGCACACGATGGAGACGAACATGATGAAGGTCAGCCCCGCCGACCATGCGGTCGTGATCCAGATCACCCCCGCCCCGAAGATCGTGACAGACGCGCGCAGGCTGTTGGTAAAGGCCTGCTGCCAGTCGCGGAAGGTCTTGAGCCGGTAGTGAAAATGGTCATGCGCCAGCGGGTTGCGGCTGGCGTCGAACTGGATCAGCGCCTGTTCCAGTTCATCAAGGATCTGGCCCAGCGCGTAATTGAGCATGCGCTGCTGCGAGAGCATCTGCACCAGTTGCGGGTCGACCGGCAGGCTGCCGGGGCTGCCCATTTCCTGGTCGAGGGAATCGGCCACGCTCTGCCGGCACGCCGCCTGCAGTTCCGCCAGCCGGGCCAGCACGGGGTGGATGTCGTCACTGGCCTCAAGCTCGCCCGCCATGTCCTTGAGGAAGGCCTGCACCTTGCTCGATGTCGCGTTGAAGGCAGCATCGGGCTGGCCCACCGGCCCCTGCATGAGGGCGGCAAGGTCGAGCCCGCGCGAGAGCAGCATGGCCACACGCGCAAGGGCCGCGCGGGCATGGTCTCCTTCATGGCCGCGATGAGCACCCATCTCGACCTCGGCAAACTCGATCTGGTCGCTCAGCGTTGTGATGTTGGAGAACACGCCCCGCGCCTGCTTGAGCACCTGCGTATTGCCCGACAGCAGGGAGGCCAATGTCTGGGCCGCGCCGTTGATGGCGGTCATGAAATTGTCGGCCAGCCGGTCTTCCGCGCGCTTGGCCAGCTTGAACTGGAACAGCGAGGAGACCGTACTCTCGAGCACGATGCCCAGCACGATATAGGTCGCGCGCGACATGGCGGTCATGAAGATGTTCTGCGGGTCGGCAATGCCATCAAGCGAGATGATGGCATAGGTGAACCCGCTCGCCCGCATGCCGTGAATGCGGTAGTTGGTCATGGTGGCGGGGCCAGGCAGCAACGTGCCGATAAAGCAGAACGTGCCGATGCCGATGGCCAGCAGCAGGATGAACATGAGCGGCGCCTGTGGAAACGCCGCCACCAGCAGCACGGCGCAGATCGTGCCCACCACCATGCCGAACAGATGCCACCGCGCCTTGGCAACACTCTTGCCACGCGTGCCCTGCGCCACCATCCACACCGTGAGCGCCGCCCATTGCGGGCTGCCAAGCTCCCACCACAGCGCAATACCCAGCGCGATGAGCGAGGTGATGGTGGTGCGCAGCGCATAGCCGAAGGTGAAGATGCCCGGCGCGTACAGCCACCGCAGATGGTCTTGGCGCAGGGTCATGCCCGGCGGCCACAGCCGCCGGAAAAATGCCCGTATCTGATCCTGAAAACGGGTCAGGGAAAGCTCAAGACCTTTCATCCCGGCGCGTGGCTCCCCCTGTCCAGATACGATGCCTGCATATCGTACACCATACCGGTTGTACGAACAGGCTCACAGCCGAATGGCCGCATGGAAGAAAGCGTATGCCGCATGCCACCAGCGCCCGGACGGCAGGTTATTCGTCGTAAGAGACGAGCGTCTTGACCGGCACATCCAGCCGGTCGCGGCCACCAAGGCCGGTCAGTTCGATCAGGGTGGCAGCCCCCACCACATTGGCGCCCACCTTGTGCAGCAGGGCCACCGAGGCCACCAGCGTGCCGCCGGTCGCCAGCAGGTCATCCATCACCACTACGCGCTGGCCGGGCAGGATCGCATCGGCCTGGATGTGCAGCGAATCGGAGCCGTATTCCAGATCATAGCTGTAGGATACCGTCTCGCCCGGCAGCTTGCCCGGCTTGCGCAGCATGACCAGCCCACAGCCCAGGCGGCTGGCAAGGGGTGCTGCCGTCAGGAACCCGCGCGATTCGATGGCGGCCAGCACATCAGGCGCCCACGGTGCGACGGCGGCGGCAAGGCGGCCCATGGCGATCTGCCAGGCATCGGCGTTCCGCATCAGCGTCGAGATATCGTAGAACAGGATACCGGGCTTGGGAAAATCCGGGATATGGCGAATATACTGTTTCAGGTCGATCTGGGCGGTCGTCATGATCGGTGCACGGTCCCCGTTGCATGGTCATACAAATCCGGGACATACGCGCCCCGTTCACGAAAAACTGTCGCCCACTGGACGGCCCCCCGCTGTAGCCGCCACGCGCCAGCCCGACAACCCCATCCGCACCCCTTGCGCATGCTTTGGCATCCATCACGCGCCAGGGCGGGAGGAAGAAGATTTTATTCCTCAGCCGCCCCGGCTGGGAGGGACGTGGGCACGCGGGCGGGGCGCAGCAGCACCATCACCATCATGATCGCGGCCCCCATCAGCATCACGCCCGCCATGGGCAGCGGCGAGTTGGCGGGCAGCATGCCCACGAACGCACCGGCCACGGCGCCGAGCACATATTGCAGCGTGCCGACAAAAGCCGAGGCACTGCCCGCAAAACGCGGGTGGTCGGCCAGCGCGCCCACCGTGGCATTGGGGCCGATGATGCCGGTCGTGCCCAGCGAGACCATCATGGCCAGGATCAGCAGCCCCATCATCCACAGTGGCGGGTGGCCGCCATGCTGCATGGCAAACGCAATGACAACGGCCATCACCGTCATGGAAATGGTGCCTGCCACCGCAACACCGACCGAGACGCCGAGGATGCGGGCGGCATCAATGCGCCCCACCAGCACGCCGTTAAGCTGCGAGGCCCCGATCATGCACACCGCGAAGACGCCAAACATCATGCCGAAATGCGCCGGCGTAAGCCCGAACTGGTGGATGAACACCGAAGGCGCTGCCGACAGGTAGGTAAAGGACATGAAGCACGCGAAACCCGCAATCATGGCATGGGTGATGAACCCCCTGTCACGCGCCAGCATGACATAGCGGCTGAACAGGGTTACCGGCGAGAACTCGCTGCGGTTGGCGGGCTGCAGGGTCTCGGGCAGGACGCGCCAGATCAGCCCGATGCAGATCACGCCATAGACCGCCGCCGCCCAGAAGATCGACCGCCACGACGCGATCGACAGCACCAGCCCGCCCAGCGTGGGCGCCAGGATGGGCACGACCCCCATCACCAGCACCAGCCGCGACATCAGCCGCGCGGATTCATTGCCATGCGACATGTCGCGCACGCAGGCACTCGGAATGATCAGGCTGGCCGAAGCCCCGAGCGAGGCCACGAAACGGAAGAACGAAAAGGTGGGAATGTCACGCGCCATGGCGCACCCGACCGAGGCCAGCGTATAGACCAGCGTGCCCAGCAGCATGGGCCTGCGGCGGCCGAATCGGTCCGATAGCGGGCCCATGGTGATCTGGCCGATGGCCAGTCCCACGAACCATACCGCCAGCGTCATCTGCGCCGAGCCCGCACGGCCATGCAGCGTGGCTTCAAGCTCGGGGAAGGCGGGCAGGTAGATATCGGTCGAGACCGGGCCGACCGCAGTCAGGAACCCCAGCAGGATTGCGATCCAGCCCATGGGGCGGCCGGTCGTTTCAGGCACGGGGGTTTCTGCCGGACGGCCCGCCGTTACGGATGAGCCCATGAGGCGCTCCAATATTAAAGGACTGTGGGGACTAGTAGACCAGCGTGGTCCATTTTTTCACCCTCTAATTACAGCATCACTGCAATTCATTCCCGCCATGGCGGCAAGCCGCGCATGCGGCGCATGAGCCACAGCCCCACCAGCGCGGAAAGGCCAAACAGCCCGATGGCGACCCCGATGCGCGCACCCCCGCCAAGCCGCATGCCCGTGCCCACCAGCACGAACACCACGGTCTGCGGCAGGCTGCCCAGCAGGGTAGCCAGCACGAACGGTACGACCCTGACCCCCAGCATGCCCGCGGCCAGGTTGAGCAGCAGCGCCGAGCCCACCGGCATGAGCCGCAGCGCCAGCACCGAGGCGAAGGGGGCCGCGCGTACGCAACCTTCCACCCGCGCCAGGGTTGCACCAAGGCGGGCGGGCATGCGCACGCGCCCCGCCCACCGGCCCCAGCCATAGCCCCACAGGCACCCGGCCACCGTGGCCAGCGTGGCCAACGCGCATCCGGCCCCGATTCCGTAGGCGGCGCCCGCGGCAAAGCACACCGCCTGCCGGGGCAGGCCCAGCCCACAGAATACGCTGCCCAGCAGCACGAACACGGCCACGCCGCCCGCGCCTGCCTGCAGGCCATGCCCCGCCGCCAGCATGCCGCGCACGCCCGGCAGGCGGCCCAGCACCACCGTCAGCACGACAAAGGCTGCCAGCAGAAGCAGGGGCCGGGCCATCACGCGCAGGCTGCCCTGTACTCCGGGCGCGGGCGGTGCGGCGTGCGGTGCGGTCATGCGTGCGTCCCGGTCATGGAAGAATATATGTTCCTCCGCGCCTAGCATCGCCTTGCGGCTGACTGCAAGGCCAGTCTAAATCCGGTTATGTCCGCATATCCTTCCACTGGCTCCCTGATGGGCCGCACGCCCCCTTCCGCGCAGGATCTGCGCAACAGGCAGCGTATCTCCACATGGCTGTTCGCCATCTGCTTCATGCTCGTGGGCATGATCGCCCTTGGCGGCTACACGCGCCTGACCGGCTCGGGCCTGT
Organism: Komagataeibacter sp. NFXK3; assembly: GCF_054182245.1. Lineage (NCBI taxonomy): Bacteria > Pseudomonadati > Pseudomonadota > Alphaproteobacteria > Acetobacterales > Acetobacteraceae > Komagataeibacter > Komagataeibacter sp. NFXK3. Next base: position 289,229 of record NZ_JAPIVJ010000001.1, read on the forward strand.
CGATCATGGACTGGCGGCCCATTACCGGCATGATCCCGCCGCTAAGCCATGCGGAGTGGGAGCGGCAGTTCGAACTGTACAAGACCATCCCGCAATACAAGATCCTGCATGATGGCTTCGGGCTTGCGGGCTTCCAGCAGATCTTCTGGGCGGAGTGGACGCACCGCTTCTGGGGGCGGCTGATGGGCTTCGTGCTGCTGGTGCCGCTGGTGTGGTTTTCCATCACCGGGGCGCTGAGCCGGGGGCTGGCGCTGCGGCTGGTGCTGTTTTTCGTGCTGGGCGGGCTACAGGGCGCCATCGGGTGGTTCATGGTGGCATCGGGCTTCAACCCGGACAGCACGGCGGTCGCCCCCGTGCGCCTGGTACTGCACCTGTGCTGCGCCTTCGCGCTTTACATCGCCATCTTGTGGACGGCGCTGTCCGTGCGCACGCCACGCCCCGCCTTCATTCCCGCAATCCCGGAAGTGCGGCGCGTGCACGCGCTGGTCTGGGCCATCTGCCTGCTGGTGGGCATAACCGTGATCGCGGGCGGCTTTACGGCAGGCACGCATGCGGGCTTCGCCTACAATACCTTCCCCCTCATGGATGGGCACCTGATCCCGCAGGGTTATGCGAAGCTGCATCCCTTCTGGCTGAACTGGTTCCAGAACATTCCCGCCATCCAGTTCGACCACCGGCTGCTGGCCACCACCACGGTGGTGCTGATTGGCGTAACAATCGTGCTGGGGCTGCGCACGCCGCAACTGGGCAAGGACGTGCATGCGGCCCTGACCATGCTGGGCTGGCTGGTGCTGGTGCAATATGCGCTGGGTGTGACCACGCTGCTGCTGGTCGTGCCGGTATGGGCGGGCACGGTGCACCAGACCTGTGCCGCCATCGTGCTGACGGCGGCCATCATCACGCTGCACCGGCTGCGTGGGGTTGGCCGACCCTGAGCGTATTGGAATACGCGATGGATCAAAAGAACGCCGCCGTTTGAAAAATAAGGCGGCACCGGAAACTTTTAATTTAGAGACTGTTTGAAAAGTTAGCCCAGCAAACATCCAGAACTCATAAGGAAGTTCTTGGTGAAGCTTTTTTCAAAAAACTTCGAAGAACACCGCCTTTTTGAAAAAAGGCGGCACCCAAAAACTTTTGTCATTTTTTTATCAATGAATTGTTTTCAAACAGTCTCTTAGCTTCTGTCTGTTTCGATAACGGCTTGCTGGCCATGCACACCTGATCCGGCGCTGAGGCGGGTTTATGCTACGGAGTGTTACGGCGCTGCACCCCACGCTTGCGCATCGGCCCAAACCGGGCAGAAATGCCATTCATGAATAAAGAGGCGCGCACCCGTCTCCCTGCCCCACAAGGGCATCCGGCGCGGCAATCCCTGCGTTATGCAATGCGGCGTCAGGAGAGCGGCCGCGCCGCGTCTTTTCCCGCTCGGTGATTTTCTGCGATAAACCCCATCAAGACATGCAGGAATGGAACATGCACAAGCTGAAACAGGCACTGACAGGCGTGACGCTGGCACTGATCGCATGCGGCTCACTGAGCCTGCCCGCCCATGCTGCCCCCCATGGCGGCGGCGGCTTTGGTGGCGGCGGCCCGCGCGGTGGCGGTGGGAGCTGGCATGGTGGCGGCGGTGGTGGCGGCTGGCATGGCGGCGGGGGCTGGCACGGTGGCGGCGGCTGGCATGGTGGATGGGGCTGGGGTGGCTGGGGGGCTGGCTACTACCCCGGCTATGTCGGCTGGGGTTACCCCATGGGCGGCTGGGGCTGGGGCGGCGGCTGGGGTGGCTGGGGCTGGCCCGGCTATTATGGCGCGGGGGCTGCAATGGGGGCTGCCGCGGCAAGTGCCAGCTATCGGGCCGCACCCGAAGTCTATAACGCCACGGGCAACAACGCGCCTGAAGACGATTCCGTCTATGACAAGGACCTGTCCACCCTGCTGGCCCCCGCGCAGCCGCAGCCCGGCGGCCCGCAGGGCAATGGCCAGCCTGCACCGCAGCGCCCTCCGGCTTCATGCCCCAAAGGGCAGGTCTATAACGACCTGACCGAAAGCTGCGACCGGCCCTGACAGGGGGCGCATCATCAATGCTTTCGGGTGCCGCCTTTTTGCCGGAGGCGGCACTTCCTGAAGCTTTTTGCAAAAAGCTTCACCAAAAACTCTTCTCCGTTAGCGGGCGGGAGAGACCTCAGCCAGCAGAGGCTTCCGCTTTACGGGGCAGCCAGCCTGCCAGTTCCTCGCGCACCAGGGTCTCGAGCAGGTCTATGGCATCGGGCGAGTTGTTCAGGCACGGAATCAGGGCCAGTTCCTTGCCGCCAGCCTTGATGAAGTCTTCCGCCGCCTCGTTGCCGATTTCATCAAGCGTTTCGATACAGTCGGAAATGAAGCCCGGCGTAATCACCGCAATGCGCTCGATGCCCTGCGCGGGCAGCGACTCGATAAACGGCGCGGTATAGGGCTCCAGCCATTTTGCCGGCCCAAAGCGGGACTGGAAGGTGAGCGGCATCATGCGCTCGTCATACCCCATGGCATGACGCAGCGCGGTGATGGTGCGCGCGCATTCATCGGCATAGCTGTCGCCCTTTTCCACATACACCCTGGGCAGGCCATGGAAGGAGGCGACAATCATCTGCGGCTTGAAATCCAGCGTTTCGAGCCGGGCCGTGATCGAGCGCCCGAGGGCCGCGATATAGGCCGGATGGTCGGGGAAGGCCGGCAGTGTGCGGATGGCAGGCTGGTTGCGCAGCCGCATCAGGGCGCGAAACGCCTGGTCATTGGCCGTGGCCGTGGTGGTGGCGCTGTATTGCGGGTAGAGCGGGGCAAGCAGGATGCGGTCGCACCCCTGGGCCACCAGCTCATGCAGCGCCTGCTTGATGGAGGGCTGGCCATAGCGCATGCCCCAGGCCACCGGCACATCGTCAGCCGCCAGCCTTTTTGCCAGCATTTCCGCCTGGTCGCGCGTATAGGTGCGCAGCGGGCTTTCATTACGGTCATGGTGCCAGATGCGGTGATAGGCCTCGCCCGACTTGCGCGGGCGGAAGGTCAGCACCGGGCCATACAGGATCGGCTTCCAGACCAGGGGGCTGGCTTCGATAATGCGCCGATCTGACAGGAATTCAGCCAGATAGCGGCGCACCGCGCCATAGCCGGTGCCATCGGGGGTGCCAAGATTGCTCAGCAGTACCCCGGTGCGCGGCGGCGCATCTTCATGCCCCGCCGCGCGCTTTACGGTAATGAATGTCATGTTCCGGCTGCTACAGGAAGCCGGAGGTGGATGCAAAGGAACAGCGGACCCTCACCCTGCACAAGGGGCGCCCTAGCGGCGGGCGCGCACCCGGACCGGCTGCATGGCGCGCGCGGGGGCTGAACAGTAACGGGCGGCGGCAACAAGGCCCAGCAGGGCCACAACGGGGGAAAGCATCTGGACAAAAGCGAACATCACGGTCCCTTTCCTGATCGGACACCCATTACTCAACAGCGCGGATCATACCGGCGTCAATCAAAAAATACCGGCCTTGCGTGCAACCTTTACGCATTTGCCCATGAGCGAGGGCAGCGCCAAGGCATCGTCACCGGGGTAATGCACGCACCCCCCTGCCGCCATGCTGTTGGGAAAGGCCGCGATCGTGGCTGCGTACACATCCACCAGCAGCGTAAAATGGGTGAATACATGCTTCACCTGCCCCACCATGCGCCAGCGGGGTTGCAGCCAGGGGGCGGCAGGAGCCTGCGCCAGCGCTTCCGCCTGAGGCCACGGGTCATCGCGCCAGTGCGGCCCCGGCAGGCCCATCATGCCGCCCAGCAGCCCCTTTTCGGGGCGGCGGACCAGCAGCAGGCCACCGGCTTCATCCACCAGGCAGAAATGCACGCCGTGCCGCACGGGCCGCACGGCCTTGGGCGCGCGGCGCGGCAGGGTGGCGGCAATGCCCTGCGCGTGGCCCGCGCAGGCGTCGCGCCACGGGCACAGCACGCAGGCGGGGTTGCGCGGCGTGCAGATGCCTGCCCCAAGGTCAAACAGGGCCTGCGCGAAGTCGGAGGGGCGGGCTTTTGCCTGCGCATCCGCGTTCAGGGTCACGGCGCGGGCGGCAATGGCCTTGCGGGCGCCGGGCAGCGGGTCGGTCAGGGCAAACAGGCGGCTGGTCACGCGTTCCACGTTGCCATCCACCGGCACCACGGGGCGGCCAAAGGCGATGGCGGCGATGGCCGCTGCCGTATAGGCCCCGATTCCCGGCAGTTCCAGCAGCCCTTCCACCGTATCGGGAAAGGTGCCGCCCAGTGCCGCCACGGCCTTGGCGCAGGCATGCAGGTTGCGCGCGCGGGCATAGTAGCCAAGCCCCGCCCATAGCGCCATGACCCGGTCCTGCGGCGCGCGGGCCAGTGCCGTCACATCGGGGAAGGCGGCAAGGAAGTGCTCGAAATAGGGCATGACCGCCGTAACCGTGGTCTGCTGCAGCATGATCTCGCTCAGCCAGACCCGATAGGGATCAACGCTCTGGCCGGGCAGCGCGCGCCATGGCAGAATGCGACGGTGCCGGTCATACCAGCGTAACAGATCGGTAGCACAAGGTAACACGGACCCGTTTATGACGAACCCGCCGCCACGCAGCAAGAAAAAGAACGAAGCCGCCGCTGCCCCCGAGCCGCCGCGCCGGGCCTTTCGCGCGCGCAGCATGGCCGCCCTTCTGCCCCAGATCAGCCAGCCTGTCTTTCGCAAGCAGTCGGCTGCCGCCGTGCAGGTCATGACGGACTGGGCGGATATTGTCGGCCCCCATCTGGCAGCACTAACCGTGCCGCGCAGGCTCTCGGCCGGCACGCTGACGGTAGGCTGCCAGGGGCCGGTGGCGATGGAACTGCAACACCTCGCCCCCACCGTCATTGCCCGCATCAACACCACCTGCGGCACCGGCGTGGTCAAGCGGCTGAAAATGGTGCAGGACCTGCTGCCCGCGCCCCGGCAGGCCGCACCCCCTGCCCCGCCGCGCACCCCCCCACCCCCGGTGGAAATTGACGACATGCCCGACGGCCCGCTGAAAGAGGCGCTGGCTTCACTCGGCGGATGGCTCCGCGCCCGACAGGATCGCTGAAAAGATGAAAGTTTTGGGTGCCGCCTTTTTTCAAAGCGCTTCGTAAAACGCCACCTTTTTTGAAAAAAGGCGGCACCCGGGCAATTTTATTCTGCTGGAAGCAGCCCGGATGCGTCGCCCTGTTCCGGGGGTTTCCTGACACGCGACATCACGGAACGGTGAGGTAGCGGGGCTGGATATCTGGCCGATCCGTGCCAATATCGGCTTTGCAATGGTACACAAAAGGAACCCGTCAGATGCGTAAGTTGGCTCTGTTGCTGGCTGTATCCATGGGACTGGCTGGCGTCCTGCCCGCCCCTGCCGCCCATGCATGGGGTGGTGGCTGGCGAGGTGGCCCCGGTTGGGGGGGCGGCTGGCACCGTGGCTGGGGCTGGGGCGGCTTTGGCGTGGGCATGGCCGCTGGCACGGCCCTTGGGGTAGCCATGTCGCCCTATCGCTACCGGCCTTATGGCTACGGGTATGGCTATCCGGTTTACGGCTATCCGCCGCCGCCCTACCCGGTCTATGCCTATCCGCCGCCACCACCCCCGCCGCCTCCGGCCTATTATGGTTATTACCGCTAGAGCAGATCCAGTTTGAATGGACACATTTGAACTGGTGAAGGTGCTCGATAAACAATGAGTTAGGGCAATTCCACCGCGCCAGAGTTCAGTGGAATGGCGCTAGGGTTGGGCCAAGGCAGGGCAGGAAAGGATCGCATGCTCTCTCCCCTCCGCGCTGATGCGCTGGGCACGCGCGTCCTCACGCGCCACCAGTACAATATCATGATGGACCTGAAGGAAATTGACGGCCTGTGGGGTATCTGGGACCGCATGGGCCGCGTTCGCGCCAACCCTGCCGCGACCCAGCCTGACCTGTGGCTGGAAATCGAAACATCCGACTACATGACGGATGGCCTGTTGCTTTACTGCCCCATGGCTACAGATCTGGACGGCACGACGACCTATGACCTCGATAACGTGCTGCTGGTACTCGAGGCCTACGAGCACATCGCCACCATTCCCGGCTGGCTTGCGCCCGAGCGCACGCTGTACCGCATTGACGCCAGCAGGCTTCTGCCAGATGAAACCCATCTGGACCCGGTCAAATACGGCTAAATACTTCAAGAACAGATAAAAGTTTCTGGTGAAGATTTTTTCAAAAAGCTTCGTAAAGACACCGCCATTTAAGAGACTGTTGAAAACAACTCATTGATAAAAAATGATAAAAGTTTTTGGGTGCCGCCTTTTTTCAAAAAGGCGGTGTTCTTTGAAGCTTTTTGACAAAAGCTTCACCAAAAACTCCCTCATGATTCCTGGATGTTTGCTGAGCTAACTTTTCAAAGTCTCTAAAAAGGCCGCACCAAAACACGATCAAAGAGTGCGGGCCGCCCGCACGAATTCATGGATCAACGCGGGCGACTTGATGCCGGGGGCGGTTTCCACCCCGGATGAGACATCCACTGCCCGCGCCCCGCTACGCATCACGGCCTCGCGCACGTTATCGGGCCGCAGGCCACCAGCCAGCATCCACGGCACTGGCGCCTGCCAGCCCTCGGTCAGGCTCCAGTCAAAGGCCTGGGCATTGCCGCCGGGGCGCTGTGCACCGGCGGGCGGGCGGGATTCAATCACCAGCCCATCCACCGCGCAGCTCTGCGGCAGGTCGGCGCGGGCGGCAATACCGGCAGCCAGCCACACAGGCACGCCAAACCGCGCGCGGATGGCTGTAGCACGGGCTGCGGTGTCATAGATCTGCACCCCATCAAGTGCGACCGCATCCAGCACGTGACGGATCTCATCATCGCTCGGGCGCACGAACAGGCCGATGGCGCGTGGGCCACCAGGCGGCAGGCGGCGCACCAGCGGAGCGGCCTGCGGGGCCGTGACATGGCGCGGCGAGCGGCTGAAGAACACGAACCCCACCCAGTCGGCCCCGGCGGCACTGGCAGCCTCCAGACCCGCCTCGTCACGGATGCCGCATATCTTGACCCTGACTGTCATTGTGGTCCTGCCGCCAATTTTAAGGTTCAAAAAGTTTTCGGGCGCCGCCTTTTTTTCAAAAAAGGCGGTATTCTTTCAAAGCTTTTTGAAAAAAGCTTTACCAAAAACTTTTTTTCAGGAATGCGCTGTTTGCAGTTCGGCGGCAATCGCGGCGGCGGCAGCAGCGGGGTTGTCGGCCCGGGTAATGGGGCGGCCCACCACGATCCAGTCTGCGCCAGCGGCACTGGCCTGTGCCGGGGTCATGACCCGCTTCTGGTCGCCCAAGGCGCTGCCTGCTGGGCGGATGCCGGGCACCACCAGCACCGGTTTATCACCAAGCGCTGCCCGCAGCGGCGCGATCTCGTGCGAGGAACAGACCAGCCCATCCGCCCCGGATTCCATGGCCAGCGCGCCGAGACGCAGCACCTGCGCCTCCACACTGCCCTGCACCCCGGTTTCGTGCAGGGCGGCCTCATCCATGCTGGTCAGCACGGTCACGGCCAGCAGCAGCGGGCGGGCCCCTTCGGGAAAGGTCTCGTCAACCGCCCTGCGGGCAGCGGCGATCATGGCGCGGCCACCACTGGCATGGATGGTCAGCATGGCGGGCCGCAGGGCTGCAAGGCTGCCAATGGCGGAGGCCACGGTGTTGGGAATGTCGTGCAGCTTGAGGTCAAGAAAGAGTGGGCTTTCGCCTGCCGCCTTGCGCACCGCATCGAGCCCGCAGGCATAGGTGAACTCAAGCCCCAGCTTGACCATGCTGGCAGGCCCCGCCACCTGCTCGCGCCAGCTTACGGCCTGCGCCGTGTCCTTGGTGTCAAGGGCAACGATCAGGCGGGTGGACCGTCCATGGCTCATTGGCGGCGCTCCTCAGGCAGATAAAATGGCGGGTTGGTCGGGATCAGGAATGCTCGGGCGGCCTGGGCAGCTGCGCGGCCGTCTGAGGGGCCGGGTCCACCTCGGGTTCGGGCTGCGTCTCGACCGGCTGGGCCGCGGCATAGGCCTTGAGCATGGGGGAATTGGCCGGGGCCGATGTCAGGCCCGGCGGGCGGGCAGTTGCATCGGCATCAGGCTGGCTGGCGCGCAGGGTGCGCAGTTCGAGCTCGGCGCGGCGGGCGCGGCGGATCTGGCGCAGCACCACGATCCAGACACTGGCCGAGCCGGTGGCATAGAACAGGGCAGCCACCAGCAGCGCCAGCACGCCGGGGGATGACGTCCACTTCCACTGCAGCCATGACAGTTCCACCGGCGCCTGGTTGCAGGCCGCGAAAACGATCAGTGCCACGGTCACGGGCAGGGTGATGAAAAGACGTATCATGATCCTGTTTCCCTACCCCCAACAACCAGAGCCTGCAAGAAAATCAATTCATGCGGCGCTGCCTTGATCGCGCGGCACGGGCATGGTTGCCTGCAGGACACAGGGTGCAGGGAGCGTGGCAATGGGCAAGGTTGTCGTTTTTCGCAACACGGCGCGGCGTGATGAATCCTGGGCGGTGGAAGCCCGCACCGGGCGCGAGACCTGCATCGCCAGCATCTATGCCACCCGTGCCGCGGCCGAGGCCGATTGCGCGTGGCGCAACCAGCAGGTCATGGCCTATCGCGCCTTTCTCGAGCGCAATGCGGTGGCGGTGCCGCAATACAGCATCCGCCCCTATCGCCGCGCGGACCTGCCCCGTGCGTGGCGCCCCCTGCCCGCGCTGGGCTTCCTGCATGGGCAATGCCACTAATTAATTGATTAAAAACAGTAAAAGTTTCTGGGTGTCGCCTTTTTTCAAAAAGGCGGCGTTCTTCTGAAGCTTTTTTCCCTGCCCCCGCCTTCGCTCACCCGCCGTGGGGTATGGTATAAAGCGCGGTCAGGCCCATGCCCGGCCACAAGCCGATTGCAGCAAACGGAGATTTCATGACCGCGACCGCCTCCCCCCTTTCTCCCGTTCTGGAACAGGCGGACCGCACGCTCGATGCGGCCCTTGAGCGGCTTTTTGCCTTCCTGCGCATTCCCAGCATTTCCACCCAGCCCGAACATGCCGATGACTGCAGGCGCGCAGCGCAATGGCTGCGTGATGAACTCGATGGCCTCGGCTTTGACGTGACCCTGCACGAGACCCCCGGCCACCCCATTCTTACAGCCCATGACCGCACGCCGCCCGCAGGCCCGCATGTGCTGTTCTATGGCCATTACGACGTGCAGCCCGTCGACCCGCTGGACCTGTGGGAGAGCGGGCCGTTCGAACCCAGGCTGGTCACGGGGGAAAATGGCACGAAGCGCATCGTCGCCCGGGGGGCTTCGGATGACAAAGGCCAGGTCATGACCTTTATCGAGGCCATCCGCGCCATCCGGGCAACGGGCGGGCAGATGCCGGTACGCATCTCGCTGCTGATCGAGGGCGAGGAAGAATGCGGCGGCCCCAGCCTGCTGCCCTTCATGGAAACGCACCGCAAGGAACTGCGCGCCGATGTCGGCCTGATCTGCGATACCGCCATGCTGCCCGGCGTGCCCGCCATCACCACCACGCTGCGCGGCATGCTGGGCGAGGAGGTGCATCTGCGCTGCGCCACGCGCGACCTGCATTCCGGCATATACGGCAATGCCGCACGCAATCCCGCCGAGGTGCTGTGCCAGGTGCTGTCCTCCATCCGTGATGAGGCCACGGGCCGGGTCACGCTGCCCGGCTTCTATGCGGGCGTGCAGGACCCCACGCCCGAACTGCGCGCGCGCTGGCGCGAGATTGCGCCCGATGACGCGACCTTTCTGGGTGAAGTCGGGCTTTCATGCCCGGCGGGTGAAAAAGGCTACACCGCCATCGAGCAGACATGGTGCCGCCCGAGCTTCGAGATCAATGGCATTGCCAGCGGTTATGCCGGCGCGGGCTTCAAGACCGTGCTGCCCGGCGAGGCCGTAGCCAAGGTCTCGTTCCGGCTCGTCGCCGGGCAGGACCCGGTGCATATCCGCCAGGCCTTCTGCAGCCATGTGCGCAACATGGTGCCGGATGACTGCACGGTTACGTTTACGCCCTGCGGCGGATCGGTGGCCAGCGCCCTGCCTGAGGATGCCTTTGGCCTCAAAGCCGCCCTCGACGCGCTGGGCGCGGAATGGAACACGCCTGCGGTGACCATCGGCTGTGGCGGCTCGATCCCGGTAGCCGCCGACATGCAGCGCGTGCTGGGCATGCCTGCCCTGCTGGTGGGTTTTGCCCTTGACGATGACCGCGCCCATTCGCCCAACGAGAAATATGACCTGACCTCCTTCCACAAGGGCATGCGCTCATGGATCCGCATCCTGCACGCCCTGGCCACGACCGATGCCTGAGGCCACGCCCCCCCTCGCCCTGACCATGGGCGACCCCGCCGGGATCGGGCCGGAAATTACCGCAGGCGCCTGGCGGGCCATGCGGGCTGGCCCCACGGCCTTTGCCGTGATTGGCGATGCAGGGCTGATTGGCCGCCATGGCGTGAAAGTGCGCGAGATTGGCAGCATTGGCGAGGCCGCGGGCGTGTTTGCCGATGCCGTGCCGGTGCTGCCGGTCACGCTGGCGGCCCCCGTCGTGGCCGGAGAGCCAGACAGCCGCAATGCGGGTGCCATCACCACCTCCATCGCGCGCGCGGTGGAACTGGCCCGCCACGGGCATGCGGCAGGTGTGGTCACCAACCCCATCAGCAAGATCGTGCTCAAGAAGGCGGGATTCGCCTATCCCGGCCATACGGAATACCTGGCCGCCCTGTGCAACGTGCCGGGGCGCGAGGTAATGATGCTCGCCTGCCCAAAACTGCGCGTGGTGCCCGTTACCATCCATGTCAGCCTGCGCCGCGCGCTTGATGAACTCACCACTGAAGGCATCATCGCCGCCACCCGCACCACCCATGCGGCCCTGATGCGTGATTTTGGCATCGCCCGCCCGCGCATCGCCATGGCCGGGCTGAACCCGCATGCAGGCGAAGGGGGCACCATGGGCACGGAAGAACAGACCATCATCATCCCCGCCATCGAGGCGTTGCGCGCGCACGGCATGGATGTAAGCGGCCCGTGGCCACCGGATACGATGTTCACGCCCCCCGCCCGCGCGCGCTATGACGTGGCGATGTGCATGTATCACGATCAGGCGCTGATCCCGCTCAAAACCATCGACATGACGCAGGGGGTCAACACCACGCTGGGGCTGCCCATCATCCGCACATCGCCCGATCACGGCACCGCTTTCGATATTGCAGGCCACGGCACGGCAGACCCCTCGAGCCTTGTCGCGGCATTACGCATGGCCATGCAGATGGCCGAACACAGGAACAGGTCATGAGCGCATCTTCTCCCGCCGCCATCAGGCTGGGCGTGAACATCGATCACGTCGCCACCGTGCGCAACGCGCGCGGCGGCACGCATCCCGACCCGGTCAGGGCCGCACTGCTGGCCCAGAAATTGGGCGCTGATGGCATTACCGCGCACCTGCGCGAGGACCGCCGCCACATCCGCGATGCCGACCTCGAGCGCCTGCGCGCGGAGCTGGCCATTCCGCTGAACATGGAAATGGCGGCGACCGAGGAGATGACCACCATCGCCACCCGCCTGCGCCCCCATGCGTGCTGCCTGGTGCCCGAACGGCGGCAGGAAGTCACGACCGAGGGCGGGCTGGACGTGCTGGGGCAGGCCCGAACGCTGGCCCCGCGTATTGCGCGGCTGAACGGGGCGGGCATCCGTGTCTCGCTGTTCATTGATCCCGATGCCGCACAGATCGAGGCTGCGGCAGAACTGGGGGCCGCCGTGGTGGAACTGCATACCGGCGCCTATGCCGATGCGCCTGATGCCGCCGCACGCGCAACGGAACTGGGCCGCCTGGCCACGGGCGCGGCCCATGCCGCCCATTGCGGGCTGGAAGTGCATGCGGGCCATGGCCTGACTTACGATAACGTGCCCCCCATCGCGGCCCTGCCGCAGGTCATGGAACTCAATATCGGGCATTTCCTGATCGGGCAGGCCATTTTTGACGGACTGCCTGCGGTAATCAGGCACATGAAGGCCGTAATTGCTGCGGCGCGTGGATGAGAAGAACCGGCCTGGCACGGGGCGGCCAGGCGCTTCAACATGACCTCGCCCATGAGGATAAGGCCGCCTGGCCGTCGGCCCTCATGTTCGTGCCATCGACCGAAAGAGGCCATGCCCAGCGCAGGTGCCTGTCGTTCCTGAACCAACTGTAGACGCTCGCGGGTGCAATTCTTTACCCAACGGATGAAACGCTGGGCAGACCATCAACATAACCTCTGCCCAACGCGGATATGCCGCCATTTCCTGCCATTCTGATACCGCCAGCGGGTCGCAGCCATCATGCGCCACGGATCAGGCGATAATATCGTGCCCCAAATCAGAGGCTTCCAGAATGGCCTGTCTCATCAGTGAAAGCGGCCGGGGCGGCTCAATAAGGGGGCACGGACGATGCCACAGGAATCATGCAGCTCCTGGCCGCGTACGTGGTGGCTTTGGCATCACGGCCTGCGTAAGCGCAGAGGGTCACGGCAGGGCACAGGTGAGCAGGCAGGTCCCGGCCGGGCGTGCAGCGGGGTGCAGGTCATTTGATGCGGCCAGGCCCGCCACGATCGCGGCGGTTGCCAGAATGAGCGAAAGCATGTGCATGACCCTTTCCTCCGCGTGTGGGATAACCATGCGCCGATCCGCCGTGTGGCCGGTCGCGCGCGGCCTGTCTGCATGAGGCAGGGCGGCTGTAACGCCCGGCCCGTAAACGGTTAACCACCAGGGCCGGACGCGGTTGCGCCCATCGCGGAAAAGTTGTGCCGCCGCGCGGGACTGGCCCGTGCCGGGGGGGCCGGGTATCATGCGGGCATGACACGTCCGCTCCCGGCTTATTTCATGGATATTGCGATGGCAGAGGCACGGGCCGCGGCGCTGCGTGGCGAGGTGCCGGTGGGGGCCGTCCTTGCCGGGCCACAGGGGCAGGTGCTCGCGCGCGCGGGCAACCGGGTGGAGGAATGGCATGATCCCTCCGCCCATGCCGAAATGCAGGTCATGCGCGCTGCGACCCGCCTGCGTGGCGGCCAGCGCCTGGCGGACTGCACGCTTTATGTCACGCTTGAGCCATGCCCCATGTGTGCGGCGGCGGCGGTGCATTTCCGTATCGGCCGGATTGTGTTTGGCGCCTATGACCCTAAGGGCGGGGGCGTGGAGCATGGCCCGCGGGTGTTTGCGCAAGCCCGCTGCCTGCACCGGCCCGAAACGGTGGGCGGCGTGCGCGAGCGCGAGGCCGGGGCGCTGCTACGGGATTTTTTTGCCCAAAGGCGCGCCTAACCTATTTGTCATGCAACGGTATAACACGGGTCGGCTCTCTTGCGGCACAATGCAGGGAATGGGACTGTCATGCCCAGGCGGCCAGTCCCGCCCCGTTGTTTCGAGATTTCAGCAGGACCTCCATGCTCAGGGATGCCATGTCAGACGTAGTACGGTCGAACACCCTTTCCTCCCGCCGGTTTCGCACGCGGTTGCTGGCCTCTCTGGTGGCCAGCGCGGTTGCCGGGGCGGGACTGGCCTGCGCACCTGTGGCGCGGGCCGATGAAACCGGGGTCATCCACCCCGATACCCAGATCCAGCAGCTGCCCAACTTCGTCAATCTGGTCAAGCAGGTCAAACCGGCGGTGGTCTCGATCACGGCCCGCATCAAGGATGCTGACACGGGCGAGGAAATGGGCGGCGGTGGCGGCATGCCGGGCGGCTTTCCGTTCCCGTTCCCTTTCCAGATGATGCCGCAGCAGGCGCACCGCACGGTTGAGGCGCGTGGCTCGGGCTTCGTCATCTCGCCCGATGGCTACGTCGTGACCAACAACCATGTGGTCAAGGGCGCCACCAAGGTCACGGTCACGCTTGATGATGGCACGGCGCTGCCCGCCAAGATCGTGGGCCGCGATTCAAAGACCGATATCGCCCTGCTCAAGGTCTCGCCCTCGGGCAAGCTGCGCTTTATCGAACTTGGTGATTCCGACAAGGTCGAGCCGGGCGAATGGGTGGTGGCCGTGGGCAACCCGTACGGCCTTGGCGGCACGGTGACGGCGGGCATCGTCTCCGCGCGCGGGCGTGATATTGGCGATGGGCCGTATGATTCCTTCATCCAGGTGGATGCGCCCATCAACCGTGGCAACTCTGGCGGCCCGCTGTTCACGCAGGATGGCAAGGTGGTGGGGGTGAATACCGCCATCCTCTCGCCCTCGGGCGGATCGATCGGCATTGGCTTCGCCATTCCGTCCGATACCGTGAAGAACATTGTCGAGCAGCTTGAAAAGACCGGCCATGTCACGCGCGGCTACCTGGGGGTGACGGCGCAGGAAATCACGCCGTCGATGGCCAGCGCGCTGGGCATGAAGCCCTCGGCCACGGGTGCGCCGGCCACCGGGGCGCTGGTGGCCAGTGTGAGCGTGGGCAGCCCGGCCGAAAAGGCGGGGCTCAAGGCCGGTGACGTGGTGACCCAGCTCAACGGCCAGAACATCGATACGCCCCACACGCTGGCGGTCAATGTGGCCTCCATTACGCCGGGCACCAAGGCGTCGATTGCCTACCTGCGCAACAACAAGCCGCAGACGGCAACCGTGCTGATTTCAAGCCTGGGCAAGGGCAGCACAGCCGATGGCACGGTGGGCGACAGCACGCATGATGCTGACAAAGGTCCAAAACTCGGCGTAACCCTTGCGCCCCTTACGCCTGACCTGCGCCAGCAGCTCGGGCTGGAGGAAAGCGTGCGCGGCGTGGTGGTGAGCGACGTGCAGCCCGGCTCGCCCGCCGAGCAGGCCGGTATCCATGCCGGTGACGTCATTCAGGCGGTGGGCGAAGTGCCGGTTGAAAACCCGCGCGCCACCGTCTCGGCCATAAGGCAGGCTTTCCAGGCCAATCACTCGGTGCTGCTGCGCGTGGTGCGCAACGGGCAGAGCGTGTTCGTGGCGGTCAGCCCCAATGCCGATGATAACGATGCGGCGACGGATGATGATGACGATCAGTAATATCCGGGTGAACTGAACGGATTGGCATGAGGGCCGGGGCAGTTCTGTCCCGGCCTTTTTTGTGTGGGGGCGGGGATGGAGCTGTGACTGTTTTGCTGGGGAAGCAGAATGTCCACTTTCTGGCAAGAATACGCTGATACGGACATTTGTCGCCCCCAAGTTTTAAGGAAAAGCCTGTGCCAATATTCACGCCGCGCGTCCTAGGTTTTGATTGCTTGCAAAAAAATACACAAATTGATAAAATTCAATAAGATCGGAAATTTTGAAGAAAATAAACACAAGATGAATAAGTACAAGAATATCGCCGCCTATGCTGCTCCATTTGTTTTATTAATTATATTCTCCTTTACTTGGTATGAGTGGGGTAAAAACGAATATAGCATATTCAAATATATTACAGGAACATCTTTAAAAAAAGACTACTATCAAACCACCGGGACGTGGGGAGATACTTACGGAGCACTAAACGCACTGATTAGTGCGTTAGGTTTCGTTGGAATTATCTTTACAATATCAATGCAATATGTCGCGAACGCCAACCAGAAAATTGATCTGCACAAACAGAGATTTGAGTCTACAATATTTGAACAAATTCGTTTAATAAGAGAAACTAGGGATGAGATCATCTTCGTGAATTCTGCAACAAAAAATAAATATCATGGCAGAGATGCCACAAGGCAAGTTGAAAGGTATTTAATAGATCAAATATTATCTTACAGAGCTACCCATGCCGGGGCATTCTTACCTAAGGAACGCCTCGCGACAATATACTCGAGAGGCTTCCATTCTCGCTTTGAGAGTAGAGTTGGTGCTTTCTTCAGAGTTGTATACTACACATTCGATAAAATTCGATCTGACAAGTTTCTGACAGATGAGGAAAAGCGGAATTATGGGAACTTAATACGTGGACAGCTAACATCAGCAGATGTAGCCATTCTCGGGGTTAATGCACTTACGAAATACTCTAACGACCTAGAACAATTAGTTATATATTTTAGATTGCTCAGATATATGGGAAATTCAGTCCTTAAGAACAATCTAAAAGAAATTTTTCCTCCGGAAACTTTTATCCGGCGAGGCTAAGTGAAAAGTCTAAATTTGCCACATCTTTATTTTAAGGATTGTTTATTTCGTCCGCTTTGTAATCGGGTCTAAAGCGTTGTCAAAACGCCTTTCCCGTTTCAATCGATGTCTGCTCCTCAACGCTCGCACAAGGCTTCTAAATGTCGCCAAGGAGGGCGACTACCGCCCACCCGGTTTCATAACCGGGTACCATCAATGTCTTTCAATTTTATCATAAGCCCTGATGTTTTGACTGCCTGCCATATTCTTCAGGGCCATGTCGATGACCGCCCAGTTCCCACATTTCGCAGTGGCAGCGACATAGCCATCGGGTCGTATCAGCCAGATACCGTTTTCATCCGGTGGCAGGCATGGTTCGGGCATCAGCAGGGCTGGATGGCGTGCGATCATGGCCCGCGCTGCAGCGCTGTTCCTGGCCGCAAGCACAAAGCGGGGCGGCATGTTGCCCTGTCCGGAACATCGCCGTGAAACCAGTCGCTGCCCCGGCCCGGGGCCACGCACCCCCCGGGCTGAACCCATATTGAGGGGGCTGTCCGGGTAGCCGATCAGGATTCCGGAAAGCCGATTGGCAATGGCACGCCGGACCACCGGAATGCGGAAGCCCTGCTTTACAATGAAGTTGCGCACCCTCTGCGCCAGATGGCTTCTGAGCAGGACAATTCTGGTCATGCGGCTGGAATCCGACAGGATCTGCCGCGCAACACCGCTGCGTTCGCTACTGTAGCTGTCCAGCAGGCGCGGGCTGGCGTCCTGCCGCTCGACCAGGGCCAGCTTCCACGCAAGATTGAAGGCATCCTGCATGCCCATGTTCATGCCCTGACCACCGGCAGGGCTATGGATATGGGCCGCATCGCCAGCCAGGAACACGCGGCCCCTGCGGTAATCCCTGACCCTGCGTTCATTAACCCCGAAATCCGACAGCCACACCGGATCGGACAGGATGACCCCGCCCGGTCCGCGCCGGTCAACAAGTGCCTGCATTTCCGCAAGGTCAGGCCTATGCAATGCAACCGGCCCCAGATCAGCGATGATACGGTAATGGCCCCGCGATATTGGAAAGAACATGACAGCGCCGTCGGGGTGCCAGAAAATCGCCGGTTCGTCAGGCGGGATCGCAAGGCCCGCCACGTGCACGTCAGCAATGACAAAACCCATGGGCAGCGTGTCCCCCGCGAATGCCAGGCCCAGCGTGCTGCGCACAAGGGAATGCGCCCCATCGCACCCGATGAGCCACGCCGCTTCCACGGTCTCGATCCTGCCGCCCGCATGCCTGAGCGTGCAGGACACACCGTCATCCCTGCCAGTAAAGTCGGTCAGTTCGGTCCCGCGTTCGACAGTCTGGCCAAAAGTCCCGAGATGGTCTTCCAGTAACCGCTCGGTTTCCGATTGCGCAATCATCAGCAGGTAATTGAAGGATGAGGCGATCGTGCCGAACGGGATCCGGGCCAGTGTCGTGTTGCCAACATGAATGCTCACGGCATCCGCACGCAGCCCGGTGGCCATAAACGCATCGGCACAGCCCGCTGCATCAAGCAGTTCCAGTGTCCGGGGCCAGATGGCCAGGGCGCGGGACTGGGTGGTGCGAGCCGGCAACCTGTCAATAACCCTGACAGGCGTACCGTAGCGGGCCAGTTCGGCGGCCATGATCAGGCCGACAGGCCCCGCACCGCTAACAAGGACGGGCTTCGACATGGTTTTATCCAAAGGAAAGGACGTGTCAGGCCATATGAACGGATGCCACCACGTTAACGCCGGACGCAGCCGGACTGTTCCTGCCTGCTCCCGGGCAGGCAGGCGGTTGTGGCACGGAAATGGGGCGACTTTCCCCCCGTTTCCTTAAAAAAACGGCCCACCCTGATTGTCGTGGCAGGGTTTCTTGCCGTATCTGCACGCATTGCATGTTCGTTTCCGGAGGGGATGATGACCGGTCCAGCACTATCCGATGCCCAGGGGTCGTCTCGCGCGCGCCTGATTGATGGCAAGGGTTTCGCCGCCCGCCTCACTCAGGATATCGCAGCCGATGTCAGCGCCTTTTATGAAAAGCACCACGTCACCCCCGGCCTCGCCGTGGTGCTGGTGGGCAATGACCCCGCAAGCGAGGTCTATGTGCGCAACAAGGCGCTCCAGACCCACCGCGCGGGCATGCGTTCGTTCATGCACATGCTGCCCGCCACCACCGCGCAGAACGAACTGCTCAGCCTGATCGCACGGCTCAATGTCGATCCCGAGATCCATGGCATCCTCGTGCAGCTGCCCCTGCCTGCGGGGCTCGACCCCGTGGCCGTGACCAACGCCATCGCGCCCGAAAAGGACGTGGACGGGCTGGGCGTGGTCAATGCCGGCCGGCTGGCGCTGGGGCTGCCGGGCATCGTGCCGTGCACGCCGCTGGGCTGCCTGCTGCTGCTGCGCCATTACGTGGGCGACATGCGTGGCAAGGATGCGCTGGTGATCGGGGCCTCGAACCTCGTTGGCCGCCCCATGGCCGAACTGCTGCTGCAGGAGGGCTGCACCGTTACCGTGGCGCATGTCGACACGCGCGATACGGCGGCCCTGGCCCGTCAGGCCGATATCGTGGTGGTGGCGACCGGCGTGCGCGAACTGGTGCGCGGCGACTGGATCAAGCCGGGTGCCACGGTGATCGATGTCGGCATTTCGCGCGTTACGCTGCCTTCGGGCAAGACGCGGCTGGTGGGCGACGTGAAGTTTGACGAGGCCGTTGAGCGCGCGGGCCTGATTACGCCCGTGCCCGGCGGCGTGGGGCCAATGACCATTGCCTGCCTGCTGCGCAACACCCTTGATGCGGCCCGCCAGATCGTGACGGGGCAGGCACGCTCATGACCCTGACCTCCGTTGAACTGATCCCGCGGGATGCGGAAACCCTGCTGCGTGACGCCAATGAAGTCGCCCGGCTGTTCCCCGATGCGGGGATGATCAATATCCCCGACCTGCTGCGCTTTCCGCTGCGCAGCTGGGAGGCGGCGCGGCTGGTGCGCCCGGTTTTCGCGCGCGTGGTGCCGCATATCCGCGCCATTGACATTGCGCCTGACGCGCCCCTGCCGGGCGCGGATGATCCGGGCCTGCGCGAGGTGCTGGTGGTCAAGGGCGACCCGCCATCGGACCTGCGCCACCGCACCTATCCCAACAGCAGCGAGAGCGTGATCGCGCGTTATCGCCGCGAGGCGCCGCATCTGGATGTCTATGCCGCGTTCGACCCGTATCGCCGCGCACCGTATCTGGAAATGGAAGCCATCGCGCGCAAGAAGGAAGCCGGTGCCATCGGCTTCTTCACCCAGCCCATATTCGACCTGCCCATGCTGGATCTGTGCATGAACTGGCTGCATGGGGAAAACGTGTTCTGGGGCATCTCGCCCGTGGTGGGGCCAAAATCGCGCTCATATTGGGAGACGACGAACCACGTCATCTTCCCCCACGGGTTTGAGCCAACATTCGAGGCCAATATCACCTTTGCCCGGCAGATGATGGAGGTCGTGGCCCGCGCGGGCGGCAACACCTACCTCATGCCGCTGCGCGTCAACCTTGAGCGCTACCTGACGCCGCTGCGGCGTGATCAGGGCGTTTCAGACTAGAATATTGATAAAAGGAAAAAGTTCTTGGTGAAGCTTTTTTCAAAAAGCTCCGAAGAACGCCGCCTTCTTGGAAAAAAGGCGGCACCCAAAAACTTTTTCAGGGTTCACGCTACCCAGGTGTTCAGATCCAGCCACGCGCCCGGATCAGGCCAAATGCCGCAATCGTGACCATGCAGGTGATCCGCCCGTCCAGGATCATCGCCTCCATCTCGGACAGGGGAACGGTGTGGCAGGTAATGTCCTCCTCCGTCTCCTCGCGCTGGTGGCTGCCCTGCGTCAGCCCGGTGGCCAGGAAGGCGCGGCCCTTCTGGGTGGTGTAGCCAGCGCCCTGATACAGCAGCCCCGCATCGCGCATCTCGGCGGCCATGAGGCCGGTTTCCTCGCGCAGTTCGCCACGCGCCACCTCATCGGGTGTTGCGTCGGGGCGGTTTTCCCACATGCCCATGGGCAGTTCCCACATCCGCTTTTGTATGGGATAGCGGTATTGGCGGATCAGGGTGACGCGGGGACCCTCGGGGCTTTCCCACAAGGGCAGGATCACGACAAAATCACCGCGCTCCACCACGCCATACAGCCCCTCGCGGCCATTGGGGCGCAGGATGATGTCCTCGCGCACGCGGGTCCAGGGGTTTTCGTAGGCCGTGCGGGTGGAAAGCGTGGTGTAGCCGCCTGCATCGGGGGTGGGGCGTTGCGTCATGAAACCTGTCTCCTTCGTGGCCTGTTGAGGCATGTCCATGCATCCTGCACGGGGCTGTGGTGCGGGAACGAATGGTTGCGGGTTGGTTTTTTCAGTTTTTTCCATAAGCCGTATCCGGCGTTGTGCCCAAGCTCTTTTGCGGCGCGAAAAATCAGGGTTGTCATGCGCGCTGGTGCGGCGCGTTCGTTTTCTATGGGGAGTGCAGGCATATCATGACCGGGCCGCAGGCATCATCGGCGTCACCGACACGGCGGATACTGCCCGTCGTGCTGTTCAATCTGCTGTGTTACATCGATATCGGCCTGCCGATGGCGGTTATTCCGGTTTTTGTGCACCAGGTGCTGGGCTACAATACCGTGCTGGCGGGGATGGCGGTCTCGGTGCAGTATCTCTCAACCTTCGCCTCGCGCGCGGGCGCGGGGCGCCAGGCCGACCGGCGCGGCGCCAAGCCCACGGTCATCGTGGGGCTGGCCATGTGCACGCTCTCGGGGCTGATGCTGCTGGCCTCGGGCGTGCTGCTGCATTTTGCGGCCCTGTCGGTGGGGCTGCTGATCCTGAGCCGCGTGCTGCTGGGCATTGGCGAAAGCTGGACGGCGACGGGCGCCATCATGTGGAATATCGGCCGCGTGGGCGCAGGACGTACCGCGCAGGTGATCTCGTGGAATGGCGTGACCTCTTATGGCGGCATCGCCCTTGGTGCGCCGATCGGGCAGATCCTGTCCGGCCTGCCCATGCCCTATGGGGGGCTGACGCTGGTGGGCGCGCTCTCGGCGGGGCTGACGCTGTTCGGTTTCGTGCTGGCGCGCCAGTATGCGCCAGTGCCGCCCGTGCCTGCCAAGGCGCCGCCCATGCCCTTCGGGCAGGTGTTCATGCGCGTGCTGCCCCATGGCATGGTGCTGGCCTGCGGGTCGGTGGGATTTGGCACCATTTCCGCCTGCCTGGCGCTGTTCTATGCCCATAACAACTGGAATGGCGCCGCCGTGGCGCTGGCCGGTTTTGGCCTGACCTTCGTGATGATGCGCTTTTTGTTCGCCCGCCAGATCGACCGCCGGGGCGGGTTACAGGTCACCCTCATCTCCCTGCTGGTGGAAACGCTGGGCCTGGGCGTGCTGTGGCAGTGCTCGAGCGTGGAAGGCGCAGCCCTTGGGGCGGCACTGACCGGGGCCGGGTTCTCGCTGGTGTTTCCCGCCATGGGGGTGCTGGCCGTGGGCCGCGTGGGGGCGGAGAACCGGGGGGCGGCGCTGGGCGCTTTTTCCGTATTTCTCGATATTGCCGTGGGGCTGTCCGGCCCGCTGCTGGGGCTGGTGATCCAGACAATGGGCTACGGGGCGCTGTTTCTGGTCTCGGCCCTGTTTACGCTGGCAGGCGTGGGTGTCACCATGGCATTGAAATTCCTGCCGCGCTGAAGGGTGCGTGGCGCATGACCAACCTTGCGGGAGCTGAGCTGGATAGATGCAGATTTCATCTGTAGCGGTTTTTTGTGGATCACGTTTCGGCTCAAGGCCGGAATATGCAGCCCAGTCGCGCGCGCTGGGCACGGCGCTGGGGCATGCGGGGCTGCGGCTGGTCTATGGGGGCGGGCATGTCGGCCTCATGGGCACGGTGGCCGATGCCACGCTGGCGGCAGGGGGCACCGTGACGGGCGTGATCCCGCGCTTCCTGCATTCACGCGAGATCATGCATGAAGGTGTGACCGACCTGACCGTGACCGACAGCATGCATGACCGCAAGGCGCGCATGTTTGCCTGCTCGGATGCCTTTGTGGTCATGCCCGGCGGCCTGGGCACGTTTGACGAGACGATCGAGATCATGACATGGCGGCAGCTGCGCCAGCATGACAAGCCGATCTATATCGTCAACATCGCAGGCTGGGCCGACCCGCTGCTGGCCATGATCGATGCCTGTATCGAGGATGGATTCGCCTCCCCCAGCGCACGTGACCTGTTTGCGGTGGTGCCGGATGTGGCCACCCTCATGGCCGTCCTTGCAACCCTTCCGGCACCCTCCGGCGCGCGCGATGCGGTGGCAACGCTGTAAAACTTTTCATCTATCCCCTTGCGCAAAAGGGAGCAGGCTAGTATAGCCGCGTGCAACGGAGTGTAGCTCAGCCTGGTAGAGCACTGTATTCGGGACGCAGGGGCCGGAGGTTCGAATCCTCTCACTCCGACCAGATTTGCAGGCCGATTGCCCTTGGGCGGTCGGCCTGTTTTCGTATCTGCCTGAATGACAGAAGTTTTGGGGTGCCGCCTTTTTTCAAAAAGGCGGCGTTCTTTTCGAAGCTTTTCGGAAAAAAAGCTTCACCAGAAACGTCTTTGTGGCTTCCATTAAAAAAGGGGGAGACCTGCAGGTCTCCCCCTGTGTTTTTTACGGCTGGGCCGGTTGTGGCGGCGTGGCCGGGCTTGCGGGGGCTGCCTGCTGGCTGGCTGGGGCTGTCGCATCGCTGGCAGGCGCATTAGCCGGTGCTGGCTGGGCTGCGGGCGGCGTAGTGGGTTCAGGCGCCGTGGACGGCGCGGGCGGGCTGGCCGCAGGAGTGGAAGCGCTGGTCGTATCCGGCACCGCAGGCGTTGCGGGCGCGCTTGCGGCAGGCTGTGCAGCCGGGGCCGTAGGTGTCGCGATTTCCGCCGGGGTGGCGCTTGGCGCGGGTGCTTCGGCAGGCGGCGTGGCTGGTGCCGCCGCCTGCGCGGGCGCTGGGGCAGGCGGCACTTCGGTGGCTGCGGTCGGCGCGCTGGCACCCACGCTCGAAACCTGTGGCAGCGTGGGGGTGGGAGCCACCGGGCGCGGGGTCAGGGTAACGGTGGGCTGGGTGTAGCGGTTCAGCGCATCGGCGTCACTCTGCACGCCATAGGCGTTCATGGGCGGCAGGGGCTGGGGCGAGGGCTGATCCGCCGCCGGGTTGCGGTCAAGCACCACGCGGGTGTTCTGCGGGTAGCGGTTCATCAGGCCAAGCAGCGTGCCGTTGGTCCAGCCAAAGCCGATCTGCATCGGGTATTCGCCACCACCCTTGCCGCCCTTGGGGCTGATATAGGGATTGACCACGTCATATTTTTCCAGAAGCACGCCCGATTTCTCGTAGGTGCCGATCACGCGGCCCATCCAGCGGGCCGCGATGTCGCTGGCAAGCTGGTCATAGCCATACTGGTTGAAGCCCTTGACCGCCATCCACTGCAACGGGGCCCAGCCATTGGGGGCATCCCACTGCTGGCCGCTATTGGTGCGCTCGGTGGCGATCAGGCCGCCAACCTTGAGCAGGTTCTTGCGCACGGTTTCCGATACGGCCTTGGCCTGCTCGGGCGTTGCCATCTGCAAAAACAGCGGCACGACGGTGGCACCTGACAGGATGGAGGTCGACTCGCCCTTTTTCCAGTCATAATCGATATAGGCCGCGCGCCGCTCATCCCACAGGATGCGCTGTGCGGCACTGATGCGCTCTTCGGCCAGGTGCGCGTAACGGGCCGCTTCCTCCTTGTCGCCCTTCAGGTCATAGGCGTGGGCCAGTGTCTGCTGCAGGTGCGGGATGAGGAAGTTGAGCTCCACGGTCAGCAGTTCCGTGGTGTGGATGGTGGAGAGCGTATGCCCGTCCGCCAGCCAGCGCGAGCTGAAGTCCCACCCCGTCTCGGAGCCTGCGCGCAGGTCGCGGTACACCTCGTTCTTCGGGCGACCGGACTCGGCAGCCGTGGCGATGTCCTGCGGGTAGCTTTCATCACGCGGGGTGTCGCGGTCATCCCAGTGGCGGTTCATGATCGTGCCATCGGGCAGGCGCACCACGTGGCGGTAGGCGCCGCCGGGGGCGACCGAATCCTGCCCGTCCATCCAGTAGTCATATTCCGCCTGCAGTTCGGGCAGGAAGGTGGTGTAGGCCACCTGCCCGTCATGCATGGCCAGCAGGTCGACCATCAGCGAGAAGAACGGCGCCTGCGAGCGGCTGAGGTAATAGGTGCGGCTGCCGTTGGGGATATGGCCGTACCGGTCGATCATCGAGGCCATGTCGCGCACCATGTCGCGCATGAGGTCGATCTTCTGGTTTTCATACAGGCCGATCATGGTGAAGTAGCTGTCCCAGTAATACAGTTCACTGAAACGGCCACCGGGCACCACATAGGTGAAAGGCAGGGGCAGCTGCGAGGAATAGGCTACCTGCGTATCAGGCGGGCGGCTGAGCACTTCCCACATGCCCACGATGTAGTCGCGCACGTTTTCATCAGGCGTGCGCTGGTAGGAGACGGTCTTGCGCTCGGGCAGGGTGAAGTGCTGGGCCACAAAATCCTTGAGCGAGAAATCGGGGCGCTGGCGGGCCAGGTTGTACTGCGCCATGAGGTCGGCGGGCGCTTCATCGGGTATGGCGTCGGCCGCGGTCTTGGCATCGGTGTAGATATGCGCCTCGCCAATGGCCTGGAACAGGCCGTCAAGCGCGATCGAGGGCGGGCGCAGGTCCTGTGCCAGGGCCGCAGGCGCTGCGGCATCGGACAGCAGGGCATCGGCGGGCGGGACCGGGCTGCTGCCGCTCGATGCCGGGCCATCCTTGTGCATGGTCTGCCCGGGCTGGGTGCCCGGCGGGGTGGCATCGGCATGGTCGGCGCTGCCCGTGCCCGGCGTGGCCGTGGGCGGGCTGGCCGGGGGAGCGCCCGCCTGCGGTGCGGCGGGTGTGGGCACGGGGGGCGTGGCAGTACCCGGCGTGGCCTGCGGCGGCGTGGGGCTTACGGATGGCGTGGTGGCGGCTGGTGCAGGTGGCATGCTTCCGCTCCCCGAAAGCGGTTCGGGCGTTGGCACCGAATAGGTCTGCTCCGCTGCTGCGTCCGGGCTTGCAGCGGCGGCAGGGGCTGACGGTGCCGCTGCTGTCCGTTCCGTGCCGGTGGGCGCGGACGGGATGGCAGCGGGGGTCTGGGCGCCAGGCGTGGCCTGTGTGGACTCAGGCGCTGTCTGGGCCACGGCGGGCGCACCCGCGTAAAGAAGGCTGGCCAGCACGAGCCCGGCCTGACGGGGCGCGGACCGGGACAGGTTTGAACCGCACAGGAGTAAAACTTTCACGAGACGCCAATTCTCCAGATAATAAAAAGATAAATATGATCCGTGCACCATGCCCTGCCTTGCCTGCCTACCACAAAGGGAAACCATGCAGATGAAGGGAAGTTCATTTTCAGGCATGGTGGCTGTCATGAACATGTCCCTGCTTTTCCATAGGGTACAAATCCGGCTATGCTATGTGCCCTCCCGGCCTGCGCGGCCTGAGCGTTCGTGTTTTTCCTGTTCCGCCAAACCGGAGTCGTCCTTTCATGCCCTCATCCCTTCAGGGTCTCACCCCGCTGGCCACAACCGATGCCCTGTTCTTTGAACGCGCCGGTGCCCGCCTTGGCCGCCCCGATGCCGAGCGCCTTGTGCAGCAGGCGCTCGAGGGGATGGATGATGGCGAGCTTTTCCTGGAATATCGTGAAAGCGAGGGCATTTCGCTTGATGAGGGCGTGATCCGCTCCGCAACCTTCGATACGTCATCAGGCTTCGGCCTGCGTGCCGTGCTGGAGACGGAAACCGGCTTCGCCCATTCCGACGAGATCAGCGAAAGCGCGATCCGCCGCGCCGCCGAGACCGTAAGCCAGGTGCGCGCGGGCCGTTCGGGCATGCTGGCTGCAGGCCCCCGTTCAACCAATCACCGCCTCTACCCCGACATCAACCCGCTGGCGGAGGGCGAATTCGCCACGCGCGCGGCCATGCTGTCGGAGCTTGATGCCTATGCCCGCGCGCGTGACCCGCGCGTGGTGCAGGTGATGGCCTCGATCTCGGCGGAGTGGCAGGCCATCCAGATCCTGCGGCCCGACGGGCAGCGCATGGCCGATATCCGCCCGCTGGTGCGGCTGAACGTGTCGGTGGTGGTTGAGCAGGACGGGCGGCGCGAAAGCGGCGGCCACGGGCTGGGCGGCCGTTATGCCTACAGCCGCCTGCTTGCCCCCGAAGTGTGGAAGAACGCGGTGGACGAGGCGCTGCGCATGGCGCTGGTCAACCTTGATGCCCGCCCTGCACCCGCGGGCGAGATGGAGGTGGTGCTGGGCGCGGGCTGGCCCGGCATCCTGCTGCACGAGGCCGTGGGCCACGGGCTTGAGGGCGATTTCAACCGCAAGGGCACGTCGGCCTTCGCCGGGCTGATGGGCCAGCGCGTGGCGGCCCCTGGCGTGACCGTGGTGGATGATGGCACCATTCCCGAACGTCGGGGCAGCCTGACCATTGATGATGAAGGCACGCCGACCGGCCGCACGGTCATGATCGAGGATGGCATCCTGACCGGCTACCTGCAGGACCGCCTCAATGCCCGCCTGATGGGGGTTGCCCCCACCGGCAATGGCCGCCGCCAGTCTTACGCCCATGCACCCATGCCGCGCATGACCAACACCATCATGCTCGGTGGCGATGCCACGACCGAGGACATGATCCGCAGCACGAAGCGCGGCCTGTATGCCGTCAATTTTGGCGGCGGCCAGGTGGACATCACCTCGGGCAAGTTCGTGTTTGCCGCATCCGAGGCCTACATGATCGAGAATGGCAGGATCACATCCCCCGTGCGCGGCGCCACCCTGATCGGCAATGGCGCGGACGCCATGACCAAGGTGACCATGATTGGCGGCGAACCCGCCCTTGACCCCGGCATTGGCACCTGCGGCAAGGCAGGCCAGGGGGTGCCGGTGGGCGTGGGCCAGCCAACCCTTAAAATGACGGGCCTGACCGTGGGTGGCACGGGGGGCTGATGATGGGCGGACTGGGGATCATGCCGCCGGCATGCTCCCGACCCCGCACACGTCAACCTGGCAGTAAATGATCGTGCCCTTAACGCCTGTATGCTCCTGGCCCCACACGGTAGGGGCATGACCTATTGATTCATGACCCCTGTTGTTCAGGGCAAGGGCAGGTCGTTTACGGTCACGATGCGCCACCCCTCAGGCAGGCGCTCGACCACGCTCAGCGCCAGGTTCTGGATGGAGAAATGCAGCGCCGTTTCGGGGTGAACCCGCAGGGCATGGGCCAGGGCCGCGCGAATGGCGCCCCCGTGGCTGACCACCACCATGTCCTGCCCCTCATGCTCGGCAGCGAGGCGGTCAAGGCAGGCCCCCACGCGCGAGCATACCTGCACCATGCTTTCACCCTGCGGCGGCAGCTCGGTTGCACCCACTGACCAGAACGGATGAGCGGGCAGGCTCAGCTTGTCAGGCAGCGTATCATGCGTAATGCCATGCCACTCGCCCATCGACTGTTCGGTCAGGTCAGGCTCCACGCACCATTCATGCGGGCCATACCCGGCCTTCTGGATGGCGCGCGCGGTATGCTGGGTGCGTGACAGCGGCGAGGTAAACCACAAGGCGGGTTTTGGCAGGCGGCGGGCCAGCGTTTCATACATTTCGCGCTGCGCCACGAGGCTGTCGGGGCAGAGCGGCACATCCATCGCCCCATACAGCCGCATGCGGGCATTCTGTTCCACCAGGGCGTGGCGGATCAGCCAGAAGCGGGTCACCCCCTTTTCCAGCTGCGGGGTATCAAGAAAATTGCCGTGGTTGGTCTGTATCGTCACACCGGAAATCCATCATGGAAAAAACAGGAAAAGGTCAGGCAGGCAGAATCGCACGCGCGCGCCAGCCATGCGGCAGGTAGGTCTGCACGGGCGCCATGGCGGCAAGGCGGGGCCAGTGCCGCAGGATCAGGCCAATCTTGTCAAGGATGCGCCCGACATTGCGCGCCTCGCGGTGCAGGCGTTCGGTCGGGTCCATGCCCTCATGCGAGGGCTCGCCCGAAACCAGCCGCGCGCCAGCCGAAATGCGCAGCGCCCCCGCCAGTGCATCGGGCAGGTCGGGATGGGCCAGCGGCACCGGCTGGCCTACATGGCACAACACCGCGGCAAGGGCTGCATCAGCGTCATCAGGGGGAATACAGCCGGAAAGATCGGTATTGAGCCACGCATATAACTGCCGCGCCTCGGCCACCGCCAGCGGGCGAAAGCCGCCTTCGGGGCTGTCGGGCGCACGGACAAAAAAGCTCATGATGGTGGGCAGACAGTCCCATGCCTGATCGGGCCCGGGCCGGGCGGGCGCAACAGGCGGCAGCAGTTCCAGCACGGGGCTGGCCGCGATCTGCGCCGTCACGGCCGCAAGGAAAGTGCGCAGCCGGTCGCGCACCACGGCACGCGGTATGGCGCCAAACGCCGTTATTTCAGCCAGGGCCGCCTGCCAGCGCAGGATCAGGCCGATATTGTGCCCCGGCGCCAGGCCATCACGCGCCGGGCCTGCTGGCCAGGCGGCTTGATAGCTGTAATCCGCAAGCCCGGCGGGCAGACTGCGCGGTCCATCAAGCCTGCGGCGCACGCAGGCAGGCAGCAGCAGCGCCCCGCAAAAGGGCGGCCCGGTAAAGAATTTGGAGCCGGTCACCATCACCATCCAGCCCATGTC
The DNA here is from genome assembly GCF_054182245.1 of Komagataeibacter sp. NFXK3. Lineage (NCBI taxonomy): Bacteria > Pseudomonadati > Pseudomonadota > Alphaproteobacteria > Acetobacterales > Acetobacteraceae > Komagataeibacter > Komagataeibacter sp. NFXK3. The sequence continues at coordinate 318,029 of NZ_JAPIVJ010000001.1, forward strand.
CAGATAGGCACGCACCCGTGCCGGGTCGAGCCGTGCCTGACAGGCATCCACCACCACGTCGGGCCGGTCATCCGGGCCTGCGCCAAGCGGGGCGGTCGCCTCTTCCAGCGCCGCAAGCCCCGGTGCGAGCAGGCCCGTCTTGGACAGGTCAAGCCGATGCAGCAGCACATGGCGGCCTGCCGCGCGCAGTTCATGCGTCAGGCGGCGCGTCTGTGCATCCACATCCGCCAGGGCGCGCACATGGCCCGCCCCATCGCGCATGGGCACGTTGACCACCTCCGTGTCATCAGGGAAACCCGCAATGCGCGCGCCCCGTGTCACGCCGTGGCCGAGGGCAGTGTCATTGGCAAAATGACGGCCCTGCGCGGCCAGGGGCACACCGCTGCCCGTCTCCTCGGGGGCAAGGAGGATATTGCTGACGGGGCGGCCACAGGGCGCCAGCGCCGCAAGGGCCAGCGCATACAGCTCGCAATCCGTGCCCGACGGGGCCAGCACCACGCCTTCTTGCCCGGTCAGCCCAAACGCGGTGGCGATACGGGCCTGTATATCGGCATCCTGTGCCCGGGCCGCCTCCTCCGCCCGGTCCTGCAAGGCCCCCGCCACCAGGGCGAGACGGGCCGTTTCGGCGCCGGCAAAGCCACGCTCGGACAGGGACGAGGCCGTGGACGAGGCAAAGGTGATGGCCCAGGGCCGGGGCCGGTGCGAACAGCCGTAATGATTCAGCCCCGTTGCCGGGTCCAGCGCCAGCCGGGCATCGCCGCCCGTTGCCATCAGGGTCTCGATCGGCCCCAGCAGCTTCCATAACCGGGTCAGCGCGCCCTGCAATGCCGTGAAATCGGCCTCCACGGGCGTGGCGGCAAGTGCGGGCTGCAGGGGGGCCAGGGCAGGCCATGTCGCGCGCAGGGTGGCGCTGTCCGGCACACAGGCCCCGGCCATCAGGGGCACCCATGCGGCTGGCGCATCCGTATCGGCGCGGCCCGTATCGAGGTACCAGAACAGCGCTGCCGTACGGGCGGCGCAGAAGGCGGCATGAAAAGGCTGCCGGGGCGCGCGTTCCAGCAGGGCGGCGAGTTCAAGCGCATGGCGCAGGAAAAAGGCCGTCTGCTCAAGGTCACCCTGAAGCGGCAGGCCAAGCACGATCCCCCCATCGGGCAGGATGCGGAAGGGTGCGTGCAGCACCGGGTCCAGCACGATGCGCCGCGCGCCCGCAATCACCCGCAGGTCTGGCCGTTCCAGAACACGCAGCAGCTCCTGCGTCAGAGTATGGGCGAACACCGTGCTGTTTCCTTTTCCACGTTGGCGGGCGGCACGACCCAGCCTGCCTCGGCCATGATGCGGCGCATATGGTCCGGTGGGGGCGCCATGGCCCGCACGGGCGGGTCAAGCGGCAGATTGATGCCGCGACTCATGAGGTGTAGCGCCCCGGCCGTGGGCGCGCCATAGCGCTCATCCCCCCGTATGGGGCAGCCGATCAGGGCGCAATGCACGCGGGCCTGATGGGTGCGCCCGGTTTCCAGCACCAGTTCCAGCCAGCTTATGGGTGCACCGGCCGCATCCCTGCCCTGCCCCAGCACCCGCCACCGCGTACGGGCAGGCTGCGCGTCCTTCACATTGGCCTGCATGCGCCACTGCCCGGCCTCTTCCACGCGGCCCAGGGGATCTGCAACCACGCCAGACAGGCCCGCAGGCGTGCCATGCACGATGGCCCAGTAGGTCTTGCGGGCCAGGCCTGAAGCAAAACAGGCCTGCGCCGCTACCAGGGCCTGCTTGCGCAGCGCCACGACCAGGCAGCCCGCCGTATCCTGATCCAGCCTGTGCGCCAGCCACGGCCCGTTGCGGTGGCGGGACAGGAGGGGAAACCAGTCCTCGACACTCGCCCCACCCCTGCGGCCGGGATGGACCGGCAACCCCGGCGGCTTGTCGAGCACCACGAAGCGGCTGTCACGGTACAGAACCGTGAACGGCAGGGAGCCAGTGGGCTGCACGGATGCGGGTCGGGGCGAAGATGGCCTCATTCGTCTTCTGTCGAGCGGCGCATCAGCACTTCACGGCGGCCCACATGATTGGCCTCGCTGACCAGCCCTTCCTTTTCCATCTGTTCGATGATCTTGGCCGCACGGTTATAGCCGATGGAGAGATGGCGCTGGATGAAGGACGTCGAGGCCTTGCCCTCGCGCGCCACCACCTCGACCGCCTGGGCAAACAGGCCATCTTCATCAGCGCCGCCAGAGGGGGCGGCAAACGGTTTGTCAGCGCTGTCTTCTTCCTGCGGCGAGATGACGTCATCATCATAGATCGGCTCGCCCTGCGTGCGCAGGAAGGCCACGACAGCTTCCACCTCCGCATCCGCCACGAAGGGGCCATGCACGCGCGTGATCCGCCCGCCCGCCTGCATGAACAGCATGTCGCCCCGGCCCAGAAGCTGCTCGGCCCCCTGCTCGCCCAGAATGGTGCGGCTGTCGAACTTGCTGATGACCTGAAAGGAAATACGCGTGGGGAAATTGGCCTTGATGGTGCCGGTAATCACATCGACCGAGGGGCGCTGGGTGGCAAGGATGAGATGGATGCCCGCCGCGCGCGCCTTCTGTGCAAGGCGTTGCAGCAGGGACTCGATCTCCTTGCCCGCCACGATCATGAGATCGGCCATCTCATCAACCACGATGACAAGGTACGGCAGCGAATCAAGGGCAAGCTGCTGCTCCTCGAAGGTCGGCTTGCCGGTTTCGGGGTCGTAGCCGGTCTGCACGCGCCGGGTCACGATCTCGCCGCGTTCGCGGGCTTCGGTCACGCGCTCGTTGTAGCTGGCGATGTTACGCACCTGCAGGTGCGCCATGGCGCGGTAGCGGCGGTCCATCTCGCGCACCGCCCATTTCATGGCCGCGACCGCCTTGGCCGGTTCCGTCACCACCGGGGTCATGAGGTGGGGAATGCCTTCGTAGATGGACAGCTCGAGGATCTTGGGATCGATCAGGATCAGGCGGCACTGCTCGGGCGAGAGGCGGTAGAGCAGCGACAGGATCATGGAGTTCACCCCCACCGACTTGCCCGACCCCGTGGTGCCCGCGATCAGCAGGTGGGGCATGGCGGCAAGGTCGCTGTAAACCGATTCACCCGCAATATCCTTGCCAAGCGCAAGGTTGAGCCGCGCGGGAGAATGCGCCCATCTGGGGTCCATGAGCAATTCGGAGAAATAGACCGTCTCGCGCCGTGAGTTCGGCACCTCGATGCCAATCACGTTGCGCCCCGGCACGGTGGCGATGCGCACGCTGAGCACCGACAGGGAACGCGCCACGTCATCCGCCAGGCCAATCACGCGGGCGGCGCGGATGCCGGCAGCAGGCTGGAGTTCATACAGCGTGACCACGGGGCCTGCATGATAGGCCACGATCGTGCCCTGCACCCCGTATTCGGACAGCACGGTCACGAGCTGGGCGGCATTGGCCTTGAGCAGTTCCTCGGTCGGCTTGGTCGTGGAGGCCGGCGGCGGCGGGGTCAGGAGTGACAGCGAGGGAAACTGCCACTGCGGCTGTTGCGGCGGCGTATAGGCGGGCGTGGCGGACGCTGCGGGCGCAGGCGACTCATATGCATCCGGGCGGGCGGGCGCCTCTTCAGCGCGCGAGCCGCCGGAGAAAAGGCGCGAAAAGATGTTCGGGCGCGCGGGTTCCTCAACAGCGGGCGGCGTGCCCGGATGATCGGTGATGGCCCTGTTTTCAGGCGCAGGCGGCTCGTCATGCCATGGCGCGCGGTCAGAGGGCGTGTCATCCCCCCCCATCAGCAGCGGCTGGGGAATGTCCTCATCCATGCCGGGCGGGTGCATCCAGTTGCTCTGCAACGACACCTGCGCCGGTCGCCCCCCTTCCACCTTGCGGCTGCCGGGCAGCGCCGGGCGCGCCGCATCCGGCTTTGTCGTGGTGGCGGGCACGTTCGCGCGCAGGCTGCCCGGGGAGGCCGCATCATTCACCGGCGTCAGGCCCGTGCCGGGAACGGTCGCGGGAACGGCTGCTTCAGCATGGGGCGTGGACACTGTCAGGGCGGTATTGAAAAGCGGTTCGTCCTCTTCCTCCATCAGCGCGGCCTGTGATGAAGGGGGCGCTGCGGCAGGGACAGCCTGAGAGGCGGGTGGACAGGCCGGTGCCTGCGCCCTGCCCTGCCCTGCTTCGGGCCGGGCCGTCATGCGGCGCAGCCAGGCCACCAGCACCATGGGCTGGCGCAGCCCGGACAGGAAGCCACGCCCCATGCCCTGCCATTCCGACAGGGACAGGGCGAGCGCCAGCAGCACCAGCAGGCCACCCAGCACCAGCCCCAGCACCCAGACGAGAAAGGGGCCGCCGCGCCCCATGAACACGGTGGCGGCCTGAATCGACATATGCGCGACCGACAGGCCAACCGCACCGCCCAGGCCCGCCTGCGTGGGCCATTGCGGCGCGTGTAGCCCCGCCAGCAGCGGCAGGGCCGCGACATCAGCCGCAATGACCGGCAGGCCGCACAACAGCGCGATGAGACGCAGCAGTGCCGATGCCAGCCCATGATGGCGGATCAGGCGCCAGCCCCATGCCATGAGGCAGAAAATGGTCAGCGTGCCCACGATCCCGAAATTCTGGAGCATGAAGTCCGCCATATAGGCGCCCGGCCGCCCGAGCAGGTTGCCTGGCGGCTGCGCGCTTGACGTATTGGCGGAGGGATCGCGCGGATCGTAACTCCATAACGCGATGACGAGACACAGCGCCAGAATCCACAACCCCACGCCACCGGCTTCGGCCAACCGTTCGCGCAGGCGCGAACGGGCCGGGCCAGAGGAAAGTGATTCAGGAAAAAAACGGCTGAAGATCGCCAAAAATCCACATCCCGATCATAAGGCCCGCCTGCGGGGACCAAAAGCACGAGGGAGATGACCTTGCATGCCGCGCCTGCCATTCCCGCCAAACGAAACAACTATAACCCTGTCCACACGACAGAAAGAAGGCCGACAGGATAAAATACGGCGATGAATCACCCGTTATCATCCACCCCATGCTGCCAGGCATACAGGCAGGCCGCCCCGTGCCGCCGCTCGAGCAGCAGGCGCTGCGCCGCCACGGGAGCCTCTTCCGCCGCCGCCGTCTCGACCACGATGAGGGTGCGGGCATGCAGCCACCCGCCCCGTTCAAGCACGGCCAGCGCCCTTGTGGGCAGATCCTGGTTATAGGGTGGATCAAGAAAGACCAGATCAGCGGGGGCAGCAGTGCCACGCGGCGGCAGGCGCAGCATGTCGCAGGCGCGAATCGTGGCACGGTCCTGCACGCCACAGCCGCGCACATTCTCGCGCAGGCACCGCTGGGCCGCGCGGTCGCGCTCGACAAACAGCGCCGATGCCGCCCCGCGTGAAAGGGCCTCAAGCCCCAGAGCACCCGTTCCGGCAAACCCGTCGAGCACATGCGCGCCGCGCAGCCGGTCCGCCCCGGCCCATGCCGCATGGGCCAGCGTATCAAACAGGGCCTGGCGCACCCGGTCCGCCGTGGGCCGCGTGACCTGCCCCGGCGGCGCCAGCAGGCTGCGACCTCGGCATTCGCCCGCGATGATGCGCATCAGGCCCCGCGCGGGGTCTTGCCGCCCGCAAGGCCCGCGATCTGCTCACGGATCACCTTGCCGGTCACCTCCTCGAGTTCGCCCCGCTTGAGCGTGCCAAGCTGGAACGGCCCGTAGGAAGTGCGGATCAGGCGGCTGACATGCAGGTTCAGCCCCTGCATCACCTTGCGGATCTCGCGGTTCTTGCCTTCACGCAGCGATACGGTCAGCCAGGCATTATCGCCCTTGACGGAATCAAGCTGCGCCTCGATCGGGCCATAGCGCACGCCATCAAACTCGCTGCCCCTGATCAGGGATGCCAGCGCGCGCTCATCAACCACGCCAAACACGCGCACGCGGTAGCGCCTGATCCAGCCATTGCTGGGCAGTTCCAGCCTGCGCGCGAGCGCGCCATCATTGGTGAGCAGCAAGAGCCCCTCACTATTCAGGTCAAGGCGGCCCACGCTGATGACGCGCGGCATGCCCGGCGGCAGGGAATCGAACACGGTGGGGCGATCCTCGGGGTCACGGTGGGTCGTGACCAGCCCGTCGGGCTTGTGGTAGCGCCACAGCCGCGTGCGGTCGGGCGCGCCGACCACCTTCTGCTCGACCTGAACGATATCGCCTTCATCGACAAAAGTGGCCGGATGGGTGACGGGCGCGCCGTTGAGCTGCACCTTGCCCTCGGCAATCAGGCGCTCGGCATCGCGCCGGCTGCACACGCCCGAACGGGCCAGCCATTTGGCAATACGGTCGCCACGCGCGGGGGGGGCTTCGGTGGAATGGTCCTGTGTCATGTTCCTGTCTGCCTCGCAGCGTCGATCAACCCTTCGAACAGAAGACGGTCTCCTGCCGATATGCCAAATTCGGGGTGCCACTGCACCCCCATACAGAACGGATAGCCGGAAAGCTCAATGGCCTCGACCACGCCATCGGGCGCCGTGGCGCAGACGACTCCGCGCCCGGCATCCGCCACCGCCTGATGGTGCGATGAATTGACGGCCAGCGTATCGCGCCCCACCAGGCGCGCAAGCTGCGTGCCGGGGGTGACATGCACCACATGCCCCGCCTCGTCACGCGGGTTGGGCTGTTCATGCGCCAGGGCCGCGGGATAGGTATCGGGAATATGCTGCACCAGCCGCCCACCGAGCAGCACGGCGAGCAGCTGCATGCCGCCGCAAATGCCCAGCACGGGTCGCCCCAGATCCAGTCCCGCCCCCAGCAGCGCCAGTTCCGCTGCCGTGCGGCGCGGCTTGGTCTGCACGGTGGCATGCGGCGGTTCATCGCCATAAAGCTGTGGCGACACGTCAAAGGCGCCCCCGGTCACCACCAGCCCGTCGAGCCGCGCCATCATCTGCGCAGCCTGCGCCGCATCATGCCCCACAGCCACGGGCAGGCCGCCACAGGCGGAAATCATGTCCATGTAGTTCTGGCGCAGCGCGTACCATGCAAAGCGGGAATAGCCGCCCGTGGTGGAGGGTGGCTCACTATCGAGCGTGATACCGATCAGGGGGGCACGCGAAGAGATCATGGCCCTGCGGGACCGGCGAACGGGCGGAACGGAGTCATCATGCTGTTCCCCCTTCTGTGCTGCGTGCATGATACAAAAAATCCCCACCGGCAGAGCCTTGATGGGGACTTATGTAATCTTATTAAACCCTATGGTGGGCGCACAAGGGCTCGAACCTTGGACCCGCTGATTAAGAGTCAGCTGCTCTACCAACTGAGCTATGCGCCCACAGGGTTACCCTCTCGGGTGAGAGGGCTTCTAGCAGTCACCCCGTTGGGTGGCAAGGGGTTTTTTGAACTTTTTTATACTCCCTAGCGCTGGAGCAGCCGCAGCAGCCCATCAAACTGCTCGAGAGAACGGTAATCGATCTTCAGGCTCCCACCCTTGCCATCAAAGCTGATCTGCACTTTCAGGCCCAGCCTTGTGGCAAGATCGCGCTCAAGGGCGGTGATCTCGGGGTTCCTGGCAGCCTTCTCCCCCTTCTCGCGCGCGGTAGCGACCTTGCGCTCATGCTGTTTGGCCAGGGCCTCGGTCTGGCGCACGTTCAGCCCCTGCGCCAGCACCACCTTCAGTGCGGCCACCGGATCGGGATGCGCCAGCAGGGCCCGGGCATGACCGGCGGAGAGGCTTTGATGGCGCACCGCATCGCGCACGGGCGGCGGCAGTTGCAGCAGGCGGACCATGTTGGCCACATGCGGGCGCGACTTGCCGATGGCGCCGGCCAGTTCATCCTGGGTCAGGGCATAGTCATCAAGCAGGCGCTGAAGGCCCTCGGCCTCCTCGATGGCGTTGAGGTCGGCGCGCTGGAGGTTCTCGACCAGGGCCGCGGCCATGGCATCGCCATCATCAAGCGGGCGGATATGCACCGGCACGTCATGAAGCCCGGCGATCTGCGCAGCCCGCCACCGGCGCTCGCCCGCAATGATCTGGTAGGTGCCCGGGCGCTGCGGATGGGGCCGGACCAGAATGGGCTGCAAAATGCCGCGCACGCGGATGGAACTGGCCAGTTCATCCAGCGCGCCCGGTTCCATCTGCTGGCGCGGCTGAAAGGGGCTTGGCTCCATGACATCAACCGGCAGGCTGGAAATGGCTTCCGGCGCCTTGCGTCCTTCAACAGCCGGCGCGGCAGGCAGCGCATTGACCTGCTCGCCCAGCAATGCCGCAAGCCCGCGACCCAGACGGGGGCGGCCTGCTTCCTTCTTGGTTTTCACGCGCGTGCCTTCCCTTTATGGCCAGCCGACAGGCCAAGGCGCTGGGCCAGTTCGGTTGCCAGCGCCTGATAGGCCTGGCTGCCCGACGAGCGCTGGTCATAATTCATGACCGGCTGCCCATGGCTCTGTGCCTCGGAGATGCGGATATTGCGGGGAATGAGGGTTTCCATCACCTTGTTGCCAAAGAAGCTGCGGGCATCATCAGCCACCAGTTCCGACAGGTTGTTGCGCCGGTCATACATGGTCAGCACGATGCCATCGAGTTTGAGCGCGGGATTGAGCCCCTTGCTCACGCTGTTGACGGTACGCACCAGCTGGCTGATGCCTTCAAGCGCGAAGAACTCGCATTGCAGCGGCACGAGCACCGACTGCGCCGCCACCAGCGCGTTGAGCGTGAGCAGGCCAAGGCTGGGCGGGCAATCGATCAGCACCACGTCATAATCGCTGCCAATCTGGGCCAGCGCCTCACGCAGGCGGTATTCACGCCCTTCCGCCATGACCAGTTCCAGTTCGGCGCCAGCCAGTTCGGTATCCGCCGCAATCAGCGACAGGCCCGGCACCGCGCTGGCCTGCACCACGCCTGCGGCGCGCGCGCCATCTTCAAGCATGGCATAGGTGCCGCTGCTGCGGGCGTCATACCCAACGCCCAGACCGGTCGAGGCATTGCCCTGCGGGTCGAGATCGACCAGCAGCACTTTCAGCCCCGAGGTAGCCAGCGCCGCCGCCACGTTGATGGCGGTGGTTGTCTTGCCTACGCCGCCCTTCTGGTTGGCCAGCGCGATAATGCGGGGGGAAGACGCGGACCGGCTTCCCGTATCATTCATTGTTATGGTCTCTGACACGCCTGATATCGCTCAATTCTAGAATCACACCATCCGTATTGGTACGGCTTGGAATCCGGGTTGTCGCCATGTGCCAATCGGCACGGGCCATCGTCAATTCTTCCTCTGCGTTGCGTCCTTTCAGAAACAGGCAGACACCATCGGGCCGCAGGAACCGCGTGCCCCATTCCAGCAGGCGCGACAGGGGTGCGAGGGCCCGGGCCGTCACCACCTGCGCTGGCGGCACATCGGCCACCTCCAGCCGCTGCGCGCAGACCCGCACCTTCACCCCCGCCACCCGCGCCGCCTCACGCAGGAAGGCGGCCTTGCGCTGGTCGGATTCAACCAGCGTCACATTCGCATCGGTCGCACATGCAATGACCAGACCGGGAAACCCCCCGCCCGAGCCCATATCGACAAGATCCACCCCGCCGGGGGGGATCAGGCTGGCAAGCTGAAGGCTATCGCCGATATGGCGTGACCACAGATGCGGCAGGTCATGGGGGGAGACAAGGTTGATGCGCGCATTCCAGCGCAGCAGCAGGTCGGCATACTGCTCCAGCCGTTCGCCTGTTTCACGTGAAACATCGGCCAGCACCGCTACGGCGTCGTCGCGCGCCATCAGGCTGCAACCTGGCGCTGGCGGATATGGGCCAAGAGCGCCACAAGGGCTGAGGGCGTAATGCCGGGAATGCGCTGGGCAGCGCCAAAGGTTACGGGCCGCACGCGCGCAAGGCGCTCCTGCATCTCGCTGCTCAGCCCGCCAACCTGCGCATAATCGAGGTCAGGCGGCAGGGTGATGCGGCCTTCGGTGGCAAGCTGGCGGATCTCACGATCCTGACGGGTAATGTAGCCGCTGTAGCGAGCCTCGGTGGCCAGGTGCCGGGCCACGCGGGGCGGCAGGTCGGCAAACCACGGGGCGATGGAGGCAATCATGGCGGGCGTTGCGTCAGTGGCCAGCACATCAAGCAGCGAGCGCGCGCGCCCGTCTGCCGAGACACTGATCCCGGCCCGGCGCAGGAGTTCCGGCGCATAGGTTTCCTGCCCGGCCCGGCGGGTGGCTGCATCAATGGCCGCCCGCTCCGCTTTGAGCCGCGCGGCGCGTGGTGCCGCAACACACCCCCATTCCATGCCACGCGGCGTGAGACGCAGGTCAGCGTTATCGGCCCGCAGGGTCAGCCTGTATTCCGCGCGCGAGGTAAACATGCGGTATGGCTCGGACACGCCCTGCGTGGTCAGGTCATCAATCATAACCCCAATATAGGCATCGCCACGCTCCAGCGTTACCCCTGCCTCACCGGCTGCGTGCCGGGCGGCGTTGATGCCCGCGATCAGGCCCTGCGCCCCGGCTTCCTCATAACCCGTCGTGCCGTTGACCTGCCCCGCCAGGAACAGGCCGGGCAGGCTTTTGAGTTCCAGCGTGGGGGCGAGTTCACGCGGGTCGACATAATCATATTCAACGGCGTAGCCCGGCCGCACGATGCGGCAGTTTTCCAGCCCCGGAATGCTTTGCAGCATTTCAAGCTGCACATGGGCAGGCAGGCTGGTGGAAATGCCATTGGGGTAGACCAGCCCGCCATCGGGGTTGCCGGGCAGGCCTTCGGGCTCAAGAAAGATCTGGTGCGAATCCTTTTGCGCGAACCGCACCACCTTGTCCTCGATGGAGGGGCAGTAGCGCGGCCCCCGCCCCGAGATTGCACCACCATACAGTGCCGAGAGGTGCAGGTTCTCGCGAATGATCTCATGCGTGCGCGGCGTGGTGGCCGTGATGCGGCACGAGACCATGGGATTGGTGATGGCGTCCGTCATGCGGCTGAAGGGTTCGGGTTCGGCATCGCCCCGGTCTTCGGGCAGGCTGTCCCAGTCGATGCTGTCACGCGCGATGCGGGCGGGTGTTCCGGTCTTGAGGCGACCCATGCGCAGGCCGAGTGCGGCCAGACGCTCACCCAGCGCATTGGCGGGCCGATCCCCTACCCTGCCCGCCGGCTCACTGTCATGCCCGACATGGATGGTGCCGCGCAGGAAGGTGCCGGTGGCCAGCACGACGGCACCGGCAGAAAAGACCCGGCCATCCTCACACACTACGCCGCCCACGCGGCCCTGCGCATCGAGCCGCACGTCACCCGCAGCGCCTTCCACAATTTCCAGCCCCGCGGTCTGTTCCAGCAGGTCCTGTATGGCCTGCCGGTACAGCGTGCGGTCCGCCTGCGCGCGCGGGCCATGGACCGCTGGGCCCTTGGAGCGATTGAGCAGCTTGAAGTGGATGCCCGCCCGGTCGGCGGCAATGCCCATCAACCCGTCCAGCGCATCGATCTCGCGCACCAGATGCCCCTTGCCAATGCCGCCAATCGCCGGGTTGCACGACATGATGCCCACCGTATCGCGCCGGTGCGTGAGCAGCAGGGTGCGGGCACCCGTGCGCGCGGCGGCAGCGGCGGCTTCGCACCCCGCATGCCCGCCCCCGACGACAATCACATCATAGGCCCGATCCATCACCCCTTGCTCCTACTTGCCAATACAGAACTGGCCAAACACGGTATCCAGCAGCGCTTCCACATCCACAGCCCCGGTCAGGCGGCCAAGCGCGCGCATGGCCAGCCGCATTTCCTCACCCCGCATTTCCGGCCACGCCAGCGAAAGCGCGCGCCCGATATGGTGCGCCGTCTCCTCGATTGCGGCACGATGGCGCGCGCGGGTCAGCGGGGCATTGGCCCGGCCTGCTGTCAGGGCGCGGGCTTTCTCGGCCAGCACTGTCCGTAGCACATCCATGCCCGCATGGGTGAGAACACTGATGCCAATTGCCCCCTCAGGCGCGTGGTGCTGGTCGATCTTGTTGCACACCAGCAGGCCACCCTCTTCCAGCCGGGGCGGAAGGGTGCTGCCGGTAAAGACCTGCACCACGCAATCCGCCTGTTTCACGTGAAACATCGAGCGCCGCACACCCTCGGCTTCAATCTCATCCTCTGTTTCGCGCAATCCGGCGGTATCGACAAGCGTTACCGGCACGTCACCCAGCACGATACGGGTCTCGATCGCATCGCGCGTGGTACCGGCACGGGCGGATACGATTGCCGCATCCCGCCCCGCCAGCTCGTTGAGCAGGCTGGACTTGCCCACATTCGGCTCGCCCACAATGGCAAAGACAAGCCCGCGCCGCAGCCGCTCTGCTCCCGCGCCCTCGCGCAGGTAGGCCGTCATGGTTGCGTGCAGCGCCGTCAGGCCATCAAGCAGGCCCTGCTCCACTTCCGGCGGCAGTTCTTCATCGGGGAAGTCGATCAGCGCTTCCTGATGGGCCAGCAGCGTGCGCAGCCTGTCAGCCCATGCGTGATACAGGCGGCTCTGCGCGCCATCAACCTGCGCCAGCGCCTGCCTGCGCTGGGCCTCGGTCTCGGCATCGATCAGGTCGGCAATACCTTCCGCCTGCATGAGGTCGATGCGCCCGTTGCCAAAGGCCCGGCGGCTGAACTCGCCCGGCTCGGCTGGGCGCGCGCCAAGGGCTACGAGCGCATCAGCCACGGCATTGATCACGGCAGGGCCAGCGTGCAGGTGCAGTTCCACGCTATCTTCGCCCGTGTAGCTGTCCGGGCCGGGAAACCACAGCACCAGCGCGCGATCGAGCAGCACGGGCGTGGCGCCCTGCCGGTTCCACAACCCGCGCAGCGAGGCCCGGCGGGGCGCAGGCAGGCGGCCACAGAGGCTTTCAAGCATCCGGCCACTCCCCTTCCCGCTCAGGCGCATAACGGCGATTGCCGCGCGCGACAGGCCGCTGGCCAGGGCGAAAATGACCGGGGGAGAGCCATCATTGTCCTGCATTCTTGCCTCCATCAGGTCATCATCATTTTGCCGGTGCTGCGAACGGCGTTATCGTTCACCTCTTTGTCCTGATCAAGGTGACTCATGCCACAACTTTCAATGCATTCGCCACTGGCCCCCCTGACCGTCTCCGCCGAGGATGGGCAGATCGTGGCGCTTGACTGGGGCTGGGGCCGCGACCAGGAAGAAACACCCCTGCTCGATAAAGCCCGCTCCTGGCTGGAAGCCTATTTTGATGGCGAGGTCGCGCTGTGCGACCTGCCGCTTGCCCCCTATGGCACGCCAGAGCAGCAGGCGGCGTGGCAGTTCATGCAGACCATTCCCGTGGGCCAGCAGGTCAACTGGCGCGATGCCGCTCGCCGGGCAGGCGTATCGCCCGAGACCATTCTCAGTGCCTGCGCCGAGAACCCCATCCCCATTTTCATTCCCTGCCACCGCATCGATTTTGCCGATTGCCCGGATTATGACCCCGACAGCTATCCCGGCGATGAAGGTGCCCGTGACCGGCAGTTCCTGCTTGACCTTGAAACCCTGTCCGCCACCCCGCTTTGAACCCCGCATAGCAGAACAGGAGCCACGATCATGAATACCGTCATCCGCGTGCATGACTATGGGGGGCCCGATGTCCTCCGCGTGGAAACGCTGCCTGTCCCGACACCTGGCCCCGGCGAGGTTGTGCTGCGGCAGGAGGCGATCGGCGTCAATTTCATTGATACCTATTTCCGCAGCGGGCTGTACAAATTCCCCGCCCTGCCCGCCATTCCCGGCATGGAGGGGGCTGGCACCATCACGGCAGTGGGTGAAGGCGTAACGGGGCTGGAGGTCGGCATGCGGGTGGCCTACCCCGCAACACCGGGTGGATACGCCACCCTGCGCGCCATCGCGGCAGACCGGGTCGTGGTGCTTCCGCCCGATATCACGGCCCAGACAGCCGCCGCCATGATGCTGCGCGGCCTGAGCGTGCACATGCTGCTGCGCGAGGTGTACTGCGTGCAGCCGGGCGATGACATTCTGGTCTATGCGGCAGCAGGCGGCGTGGGGCTGCTCATGTGCCAGTGGGCACGGCATCTGGGCGCGCGCGTGATCGGCGTAGTCTCCACGCCGGAAAAAGCTGCACTGGCCAAGGCCAATGGCGCGGCGGATGTCATCATCGGCACCGACACTGTGGCCGAACAGGTCCGCACCCTGACCGAAGGCCGCATGCTGCCCGTGGTGTATGACAGTCTCGGCAAGGCCACGTTCGAGGCCAGCCTGTCCTGCCTCCGGCCACGGGGGCTGATGGTCAGCTACGGCAATGCCACAGGTGCCGTGACCGGAGTGGATGTGGGCACGCTGGCCAGCCATGGCAGCCTTTACCTGACCCGCCCCCTGCTCATGACCTATATCGCCCAGCGCACGGCCCTTGAGCATGCAGCCCATGAACTGTTTGCCCTTGTTGAGAAAGGCGTGCTGACGCCGCGCATCGGCCAGTCCTTTGCGCTCAAGGATGCGGCACAGGCGCATATCGCACTGGAATCGCGCAAGACCACCGGCAGCACCATCCTGCTGCCCTGATAAAAGTTTTTGGGTGCCCCCTTTTTTCCAAAAAGGCAGCGTCTTCCGAAGCTTTTTGAAAAAAGCTTCACCAAAAACTTTCAATAAAAAACCCCGGCTGCAAAGCCGGGGTTTTTTGATTCATCACACGTCCTGATGCGATCAGGTATTCATCGCATCAAAGAAGTCGTGGTTGGTCTTGCTGTATTTCAGCTTGTCGAGCAGGAAGTCCATCGCATCCATCGTGCCCATCGGCGCAAGGATACGGCGCAGCACCCACATCTTGGCCAGGTCGGCACGATCAACCAGCAGTTCTTCCTTGCGCGTGCCACTCTTGGTGATGTCGATCGCGGGGAAGGTGCGCTTGTCGGCCAGCTTGCGGTCAAGGATCAGCTCCGAGTTGCCGGTGCCCTTGAACTCTTCAAAAATGACCTCATCCATGCGGCTGCCGGTATCGATCAGGGCGGTAGCGATGATGGTCAGCGACCCCCCTTCCTCGATGTTACGGGCCGCACCGAAGAAGCGCTTGGGGCGCTGCAGCGCATTGGCGTCCACGCCACCGGTCAGCACCTTGCCCGATGAGGGCACGACCGTGTTGTAGGCCCGGGCCAGGCGCGTGATGGAATCCAGCAGAATCACCACGTCACGCTTGTGCTCGACAAGGCGCTTGGCTTTTTCCAGCACCATTTCCGTCACCTGCACGTGGCGGGTGGCGGGCTCGTCAAAGGTGGAGGACACCACCTCGCCGCGCACGGAACGCGCCATGTCGGTCACTTCCTCGGGCCGCTCGTCAATCAGCAGCACGATGAGGAAGACCTCGGGGTGGTTGGCGGAAATGGAGGAGGCGATGCTCTGCAGCATCACGGTCTTGCCGGTGCGCGGGGGGGCTACGATCAGAGCGCGCTGGCCCATGCCGATGGGCGAGACAAGGTCGATCACGCGGGAAGTGAAATCGCGGTTCGGGGTCTTGCCCTTCCCCTTGCCGGTGGGCACCGGGGCTTCAGCGCCACCCACGGCCGAGTTCTCGACTTCCATCTTCAGCCGCCGCTCGGGGTAGAGCGGAGTCAGGTTGTCGAAGTTGATGCGCTGGCGCACGGCCTCGGGCGGCTCGAAATTGATGGCGTTGACCTTGAGCAGCGCAAAATACCGCTCCCCATCGCGCGGGGCGCGGATCTGGCCTTCCACCGTATCACCGGTGCGCAGGCCAAAGCGGCGGACCTGGCTGGGAGAGATGTAGATATCATCCGGCCCTGGCAGGTAATTGGCCTCGGGCGAGCGGAGGAAGCCAAATCCATCGGACAGGATTTCAAGCGTGCCGTCCCCATAGATGGCCTGGTCGTTATCAGCCAGGGTCTTGAGGATCGTGAACATCAGCTCCTGCTTGCGAAGAGATGATGCGTTTTCAATGTTCAGACTTTCAGCATAAGCCAGAAGGTCTGCTGGAGTTTTGGCCTTGAGTTCGGCGAGTTGCATGCAGGATGTGCCTATAAGTGGGCAGTTCACGGAGGGAAAGAAAAGTCAGCAATCAGAGGGACGAAGGCGCGCCACGAAAGGGGCCTGACCATGTTCGGATGAAACGGTTGATGCTGCTTGACTGACAGGAAGGGATTCCATCTGGGCCGGAGCACCATCAGGAATGGTCGCCATAATATGCTTTTCCCCGCCCAAGGTCAAGCTTTTGCACAGCCGGACAGCATTATCTATAGACCGGAAGGTCCATACACACAGCAGGTCCGGCCAGGCATTCTCCGCGACACACGCCGCCTGCGGGCCATTTTTACAGATTGTAAAAGATTATCCCGTCTAGTGCCTGACCTTGCTGGAATATTTTAGGCCCTGAAAATGCATCCCTCCAAGTCCTCTGTGTGCATGATTATCAAAAATGAAGAAGCCCACATCAAGGAATGGGTCTGCTACCACAAGGCACTGGGATTCGATACAATCATTATACTTGATAACAATTCAACTGATAATACCCGCCCTGAAATTGAAAAACTCGGCAGGTTCATGGATGTCAGATACCATTTATGGGAAAAGGAGGACTTCTTTTATCAGATAGATGCTTATAATTTCTGTATTTCGACCTATCGTGAGGAATTCAGATGGATGGCTTTCATTGATTCCGATGAATTTATCGTTCCAAAAAACGACGAGAATATAAACGATTTTCTTGAAAAATATGATGCGTATGATGCCCTGGTTCTCAACTGGGCCATGTTCGGGTCATCAGGCCATATCAATGCGCCCGAAGGATTGATGATGGAATCCTTCACCAGAAGATCGGATGAAAATTTTTACAATACCCGCCATGTCAAAACCATTCTGAACCCCAAAAAAACAAAACACTGCATCAATCCTCATGTTTTTGAAATTGATGGCAGGAGCATCAATGTCCTGCATCGTGAACCGACATGGGAAAAGCCGGGCATAGTCAATCACGGGCCTATCTATGATGAATGCCAGATCAATCATTATTATACCAGAAGCCAGAGCGAGTGGATTCGTAAAATAAAACGCGGGTATCCCGATATGGATACATCAGCATTTGACAATGACAAGATCATGGAAGGTTTCCGCTATGCTGACCTGAATGATGTTGTCGATGTATCAGCCCTGCGTTTTTTAAAACGGACAAAAGAAATCATTTCCGCAGTCGATCTTTTATCCAGCCTGTCATGAGCGGGCAGGGCGTGCACCGCATACCTTTTAGAAAAGCGGCCGTTTTCAAAGCTTTTTGAAAAAAGCTTTGCCAAAAACTTTTTTAATTCCAGTTACTTATGAAGCATTCACCCCAAAAGATCGCCCTCATGACTTCACATGAGCGGTCCCCTCCATCCTGCCTCAGGCTCAACTTTTCAGACAGGTATTCATATCATGCTTACAAAAAGAAATCATAACCAGATCTTTAAATAAATATTATTCATTGGCGCATATTCTGCAACTTCCAAAAGAAAATATTTCGGCCATCCAGATTCAGGAGTATGAATATGTCCGATATCCTCGGCGTTTATTATGGAACAGGCAACACCGTAACCGAAAGCGGCTCATATACACTGGACCCCGGCGGCCTGCTCGGCCTCCTTTCGCCTGCGGCCATCACCGTCTCCTCTCCAGACGGCAAGCCCGTTGATGCGACAATCGACCTCGCAGGCCTGCTTGACCTGCCCGTAACCGCCGCTGCCTCTTTTACCGTCACCGCTGAAAAGAATACGGTCGTGACAGTCAGCGCGGGCGCCGTAAACACGCTGACCACAACCACCCTCGATGCAAATGGGGGCACGGTGGCGCTGGCTGGCGGCCTGCTGAACGCGGCAAGCGGGGTGACAATCAACCTGACAAATGGCGGCACATTCAACGGGTCTGGCATCATTTCCGCCCTGGCGGGCGCCACCATCAACTTTGGCAGCGGCGGCGGCACGCTCAACCTTGCCGGTTCCGACACGGGGCTTGCGCTGCTGTCGGGCGCATCCATCAACAACTTCGGCAGTGGTGATTCCATTATCGTGGAGAGTGATGGCACCCCCGCAACGGTAACCGGCGTCAGCTATGATAGCCTGCTTGGTTCTTCCACCCTCACCTTCTCCAACGGGGATACGCTGGCGCTTCAGGGCCAGTATCAGGACACCAACCCGCAGGCCGCCGGTTACGTCTCCACCGTGGCCGATGCGGATGGGGAAGGCACGGTCCTGGTGTGCTTCCTCGCCGGCTCCATGATCCGCACCCCGGATGCTGACATCGCCATTGAAGACCTGTGCGCGGGCGACACCATCATCACCATGGTGAATGGCGCGCCACAGCCCCGCACCATTACATGGGCTGGCCGGGCGCATGCCATGGTTCACCCCGGACTGCCCGATGATGAAGCAGGCTACCCGGTCCGTATCCTCAAGGATGCCATAAGCGCGGGCGTGCCCTACAAGGACATGCTGATTACGGCGGAGCACTGCCTTTATTTCGAGGGGCGGTTCGTGCCCGCCCGCATGCTCGTCAATAACACGTCCATTTTCTACGATCGCACGATCACGTCGTATGATTACTACCATATTGAAACGCAGGAACACGCGGTCATCATCGCTGATGGCATGATGACCGAAAGCTATCTCGATACCGGAAACCGCCGTGCCTTCCGCCAACAGGGCAATGTCGTTCTGCTCGGTGGCAGCCGCAACCTGACATGGGCGCAGGCCGCCGCACCGCTTGACGTATCGCCGGGCTTCGTCGAGCCGCTGTTCCGCCAGATCGCGGCCCGCGCCGCTGCTTCAGGGCATGAACCCCAGGCACAGGCCGCCACCATGACGGACGAGGCCGACCTGCACCTGATGACGCAGGCTGGCGTCATCATCCACAAGATGCGCGAGGCAAACGGGTTTGCCTTCTTCATGATCCCACCGGGGGTGGAGAGCGTACGCATCATGTCCCGCACCAGCCGCCCGTCGGACACGATCGGCCCCTATATTGACGACCGCCGCCAGCTTGGCGTTCTGGTCAAGGACATCAAACTGTTCGACGGCAGCGTGGCCCGCCCCATTACCACCCACCTTGCCCATGAGGCGCCCGAGGGCTGGCATGATGGCTGGTACGCACCCGAAAATGTTCCCTGCCGCTGGACAGACGGGCAGGCCACCGTGCACCTCGGCGCCCGGCACCCCACGCTCATGGGGCTGCTCTGCCTCGAAATCCTTGCAGGTGGCCCCTATGTCATCAGCGCTACGCCCCAGCCGCAGTCCCTGACAGCATGAGAGAGGATCCCTGCGCCCTTGGGCGCAGGGGCCGACCAGCCATATGAATGCACCCTTTACCCTCAAAGCCGGACAGATCTGGACCGGCGCGCCGCCCCGCCGCGAAATACGCGGCATTGACGAAGTGGGGGAAACCCAGGTCTCGTTTCACAAACAGACCTCCAGGCGCCGTTTCCTGACCTATCAGACCACGACGATCATGGGATTTCGCAAATGGATCCAGCAGAGTCAGGCCATCTCCAGTGATGGGCTGAGTGCTGCCAGCATGCATGGGTTTTCCCCATCACGCGAAATCGGGCAGCGGATCCAGCTCCTGCGCAAGGCGGCGGGGCTGAGCCAGCAGGAACTGGCCAACATGCTCGGGGTCTCGCGTACTGCCGTTGGTTTTTGGGAAACGGGGCGCCCCAACAGGATCAGCAGGCATGTGCCCCGCATCGCAAAGATTTTTGGTATCAGCGAGGAAGTTTTCCTCAATGGGCAGAGCAGCGAAAAAACCCAGATGTCCGTTACAAGGGACGAGGAAAATATCATCAACCTCTACAGGGCCCTTCCAATAGATGACAGGCTCCAGGCGATAAAACGCATGGAAATGCTTTATAAGAGGCACCTACATTCTTCGTAAGGCATTACAGGACTTGAAAAACAAAGCGTCTTCCAAATATTAGAGACTGCCTGAAAAGTCAGTCCCACAGACATCCAGAAATCATAAAAAAGTTTTTGGTGAAGCTTTTTTCAAAAAGCTTCGAAGAACACCGCCTTTTTGTAGAAAAGGGGCACCCAAAAACTTTTATCATTTTTATCAATGATCTGTTTTCAAACAGTCTCTTAAAACCCGATCACCGCATCCCCGCCAAAGGTGAACATGCCGTTATTGCGCCCGCCATTGAACGGCGTGGTGCCATTGAGCGCCCGGTCAAAGCGGATTTCGGGCCGCAGCATGAACACGCGCACATGGTGGCCAATCTGCGGGCGGTAGCTCAGCCCCAGCGTCATTTCCCCATAGGTGGTGCCATGGCTCGAGGCCTGCGGCCCCGGCACCACCTCGCCCCCCGTGCCCGCCAGGGCCTCCATGTAGGAATTGTTCCCCCGGAAGGTAGCCACCATGGCGTTGTTGTTGTCGCGATAGATCTCGCCACGGTAGTTGAAGGTCAGGTCGCGGTTGATGCGGTAACTGAGAAAGCTGATGAAGCTCTCCGCATCCACGCCTGCAAACTGCCCGCGCGCGCCCATGCCGCGCGTGCCTTCATCATGCAGGTAATTGAACTCCGCCGTCAGGCTCAGGCGTTTGTTGACCTGGTAATAGGCGCTGACATCGTTCCAGAAACGCTGGGTGTGATCGGCTTCGTAATGCCCGATGTCACGCCAGGCATTTTCCGGCCCGACCCGGCTCAGTTCCACGATCTTCAGCCTGCCATGGGCCAGATTGTTCAGGTTGAAGCCAAAATAGCCCGCGGGCGCATTGTTATTATCCGCATGGCCGAAAGATGTCTGGTTGCCGGTATCGATCCCGAACGTCACGTCAACCATCGGCGTCACATGCCAGTTGAACATGGCCCCGATATGCTGGAACGGCACCGAATATTCAGATGTATAGGCCAACGTGTAGAAAGGGCGCGAGGTGGGGTCCAGCCCTTCCACCCCCATCGGGGCCTGCAATATGCCTGCCTGCATGTCCAGCCCGCCGCGGGTGGCCCACGGCAGGTGCACATCCATATGCGCCTGTGCCGGAATGAGTTGGTAACGCGCGTTCCATTCCCGGTCACTCACGCCAAGCAGCTGGTAATAGCGGGCATCCGAGCCGTACATCCCTTCAAGCGTGAAACCGACCTGATAGGTATTGCGGGTGGAATCGATGGCTTTGGCAAGCGTGAATTCCGCCTGGTTCAGTTGCACCTGATTGGCGTGGTCGGCAAAGAAATCACCAAAATTGTAGCCGGGCTGGGGGCGGGCGGGGTTGGCCATGATACCGCCTTCGATCTGGCCCGTCAGGGTCACGCCGCCAAGCCAGCGCGTGAAACCCGTGTCATGCCCCAACCCCGAGAAAACCTTGACCTGCGCCCGCGCCCTGCCTGAAACGCCGGTAAAAAGGCAGGCGACCACCAGAAGGCCCCAAACCCGGTGGTGTGATTTCATGATCGGTTTTCCCCTCCGGCACCTGCCGACAGCGCCAGGGCTGTGCAGCCCTGTCCGGCAATCATGAAATTTCTTTTATTTTATTTTCCGGCAGTCTGAAACCTAAATTATTGAAATGGTTCGATCTTATAACAATACCCTATAAGATATATCTTTATTTTCCCAGCCATCCGCGCCGCCAGAACCACAACAGCGGCAGCACGACGGTGGCCGCCATCAGCGCGAGCGAATACCAGTAGCCGTATTTCCAGTTCAGTTCCGGTATATCGTGAAAGTTCATGCCATAAATACCGGCCACCAGCGTGGGGGCCACGCCAATGAAACTGACCACGGTCAGGATCTTCATGCCGTTATTCTGCTCGATGCTGATAAAGCCCAGCGTCGCATCAAGCAGGAACTGCACCTTGTTGGCGGTCTGTGACACGAAATCGTTGAGCGAGCGGATATCACGCCCCACCGTGCCCAGCCGCGCCTGCAGCCGCTCGCTCAGGTCATGGCGCTTGTTCTCGCCCAGAAAGATCGAGATCCGCTCAAGCCCCAGCAGGCTGTCGCGCACGGATGAACTCAGGTCGCCCGAGCGCCCCACCCGGCGCAGCATGTTGCGCAGCAGGTTGGCGGCCTGCGCCTGGCTTGGCGCCTCGGACTGAAAGACATCCTTGGACATGCCATCAAGCGACTGGCCCAGATGTTCAAGGATATCGGCCAGCCGGTCCACGATGGCCTCAAGCAGCATGATTCCCGCCTCGTTGGCGCTGAGCGGCGTGTCCTGCCCCGCCACCTGCCGCGCCACCACGTCAAACGCGCTGAAGCCGGTATAGCGGATGGTCAGGATCCGCTCATGCATGAGCACGAACCCCACGGGCGAGACGAAAAAGTCATCCGGCGTCTTGCGCACCAGCGGCGTGGAGAGATAGACGGCATTCCCCTCCATGAACAGGCGCGAGGAACTCTCGATCTCGTCAAGCTGGGCACGGGTGGGAATGCGCAGGCCGGTCAGTTCGGCGGCAAGGGCTTCCTCATCCGTGGTGGGGTCAAGCAGGTCCAGCCATGCTGCGTCGGCCACATCGGCCGCTGCGGTCACTGTGCGGGCCGGGGCGCCGGGGCGATGCGCTAGAAACATGGGCTGTCTTTCGTTAATTCCTGTCGCTGTTCATCCATCATGCCGGGGCAAACATGTCAAATCATGACACATGTCCCCTCGCCCGCGGGGGCTGGTATTTTGCCGCCATCCGGTCCAGAACCGCATGACACGGCAGCCCGGGACGGCTGCATGACAGAACCTGAGCCACGCACCTATTTCTTGCGGAGTAGCGAAGTTGAGCGCAACAGACACACAGGCAGGCGCCAACAGCCTGCGCAGCGGGCCGGACGGGCGCGGCCGTTTCGGCATTTTTGGGGGCCGCTTCGTAGCCGAGACCCTGATGCCGCTCCTGCTGGAGCTGGACGCCGCCTACAGGGCCGCCCAGGCCGACCCCGAATTCCACCGCGAGCTGGATTACTACCTCAAGGATTATGTCGGCCGTCCCAGCCCGCTGTGGCTTGCCCGCCGCATGACCGAGCAGCTCGGTGGCGCAAAGATCTACATGAAGCGCGAGGAGCTGAACCACACCGGCTCGCACAAGCTCAACAATGTCATGGGCCAGATCCTGCTCGCCCGCCGCATGGGCCGCACGCGCATCGTGGCCGAGACGGGTGCCGGCCAGCACGGCGTTGCCACCGCCACCGTGTGCGCGCTGTTCGGCATGAAATGCGCCATCTACATGGGGGCCACCGATGTCGAGCGCCAGAAGCCCAACGTATTCCGCATGCGGCTGCTGGGCGCTGAAGTGGTTCCCGTCACGGCAGGTGCGGGCACGCTCAAGGATGCCATGAACGAGGCCATGCGCGACTGGGTGACCAACGTGCATGACACCTACTTCCTGGTTGGCACCGTGGCAGGGCCCCACCCCTACCCGCAGATGGTGCGTGACTTCCAGTCCGTCATCGGCGTGGAAACCAAAGAGCAGATCATGGCAGCCGAAGGCCGCCTGCCCGATGCGATCGTTGCCGCCATTGGCGGCGGGTCGAACGCCATGGGCATCTTCCACCCCTTCCTCGATGACCCCGAAGTGAAGCTGATCGGCGTCGAGGCGGCAGGCTGCGGGCTGGATAGCGGGCGCACCGCCGCCTCCATCGAGCGCGGCAGGCCCGGCGTGCTGCATGGCAACCGCACCTACCTGCTGCAGGATGATGACGGGCAGATCACCGAGGCGCATTCCATCAGCGCAGGGCTGGACTACCCCGGCGTCGGCCCCGAGCATTCATGGCTCAGCGACATTGGCCGCGCGGAATACGTGGGTGCCACCGACCAGGAGGCGCTCGACGCCTTCCAGCTCTGCACCCGCACCGAGGGCATCATCCCCGCGCTGGAAAGCGCGCATGCCATCGCCTATGCCGCCAGGCTCGCGCCCACCATGGCGAAGGACCAGATCATCGTGGTCAACATCTCCGGCCGGGGTGACAAGGACATCTTCACCGTTGCCGAACACCTGGGAGTGAAACTGTGAGCCGCATCGCCCGCCGCTTCGCCACCCTGCGCGCGCAGGGCCGTGGCGCCCTGATCCCGTATGTCGAGGCCTGCGACCCCGATTATGACACGTCGCTCGCCATCCTGCGCGGCATGCCCGCCGCTGGCGCCGACCTGATCGAGGTGGGCGTGCCCTTCTCCGACCCGTCAGCCGATGGCCCGACCATCCAGAAGGCCGCGCTGCGCGGGCTGAAGGGCGGCTCGACCATGAAGCGCGTGCTGGAGATGGTGCGTGCCTTCCGCGAAGGCGATGACGGGACGCCCATCATCCTGATGGGCTACACCAACCCCATCGAAGCCTACGGCGCCGAACGCTTCTGCGCGGATGCGAAAGCAGCCGGCGTGGACGGGCTGATCGTGGTCGACATGCCACCCGAGGAAGCCGACCTGCTGGCAGGCCCGGCAGCAGCCACCGGGCTGGACATCATCCGCCTTGTCGCCCCCACCACGCCGGATGCGCGGCTGCCCATCGTGTTCAATGGCGCGTCGGGCTTTGTCTATTATGTCAGCATCACGGGCGTGACCGGCACGCGCACCGCCAGCACCGATGAACTGGCCGCTGCCCTGCCGCGCCTGCGCAAGGCGACCGACCTGCCCATCGCCATCGGCTTTGGCATCCGCACGCCAGAACTCGCGGCCAATGCCGTAAGCGTGGCGGATGCCGCCGTGGTGGCCTCGGCCCTGCTCAACACGCTTGAGGGCACGCTTGACGCGGATGGACAGGCAACAGCGAAAACCGTGCCCGCCGTGCTGGAGCAGCTGCGCGGGCTGGCTGACGCCGTGCATGCCGTGAGCAAAACCGCCTCAAAATAATCCATTGATACAGAACAGAAGTTTTCGGGTGCCGCCTTTTTTCAAAAAGGCGGCGTTCTCTCGAAGCTTTTTGGAAAAAGCTTCACCAGAAACTTTTTACAGTCTGCAGGCCGTTTCACAGGCAATTTTCCGGAACGCTCCCTGCAATGACAATCTGGCCCAATCGTTCATCTGCCTGTATGGAACAGGCCTCCAGAAAGCTTAAGGGAGAGGCAACATGAGCTGGCTGACCGAATATGTGCGCCCCAAGATCCGCGGCCTGCTCAAGCGGGAAGTGCCGGACAACCTGTGGACCAACTGCGAATCATGCGAGCAGATGATCCTGACCAAGGACCTGCGCAAGGCGCTGAACGTGTGCCCGCATTGCGGCCACCACATGCGCGCCACCGTGCCCGAGCGGCTGGAATGGACGTTCGATAACGGGGAATACACCCGCATCGAACTGCCCAAGGTGCCGGTTGACCCGCTCTCCTTCCGTGATCGCAAGCGCTATACCGACCGGCTCAAGGATGAACGCGCCAAGTCCCACCTTGAGGAATCGATGGCCGTGGCCCACGGCCAGATTGGTGGCCATAACGCGGTAGTGGCGGTGATGGCGTTCGAGTTCATCGCGGGCACCATGGGGGCAGCGCTTGGCGAAGCTTTCCTCGCCGCCGCCCGCCTGGCCATCCTGCAGCAGTCGCCGCTGATCGTGTTCACCGCATCGGGCGGGGCGCGCATGCAGGAGGGCATGATCAGCCTGATGCAGATGCCGCGTACGACGGTTGCGGTGCAGATGCTCAAGGAAGCGGGCCTGCCCTACTTCGTGGTGCTGACCAACCCGACCACGGGTGGCGTATCCGCCTCGTTTGCCATGCTGGGCGATGTGCAGATTGCCGAGCCCAATGCGCTGATCGGCTTCGCGGGCCAGCGCGTGATCGAGGATACGGTGCGCGAGAAGCTGCCTGAAGGCTTCCAGCGCGCGGAATACCTGCTTGAGCATGGCATGCTCGACATGGTGGTCAAGCGCGGCGACCTGCGCGCGGTGCTTGGCCGCCTGACAGCGCAGCTCAACTACCGCCACATCGCCCCCCGCGCCGCCTGAGCTACGGAACCCCGCACATGAAAGCGCCTGCCCTCGGGCCGGAATTCGTGGGCCGCACAGGGCAGATACTGGAACGCCTGAACCGGCTGTATCCGGCCCTGATCGACCTGTCGCTCACCCGGCTTGAAACGCTGCTTGGCCGCCTTGGCCACCCCGAGCGCCGCATGCCGCCTGTCGTGCATGTGGCGGGCACCAACGGCAAGGGCAGCACCTGCGCCTTCATGCGCGCCGTAGCCGAGGCTGCGGGCTGGCGCGTGCATGTGCTCACCTCGCCCCACCTCGTGCATGTGACCGAGCGCTTCCGCATTGCGGGCCAGATCGTGAGCGAGCACGAACTCGCCGCCGTGCTGGAGGAGATCGAGCAGGTCAACGCAGGCGCGCCCATTACGGTGTTCGAGGTGCTGACGGCAGCAGGCTTCATGCTCTGCGCCCGCCACCCGGCGGATCTGACAATCGTGGAAGTGGGGCTGGGTGGCCGGTTTGACGCTACCAACGTGATACAGCGCCCGGCAGCCTGTGCCATTACCGCCATCTCGATGGATCACGAGGCCTTTCTGGGCGATACGCTAGGTGCCATCGCGGGCGAAAAGGCTGGCATCATCAAGCACGGCGTGCCGGTTGCCACCGGCCGCCAGCCTGCCGAGGTGATGGCGGTCATCGCCCGCACTGCACACGCTCAGGCCGCCCCGCTATGGCGGCGCGACCATGAATGGTTCATCGAAGCTGTAGAGGGGGGCACAGCCCTACGCTACCGCGATGCCCATGGCACGCTGCACCTGCCCCCACCCGGCCTGCGTGGTGCCCACCAGATCGACAATGCGGGCCTTGCCATCGCCACCCTGCGGGCCAGTGGCCTGCCCGTGCCAGCCAGCGGCTGGGCGGGCATTGCGCAGGCCCGCTGGCCTGCCCGCATGCAGCGCCTGTCGGGCCATCTGGCGGCCCTGCTGCCTGCCGGGTGGGAACTGTGGCTCGATGGCGGCCACAACCCCGGCGCAGGCCACGTTCTGGCGCAGGTAATGGATGAGTGGTCGGACCAGCCCACCCATCTGGTCATTGGCATGAAGCAGACAAAGGACGCCACCGGCTTCCTCGCCCCGCTCCTGCCGCGTGCCGCGTCCATTCAGGCCGTGGCGGAAGAAGGCCAGCACCTGGCCCAGCCCGTGGCCGATATCGTGGCCGCATCCGGCGGGCGCGCCACGGCAGGCCCGACCCTGCACGCTGCCCTGAGCCATCTTGCGGCCCAGGCTGGGCCTGACGCCCCGCCTGCGCGCGTTATCATATGCGGCAGCCTGTACCTGGCCGGTGTTGCGCTACAGCACGATGGCTGGCAGCCGGACTGAAAACGGATAAACGTTTCTGGTGAAGCTTTTTTCAAACAGCTTCAAGAAGAACGCCGCCTTTTTGTGAAAAAAAGGCGGCACCCAAAAACTTTCTATTTTTCCTCCGGCAGCGGCGCGCCCCGGCCGATTTCGCGCAGCGGCAACCCGGCCATCAGGCGCTGCTCGATCTTTTCAAGCGACATGTCCCGTGTCTCGGGAATGAAGCGCCATGTAATCAGCACGAAGAACAGGTTGAACCCCGCAAACAGCCAGAAGGTCGGGCCATTGCCCATCCACTGCAGCAGCGACAGGAAACTTGCGCCCACGATCATGTTGGCGATCCAGTTGGTGAGCGTGGAGATGGAAATGCCAAGGTCACGCCCCTGCAGCGGCTGCACCTCCGAGCACAGCACCCAGATCAGCGGCCCCGCCGACATGGCGAAGCCCGAGATGTAAATCAGCAGCATGAACACCGCGATGATCTGCTCCGACTGGTCGAGATGCGGGCGGTTGAGCATGAAGCCAAGGCTGCCCATGCCCACGGCCATGATCAGGAAGCCGGTATACAGGATCGGCTTGCGGCCCCAGCGGTCGACAAGGCCGATGGCGATGAAGGTGGCCAGCATGTTCACCAGTCCCACCATGGCCGTGCACCAGAGCTGCGCGGGGCCGACATAGCCTGCAAGGGCGAATATCTTGGGGGCGTAATACATCACCACGTTCACGCCCGCGAGCTGCTGCATGACCTGCAGCGTCATGCCCAGGAAAATGGAGCGGCGGAAATTGCGGTTGTTGCGCAGCAGGCTCCAGCCGCGCTGCTTCTGCTGGAGCTGGCGGCTGATGTTCTGGATCTCCTGCATGGCCACGCTCTTGTCGTTGCGCAGGTCTTCGAGCACTTCCAGCGCTTCCTTGCTGCGGCCACGCATCATGAGCCAGCGCGGGCTGTAGGGCAGGAACAGCACGCCAATGAGGAACAGCACGCCCGGCACGGCGGCAATAGCGAACATGCCGCGCCAGTTACCCGCGTAGCTGAACATGGTGTTACTCAGGAAGGCGATGAAAATGCCCGCCGTGATCATGAGCTGGTAGGTCGAGATCATGGCGCCACGCGCCTGCTCGCTGGCAATCTCGGACAGGTAGAGTGGCGCCGTGAACGCCGCCACCCCGATGGCCAGCCCCATGATGAGCCGCCCTGCAATCATGGACGGGATCGACCACGCCAGCGCGCAGGCCAGCGAGCCTGCCACGAACACCGCCGCCCCCACCAGCAGCGCATGCTTGCGCCCGATCTGGTGCGACATCCAGCCCCCGCACAGGGAACCTACGGCAGCGCCGCCCATCATGGCGCTGACAATCCATTCCTGCTGGAGGGTGGTGGCATGAAAGGTGGCGGCAAGCAGGTCGAGCGCACCGGATATGACCCCGATGTCAAGCCCGGCCATGAGGCCTGCCAGCGCGGCAAGGCAGCCAATGATGAGGGTACGCATCCGGGCCGGATCAAATACGGCGGGCGCAGGCTGATTTTCCATTAAAATCCGGTCCTTTGATATTCTTATTGTTGCCGGTGACCACATTATTCCTGTCGCGCGAGGCCGGTCAGGAGAAAGAACGATACACCATATTCGCGCGTCCGGTCGGGATCATGTTCCAGCAGCCTGTCAATGACAAATCGTTTTACCCTAAAAACAACAGGGCTATCCGCTCTATGCCCTGCTTCACAGTCCGATTCCATGACTTCCATCATATTTGCAAGCCATGGCAATATGCCCGGGCGTTCTGTCAGCACAAGCGGCGCGCGGGGCGAGAACAGGAGCGTGCCACGCGCGCGCAGCGTGTCCATCCCGGTGGTGGTGGTGATGTGGTAGAGATAGCCATCCGGCCCGTCATCAGGGCGCAGGGTGCGGGCCGGCACCACGGCCAGCCCGAGGCCCGCGATATCAAGATAGGTCAGCGCATGCGGGCGGTCCGCCGCAGCCGCGGCAAACAGGTCGGGCTGCGCCCTGTCGCCGGGTGGCGGCGGCGGCGCGGGTGGGGCCGCAGGCCGCCTGCGCCGCGGGTGCCGGGGCGCGGTCGGTATGAGCGGCAGCCCTGTCATCCTGCCCTTGCGCCCCTGCCCCATGCATCCGCCCCATCAATCCCGGCTCACGCCCCCTCAGGGTCGCGCCTGCTCCGTTCAACCACCCTCAGCCACACGCGGCGCACAGGCCTTCGGCCTCGATGGTGGTCTGCCGCACCGTAAAGCCCCGTGCCTTCGTCACCTCCAGCAGGGCCTTGAGGATATGGGGATCATCGAGTTCGGTCACGCGCCCGCACGCACTGCAGATCAGGAACTGCGCCGCATGGACATGCCCGTGGCAGGCATGCCCCGATTCCAGCATGTGCCTGCACCCCACAAAGGCCGAAAGCCGCTCGATCTTGTGGATCAGCCCCTGCTCCATCAGAAAATCCAGCGCGCGGTATACCGTGGGCGGCGCCACCGGCCTGCCCCGGCTGGCACGGATCTGCTCAAGCAGCTCATAAGCACCCAGCGGCCGCTCGGCAGCCAGCACCAGCCCGAGCACCAGGCGGCGCATGTCCGTCAGCCTAACCGCGCGCGCGGCGCACAGGCTGGCAGCCTGCTCAAGCAGGGACTCGGTCCCCGCGGGCAGGCCGGTTCCGGCCGTCTGTGTCATGCGGGCCACTATGCTGTGCTCCTGTGCGGTTTGCCGGGGGGCTCCAACCACCCTGCCCTGCGCCCCGGCAGGCGGTCAGTCCGGCAGGTGATCCACCCACATGGCCATCAGGGCCACGAAAAGGGCAAGTCCCGCATGTATCCAGATCAGTCCGCGCAGCGTCAAGACAGGAACCTGCGGGGGGCGGGCGCGCGGGGTCTGTGCCATGGCATCTGCTCCTTCTCATCGCATTACTGCGCTGTGCATGCGGCAAAAGGCTGGATTTTTTCTTAATATGAAGAAGTGTAAAAAATTTCTGGTGAAGCTTTTTTCAAAAAGCTTAGAAGAACGCCGCCTTTTTGAAAAAAGGCGGCACCCAAAAACTTTTATCATTTTTTATCAATGAACTGTTTTCAAACAGTGCTTTACTCGCCCGGCGCGTGAGGCAACATGTGGTAGCTGCGGTTGAAATAGACCAGCCCGCCACGGGGGCTGGAATTGCGCAGGCTTTCCACCGCGCCGAACATGACGCTGTGGGTGCCGACTTCCACAATCCGCTCGATGCGGCAGTCAAGCGACAGCACCGCCTCGTTCAGCACCGGCGCACCCGTGGTCAGCGTATCCCAGTGCCCGGAGCGGAAGCGCTCGGCCTGCTCGAGCGGGCTTGCGAACACGCCCGATATGTCCTGCTGGTCGGCGGCGAGCACGTTGATGCACATGGCCGCATCCACCCGAAAGCGGTCGCGCACGCGGGAGTTGCGGTTGAGGCAGACGAGGACCGTGGGCGGCGTATCGGTCACCGAGCACACGGCGGAGGCGGTAAAACCCGCCGGGTCATCAAGTGTTCCCGTCGTGACAACATTCACGGCCGCGCCCAGGCGGGCCATGGCGTTGCGAAAGGTGAGGGCGTCAATCCCCATGGTGCTTCTGCCTTCGGTAACTGTGCATGCCTGTGGTCCGCACGCAGCCGTGACGCCGGACAGCAGCGGAGGTAGCGCATTCTACCCTCGTTGAATACCGCAAAACCACATGAAAGGACGCAATCCGTGCCCCCCGAACCCATCCAGACCACCGTGCAGGGCGCGCTCGGCCGCATCACGCTCGCCCGCCCCGAGGCGCTCAATGCCCTTAACCTGGACATGATCAACCACCTTGCCGCCATCCTGCGCGCGTGGCGCCATGACCCGGGCGTTGAAACCGTGCTGCTTGACAGCACCAGCCCGCGCGCCTTCTGCGCGGGCGGTGATATCCGCGCCATCCGCGCCCTGCTGCGCGAGCGCGGGGTGGAGGCGGCAACACAACCCTTCCGCCACAGCTACCGGCTGGCCTCGATGCTGGCGGGCTACCCCAAGCCGGTTGTCTCGTTCCTTGACGGGATCTGCATGGGCGGCGGCGTGGGGCTTGGCGGGCATGTGCGCCACCGCATCGTGACCGAGCGCGCCTGCGTGGCCATGCCTGAAAACGCCATTGCGCTGACACCGGATGCAGGCGGGTCCTACCTGCTCGCGCGCGCGCCGGGGCTGAGCGGGCTGCGCCTTGGCCTGACCGGCGGGCGCATGAACGCCACCATGGCCATAGCCGCAGGCTTTGCCGACCGGCAGGCCCCCTCCGGCCAGCTTGAAAACATAAGGCACGCACTCACCCACACGCCCGCGGGGCTGGTAATGGACAGCCTGCCGCCCTGCCC
This sequence comes from Komagataeibacter sp. NFXK3, assembly GCF_054182245.1. Taxonomy (NCBI): domain Bacteria; kingdom Pseudomonadati; phylum Pseudomonadota; class Alphaproteobacteria; order Acetobacterales; family Acetobacteraceae; genus Komagataeibacter; species Komagataeibacter sp. NFXK3. The sequence goes on from NZ_JAPIVJ010000001.1 coordinate 349,453, forward strand.
TGCCCTTGACGGCGGCCCGGACACCGCCACCATCGCCCCGGTCTATGACGCGCCGGACGTGGCAACGATCATGGCGCGGCTGCAAACCTATCCGGCTCCCTGGGCGCAGGCCGACCTTGCCGCCCTGCAGGGGGCGTGCCCGTTCTCGCTGTGCATCACCTTTGCCGCCTATCATGCCGCCCGCGCCCTGCCTGACCTGGACCATGTGCTGGAGCAGGAATTCCAGCTCATCAGCCAGTTGCTCCGCCGCCCCGATTTTGCCGAGGGCGTGCGCGCCCGCCTGATCGACAAGGACAACGCGCCGCACTGGTCACCGGCCACGCTGGGTGCTGTATCGGGGCGGGAAATTGCCTCCTGCCTGCAAAACCATGCATCCTTTTCCCTTGACCTGCCCGTACTCGATACGGATCAGGAACAATAAGTTATCACCCGTAAAGTAGATGAAAATGCCCTTCTCCGACTGCTACGCCCCCGCCACCCATCACAGCCGCCTCGGCGATGAATTCTATGACGTGGTGCAAGCCGCCACCTTTCCCGCCCACATCCTGCGCTACCGCAATCATGATGTTTCACCCCGCATCGGCCTTGACGGGCTGACGGATGCGGAATGGGTCCGCCATTTCGGTCATTTCGACCCCCTGCCCGGCTCGCTGCCCCAGCCGCTGGCCCTGCGCTATCATGGCCACCAGTTCCGGTCGTACAACCCCGACCTTGGCGATGGGCGGGGCTTCCTGTTCGCGCAGCTCATGGACAGCGTGGATGGCCGCCTGCTCGATATCGGCACCAAGGGCAGCGGCACCACGCCCTGGTCACGCGGGGGGGACGGACGGCTGACGCTCAAGGGCGGCGTGCGCGAAATCCTGGCCAGCGAACGGCTTGACGCGATGGGCGTGCGCACCTCGCGCACACTGAGCGTGATCGAAACCGGCGAGGCCCTGCACCGGGGCGACGAGCCATCGCCCACGCGGTCATGCGTGCTGGCGCGGCTCAGCCATTCGCACATCCGCATCGGCACGTTCCAGCGCCTTGTCGCCAATGATGACAAGGCCAGCCTGAAACATCTCGTGGCCTATGTGCTCGAGACCTATTACCCCCACCTTGCCAATGAACCCGACCCGGCGGCGGCGCTGTACGATGCCGCCACCACCCGCATGGCCGAGATGACGGCGCAATGGATGACGGCAGGCTTCGTGCACGGGGTGCTCAATACCGATAACATAAACCTGACCGGCGAGAGCTTTGATTACGGCCCGTGGCGGTTCCTGCCCAGCTTTGACCCCCGTTTCACCGCCGCCTATTTCGACCATTCGGGCCTGTATGCCTATGGCCGCCAGCCCGAGGCGATGATGTGGAACGTGGCCCGGCTGGGCGAGTGCCTGATCGCGCTTTCGTCACTTGAGAAAATTCAAAGTATTTTTGATGACTTCTGGATCAGATATGAAAGATTCCTTGATATTTCTGTATTAAACCGGCTTGGTATCAACGAAATTTCAAGAAAATCATCGCAACATCTACGTGAATGTCTGTTCTCATTCATGGAAGAAAGCCAGATTGGGTTTGAATTTCCGTTTTTTGACTGGTATGGTGGCCCCAAGAGCCAGAAACGGGCTGTATCGGGGCCACATGCATCCTTTTATGCACAGGATAGTTTCCGTCCCGTGCAGGGCGCGCTCATGCAGCATGAGCCCGTGGCGGGCTGTGACCTGTCGCACCCCTATTTCAGCGACGGGGCGCCATGCCTGATGCCGGTCGAAACAGTGGAAGCCCTGTGGCAGCCCATCGCCACGGCCGATGACTGGAGCGGCCTGCACGCCACCATGGGGCACATTGCCCGCATGAAAGCCGCCCTGAACGCCATGCCCCACCAAGGGGCAGGCTGACCCTGCGGGGGAACCGGGCCGATACGGATGAATTATAACAACAAGGAAAGGAAAAGGCACCCGCATGAACACCCAGTCCCCCCCACCCCAGAACACCCAGCAACCAACCGAACCGCTACCCGATCTGTCCCAGATCGAGATTTCACCCAACGCGCGCAAGACCCTGTGGCTCGCAGCCATCGTGGCCGCAATCTGTGGCGGCCTCTATGGTTACGATACCGGCATCGTGTCGGGCGCGCTCTTGCTCATTACCAAGGACTTCCATCTCAGCAGCTTCCTGCAGGAAATGGTGGCCTCCGCCATTCTCGCGGGTGCCGTGCTCGGCTCGCTGCTCACCGGCTGGCTGTCGGAGCATTATGGCCGGCGCAAATCGGTCATGATCGTCACGGCGGTGTTCGTGCTTGGCGCGCTGGCCTGCGCGTTTTCACCCGATGTCTATACGCTCATCGCGGCGCGCGTGTTCCTCGGGCTTGCAGTCGGCGGCTCCACGCAGGTGGTGCCGATGTACATCTCGGAACTCGCCCCCGCGCACAAGCGCGGCCACATGGTCACGATGTTCAACATCGCCATCGGCATCGGCATCTTTGCCGCCAACATCATAGGCTTTGCCGCGCGTGATGCGTGGGGCTGGCGGCCGATGGTGGCCATTGCGGCCATTCCGGCGGCGGGCGTGTTCATCTCCATGTTCTTCCTGCCCAAGAGCCCGCGCTGGGCGGCGGAGCATGAAAGCCTGGATTCCGCCCTTGAGCAGCTCCAGCGCATCCGCACCTCCGAGCGCGAGATCCGCCGCGAGATGCGCCGCATCCACGCCAACGCCAATGAAGAGACCGACCCGCGCGACATCGGCTGGCGCGGCATCCGCCAGCCCTGGGTGCGCCCCGCACTCGTGGCCGCCCTTGGCGTCGCGTTCTTCACGCAGGCAGGCGGGCTGGAGATGATGATCTACTACGCGCCGACCTTCCTGTCGGATGCGGGGTTTGGCAGCTCATCGGCGCTGATGGCCAGCATCGGCATTTCCATCATCTACCTGGTCATGACCGTACTGGGCTCGAACATTGTCGACCGCATCGGCCGCCGCCGCCTTGTGCTGGTCATGGGGCCGGGCAGCGTGCTGAGCCTGATCGGGCTGGGCATCATGTTCCTCGCCCACCCGCAGCCGGGCAGCATGGGCAGCTGGCTGATCATTGTGTTCATGCTGCTGTTCATGGTGTTCAACGCCGGTGGCATTCAGGTGGTGGGCTGGCTGCTCGGTGCCGAGATGTTCCCGCTCTCCATGCGCGGCAACGCCACCAGCCTGCATTCGGCCATGCTGTGGGGCAGTGACCTGCTGGTCACCAGCACGGCGCTCACGCTGGTCACCAAGATCACGCTGGGGGGCACCATGTGGTTCTATGCCGGGGTGAACCTGCTTTCGGTGCTGTTCGTGTATTTCATGGTGCCTGAAACACGCGGCGCCTCGCTTGAGGATATCGAGGAGGCCCTGCGTGAAGGGCGCTTCCGCCCCACGCGCGGCAACACCGCGATCGTGGAGGAAGAAGAATAAAAGTTTGTTTCTGGGTGCCGCCTTTTTTCAAAAAGGCGGCATTCTGCCTTACGCCTTCAGTTCAACCGACAGGGCAGGGGTCACGGGCAGGCGCAGCACCTGCTGGTAGAAGGCCAGTTCCAGCTCCCAGGCCTGCCGTATGGTCGCCTCCTGCCGGAAACCGTGGCCCTCGCCTGCAAATTCATACAAGGCACACGGCACGCCCTGCCCCCGCAGCGCAGTAACCATGGAGCGCGCCTGCGAGGGCGGCACCACCTTGTCATCCAGCCCCTGCAAAAACAGCACCGGCGCCTTGATGTGCGCGACCTGCGTGATGGGAGAGCGGGTCAGATAGGTCGCTTCATCGGCAGGGTAGGGGCCAACCAGCGTATCAAGATAGCGTGACTCGAACTTGTGGGTATCGGTTGCCAGCGCCCGCAGGTCGGTCACGCCATACAGGCTGGTGCCCGCGGCAAACAGGTCGGAGCGCGCCAGAGCCAGCAGCACCGTCAACCCGCCAGCACTGCTGCCGCGTATGACGATGCGGGTGGGGTCGACCAGCCCCTGCGCCGCCAGATAATGGCAGGCGGCGATGCAGTCATCCACATCCACCACGCCCCACTGGCCCTCAAGCCGCTGGCGGTAGGCACGGCCAAAGCCGGTCGAGCCGCCATAATTGACATCAACGACCGCAAAGCCCCGGCTGGTCCACCACTGCACCTTGAACGAGAAGGCGGCACTTGCCCGCCCGGTCGGCCCGCCATGGGCCATGACCACCAGCGGCGGCTTTTCACCCGCAGGGCCGCCGCAGCGGCTGCTGGCAGGCGCATAGAAAAAGGCCTGGCCCGTGCCCTCGCCCGCAGGCAGGGGAAAGGTGATGGCGCGCGGCAGGGCAATATCAGCGGGTGCAAGCGGCAGATCGGTTGCACGGCGCAGCACATGCGTCTGCCCCGGGCTGCCTGTCACCACCGCCGCCGCGTTGTCAGGCGGCGCGTCAAGCCACGCAAAGCCGCCGCCTTCCACCGGCACGGGGCAGCCGGCGGGGTGGCCAAGGGCCACGGGTGTCGCCACGCCATCACGCAGGCAGGCCATGTGGGCTTCACCACCGCTTACGATCATGGCCAGGATCGCGCCATCGGCCAGCAGCGCGTAGCTGCGCAGGCCAAAGATCCAGTGCGGCTGGCCAATTTCGGCCTGCATGGGGGCCACCGCCACCGGGGCGGAGGATGTGGTGTCGAAACGGTAGAGGTTCCACCACCCGCTGCGGTCCGACAGGGCAAGCAGGCGACCTGCCGCATCCCAGCTTGGTTCAATGACCGATTCCGCCTGCCCATCCTCGCCCGCCAGCGTCCACGGTGCGGCGAGGCGAGGGGGGTCACAGCCTTCCTGCAGCAGGGTGGCGACCCGCAGGCGGGTGGTGTCCCACGGCATGGCGGGGTGGTCCCACTCGATCCAGGCCAGGTACCGCCCATCGGGCGAGGGACGGGGCGAGGACAGGAAATCCGGCCCCATCACCAGCGGGGTGCCACCATTGAAGGCAGGGTCTTCCACCACCGCCATGCAGTCGAACACCACGATGGCGGCGGCGGGCTCGCCCTCTTCCACGCCATGATCCTCACGCACGCAGAACAGGAAGCGGCCATCGGCACTGAAGGTCAGGTCGGCAAAGCGCAGGCCCGCACCTGCGGCAAGGCAGCGCGACTGCCCGCCTTCCATCAGCCACACGCTGCCATCACGCCGGTTGCTCAGTGCAATCCGGCCCTGGCAGACCGCATATGCCCCGCCGCCATATTCATGCACGCGCGTGCCGACATCAAACGGGGCAGGGGTCATGTCCGCCACAACACCCGCGCGGGCACGCACCAGCACCCGGCGGCCGCCTTCGGCCGGGCGGCCCTCGATCCAGTAAATATCCCGCCCATCGACCCGCACATCAGACAGCGACACCGTCTGCCCCGCCACCAGCGCCGCACTGACGGGTGAGGACCATGTGCCGTAAGGTCGTATGGCGATGTCCGCCTTGCTGCTGGTGCCGGACTGGGTCATGCTTTAGCTCCTGCCATTTGTGCGTGACAATGGTATCGGGATTGCCCAAACCGTGTTTCACGGCCTGTGCCCGTACCCTACATAATCTTCTTATCTGTGACAGGTAGTCCGCTGCTTCACCATCTTGAATCCCTTTTCCAGCATTACGGCTATGGCGTAATCGGCGTCATTGTCATGCTCGAGAGCATGGGCATCCCCCTCCCGGCGGAAACACTGGTCATCTCCGCAGCCCTTTACTGCGCCACCACCCACAGGCTGGACATAAGATGGGTGGCGACGGCTGCCATCATAGGCGCGATCATGGGCGACAACTGCGGCTACCTGATTGGCAAATGGCTGGGCTACCCGCTGCTCGAGCGCAAGGGCGCGCGGATCGGGCTGACTGCGCGGCGGCTGCAACTGGGGCGCTTCCTGTTCCACCGGCATGGAGGCATCATCGTGTTCGTGGGGCGCTTTATCGCCATCCTGCGGGTGTTTGTTGCCCTGCTGGCGGGCGCCAACCATATGTCATGGCCCAAATTCCTGCTGTTCAATGCCATGGGGGGCATATTATGGGCGGGGGGCTATGCCTACGCGGCCTATTACCTGGGCAACCGCATCACGCGGTTGTCCGGCCCGGTGGGCATGACGGTCGCCATCTGTGGCGGGATCGTGCTGGTGTGTGCCATCATCTTCCTGCGCCGCAACGAAGCACGGCTGACGGCCGAGGCGGAAGCCACTGCCGAGAAAGAAATGAACCAACCCGGAGAACAGGCTGAACCATGAGCAGACACTGGACCATAAAACAGGCCCCCCGCATGGACGGGCGCCTGGCCCTGGTCACGGGTGCGACCGGTGGCCTGGGCTACCAGACCGCCCTTGGCCTGGCACGGCGCGGCGCGCGGGTCATGCTGGCGGGCCGCAACCCCGACAAGGGGCTGGCGGCACTCACGCGCCTGCAACAGGACGCACCGGGAGCCAGCGCCTCCTTCCGCCTGCTTGATGTCGCCTCGCTTGAATCCATCGCAACCTTTGCCCGCGACCTCGCCGCCGAGACCGATACGCTCGATGTGCTGGTCAACAATGCGGGCGTGATGGGCACGCCCCACCGGCTGGAAACGCGCGACGGGTTCGAACTGCAGTTCGGCACCAATTTCCTTGGCCCCTTCGCGCTCACCGCGCGGCTGCGGCCACTGCTGTGCGCGCCCCGCCATGGCGGCCGCGTGGTGACGGTGGCGAGCCTTGCGGCGCTGACCGGCCAGATCGTGTTTGACGACCTGCAGGCCCGCCGCCGCTACGCGCCGTTCCGCGCCTACCGCCAGAGCAAGCTGGCCGATCTCATTCTGGCGCTGGAGCTTGACCGGCAGGCCCGCACGCATGGCTGGAACCTGCATTCCATCGCAGCCCATCCCGGCTGGTCCATGACCGATATCGCCACCAGCCGCCTCAATACCGAACAGGGCCTGCATGAACGCATGACCCGCTTTGGCGCGGTATGGGCGTTCCGGCTCATGGGGCAGTCCGCTGCCGATGGGGCGCTGCCCATCGAATTCGCCGCCATGGCGCCCGAGGCGCGTGATGGCGGTTACTACGGCCCCGGTGGCTGGGGCGAGCGCCGGGGGCCAGTGACCGAGGCCTTCGTGCCGCCCGCCGCCCGCGACCTGACCATTGCCAGGCGGCTGTGGCAGGCGGCCGAACGGCTGACCGGCACGTCGCTGTCGTGATCAGCGGCGGGTGAAGGTCCAGTACAGCGGCTGGCGACCTGCCCTGATTGCCTTGGCCTCGTACCGGGTGGGGGCCCAGCCCTCGGGCCGCACGGTGGCGGGAGGTGCGGTATCAAACAGGTCCTGCGCGCCCATCACTTCCTCCACCCAGGCCTGATAGGTCGGGTCATCGCTGGCCACGCGCCATAGGGCGCCAGGGCGCAGCACGCGGGCGACCAGCTTCACTGTCTCGGGGTGGACAAAGCGACGCTTGGCATGGCGCGACTTGGGCCACGGATCGGGGAACATGAGGAACATGCGGTCGATCGACTGGTCAGGCAGGCCACGCAGCAGGATGCGCGCATCCTCATCCCATATTCGCAGCATGTCGGGGACGGGGGCGGTGTCCTCGCCGCCATCGGGCACGACGCGCGAAAGCAGGGAACACAGGCCGTTCTCGAACACCTCGCAGGCAATATAGCCTATGTCGGGGTGAGCGGCATGCTGGGCCAGCGAATGCTCGCCCCCGCCAAAACCCACCTCAAGCCAGATCTGCGCGGGCTTATGGCCAAAGCCCGTGGCCGGATCAGCAATGGCAGCCTCGGGAAAACGCATGCGCGGCAGCGTCTGGTCGAGCAGACGCTGCTGGCGGGGGCGCAGCGTATGGCCGCGCGGGCGTCCGTACAGTCGGTCTGGCGATGGCTTTACATCCACGGAGGCCGTCATCTATCCGAAAATCCTGCTCCTGCTGCCGTAATGCACGGCATGATTGAAAAACGCATCGGGGGCCGCCACGACCCGCTTTTGCAAGCAGCCATGGCAAGCCCCCTTGATACAGAAGTTTCTGGTGCAGCCTTTTTGAAAAAAAGCCGCACCCAAAAACTTTTATTGTCTTTTAGCGGTTGAACGCGCCACGCAGGGCATCGACCAGATCGGTCTGCTCCCAGGTGAAGTCGTCCTTCGCTGCATCCGGCGTGCGGCCGAAATGGCCGTAGGCGGAGGTCTGGGTGTAGATGGGGCGGTTGAGGCGCAGGTGCTTGCGGATGCCGCGCGGGCTGAGGTCCATGACCTCGCGCAGGACGCGGCCCAGCTTTGCCTCATCAATGTCCTTGCCCGTGCCATCAAGGTCCACATAGACCGAAAGTGGGTGCGAGACGCCAATGGCGTAGGAGATCTGCAGCGTGCAGCGATCGGCAAGGCCTGCGGCCACGACGTTCTTGGCCAGGTAGCGGCAGGCATAGGCTGCCGAACGGTCCACCTTCGTGGGGTCCTTGCCCGAGAACGCGCCGCCGCCATGCGGGGCCGCACCGCCATAGGTGTCGACAATGATCTTGCGCCCGGTCAGGCCGCAATCGCCATCGGGGCCGCCGATCACGAACACGCCGGTGGGGTTGACGTAGAATTCATCTTCCGGCGGCATCCAGCCCTCGGGCAGCACATCGCGCACGATGCTGCCGAGTTCCTCGCGGATGGTGGCTTGGCTGGCGCCTTCCACGTGCTGGGTCGAGATCACGACCGAGGTGGCGCCCACGGGCTTACCATCGACATAGCGCAGCGTGACCTGGCTCTTGGCATCGGGCTGCAGGGCTGCGGCGCGCGGGTCGCCCGCCTTGCGCAGGTCGCGCACGCGGTGAAGGATGTCATGCGCGTAGAACAGCGGCGCGGGCATGAGGCTTTCGGTCTCGCGCGTGGCGAAGCCGAACATGATGCCCTGGTCGCCTGCGCCTTCATCCTTCTCGCCCGCGCTGTCAACGCCCACGGCGATATCGGCGGACTGGGCATGCAGGTAGTATTCCACCTCGGCATTGCGCCATGAGAAACCGGCCTGGTCGTAGCCGATGTCCTTCACCGCATCGCGCGCGCCCTGAATCAGCAGGTCAGGGGTTACGGAAGACGGACCACGCACTTCACCGGCAAGGATGATGCGGTTGGTGGTGACCATCGTTTCACACGCAACGCGGGATTCACCGTCTGCTGTCAGGAATGCATCGAGAACGGTATCACTGATCCGGTCAGCGACCTTGTCGGGATGCCCTTCGGATACTGATTCCGATGTAAACAGAAAATCGCCTTTATTGCGCATGATGGTCCTGTCTGCCTCGTATGGAGTAGAATAACGCCTGCGAAACCGGGCGTACGATCGCATGCGTTTGGCCGAAACCCGCCCAAGCGTCAAGCCATTTCCCTGAATACCACCCTCCCGGATGGCCTGCGGCACGCGGATGGTCGAAGCACTGTCATGAAAAAGGTTTTGGTGAAGCTTTTTTCAAAAAGCTTCAAATGACGCCGCCCTTTTGAAAAAAGGCGGCAACCGAAAACTTTTATCTTTTATTATCAATAATCTGACATCAATCGCGCGGCAGGCCCAGCACATCTTCCATGTCATAAAGCCCCACCTCATGCCCGCGCAGCCAGTACGCGGCGCGGACCGCGCCCGTGGCGTACACCCTGCGGTCAAAGGAACGATGGGTCAGGCTGATCTGTTCATGGCTGGAGGTAAAAATGACCGAATGCTCGCCCACGATCTGCCCGCCGCGCAGGGCCGCGAAACCGATCGCGCCATCGGCACGCGGGCCGGTATGGCCATCGCGCCCGCTTTCAATATGGTCCTCAAGCCTGATTCCCCGCCCCTGCGCCACCGCGCGGCCCATGGCCAGCGCGGTGCCCGAGGGGGCATCCACTTTCTGCCGATGATGCATTTCAAGGATCTCGGCATCATACTCGCTGCCGGGCAGGACGGCACCCATCTGGCGGGCAAGGCGGGTGACCAGCGTCACCCCGGGCGAGAAATTGGCCGCCTGCACCACGGCAATGCGGGTCGCGGCCTGATCGACCGCCTGCTGGTCGGCCACTGACAGGCCGGTCGTGCCCAGCACCCAGGCCGTGCCTGCCGTTGCCAGGGCCTGGGCATGGCCCACCACCGTGCTGGCATGGGTGAAGTCGATCACCACATCACATTCCCGCGCCAGATCAGCAATATTGCCATGCACGGGGCAGTCGATCCCCTCGACAGGGCAGCCATCGCGCGTCGTGCCACCAGCCAGCACGGCCCCCGCCGCTGGCACTTCCTGCGCCAGAAGGCGACCGACACGGCCATTAAGGCCCGTAATCCCGATCCGCAGGGGCTGCGCGTTCATGCTGTCTTCTCCACCAGTACCCAGATATGCAAATGGCGGCGCGACCGGGGGATCGCGCCGCCTGAACTCTATCCATGGTGCAGGTTGGGGGGGATTCACCATGAATAGTGGATCGACCCTACACCTGACCCATAAGCAATTTCAACCACCTGCAGGCCATGGTCGCCATGGCGTGAGGACAGGCTTATGGCTTGCCTTCAAAAAAGTCCTTCACCTTGCTGAAGAAGCCGGTGCTTTCGGGGCTGCCCTTGGCGTGGCCTACGGCATCGGCCTCGAATTCTTCCAGCAGTTCACGCTGGCGCTTGCTCAGGTGGCGCGGGGTCTCGACCACGACCTGGATATACATGTCGCCCCTTGCGGAAGACCGCAGCACCGAGAAGCCCTTGCCACGCAGGCGGAAGTGCTCGCCCGTCTGGGTGCCTGCCGGGATCTTGACCTTGGCGCGCGAGCCATCAACCACCGGCACCTCGATCTCGGTGCCAAGGGCGGCCTGCCCCATACGCACCGGCACGCGGCAATAGATATTGGCGCCATCACGCTGGAAAATGCCGTGCGCCTCCACCGACACATTCACATACAGGTCGCCTGCAGGCACGCCCTTGCCGCCGGCCTCGCCCTCACCACTGACACGGATGCGCATGCCATCCTCGACGCCTGCGGGGATCGCCACCTCAATGGTGCGGTTCTTTTCCATCGTACCCGCGCCATGGCATTTCTTGCACGGGTTGCGGATCAGGCGACCGGTGCCGTGGCAGGTCGGGCAGGGAACCAGCATGGAGAAAAAGCCCTGCTGCGCGCGCACCTTGCCCGCGCCGTGGCATGAGGGGCAGATTTCGGGCGCCTGGTCCTTGTCGGCGGAGCCGGAACCATCACAGCTTTTGCAGATGACGCGGGTGGGAATGGTGATTTCCTTTTTCACCCCCACAAAGGCCTCGGTAAAGGTGATGCTGACCTGCACCTGGATATCGGCACCCGAGCGGCGGCCACCACGCCTGCCGCCCATTGCGTTGAACATTTGCTCGAAGATGTCGCCAAACCCGTCGCCACCGAAATCGAAGCCACCCGCTCCCGCGCCACCGCCCTCGAACGCGGCATGGCCAAAGCGGTCATAGGCGGCGCGCTTCTGGTCATCCTTCAGCACGTTGTAGGCTTCATTGATTTTCTTGAAGGTGTCTTCCGCTTCCGCATCACCCGGATTGCGGTCGGGATGGTATTTCATGGCCAGCTTGCGATATGCCCGCTTGATCTCGTCGCCGTTGGCATCGCGCGCAACCTCAAGGGTTGCGTAATAATCTATATTGGTGGCCATGTCGGTCCTCTAGCAAACGCGGCCGCCCGGCTTGTCGCGGCACGATCCTCGCGTTCCATCTGTCGTTGTTGGGCAGCATATGAAAAGCGCCCGTCTTCAAAGAAGCACGGGCGCCACCTTGGTGGAAGGGGGCGCGGACCCTCAGGCCCGCGCCCCGCTTTCCGGAGCCTGTATGACGCCTTGCGGCAATCAGGACTTCTTGGAGTCGTCCACGTCCTCGAAGTCGGCGTCGACAACCTTTTCGTCCTTCGGCGCGGCCTCACCAGCGGCCCCTGCGGCACCCGCGGCCTGACCTGCCTTGTGGATGGCTTCACCAATCTTCATGCCAACCTGCGTCAGGTGATCGGTCGCGGCCTTGAGCGCCTCGGCGTCCGTGCCTTCAAGTGCCTTGCGCACGGCGGCGATCGCGGCTTCGGCCTCGGTCTTTTCAGCAGCCGGGATCTTGTCGCCACCTTCAGCCAGCGACTTCTCGACCTGATGGGTCATGCCTTCGGCCTGGTTGCGGGCCTCGACCTGCTCCTTCTTGGCCTTGTCGGACTCGGCATTGGCTTCGGCATCCTTCACCATCTTTTCGATGTCGGACTCGGACAGACCGCCAGAAGCCTGGATCTTGATCTGCTGTTCCTTGCCGGTCGCCTTGTCCTTGGCCGAGACGGACACGATGCCGTTGGCGTCGATGTCGAACGTCACCTCGATCTGCGGCACGCCACGCGGTGCGGGTGCGATGCCGGTCAGGTCGAAGTTGCCCAGCAGCTTGTTGTCAGCCGCCATTTCACGCTCGCCCTGATAGACCTTGATGTTCACGGCGTCCTGATTGTCCGCCGCGGTCGAGAAGGTCTGGCTCTTCTTGGCCGGGATGACCGTGTTGCGGTCGATCAGGCGGGTAAACACGCCGCCAAGCGTCTCGATACCCAGCGAGAGCGGGGTTACGTCGAGCAGCAGCACGTCCTTCACGTCACCCTGCAGCACCGCACCCTGCACGGCGGCGCCAATGGCGACCACTTCGTCGGGGTTCACGTTGCGGGCGGGGTCCTTGCCGAAGAACTCCTTCACCGTCTCGATCACCTTGGGCATGCGGGTCATGCCGCCCACGAGGATGACTTCATCGATCTGGCCCGCCGAGAGGGACACATCCTTCATCGCCTCGCGGCAGGGCTCGAGCGTGCGCTGGATCAGGTCATCGACCAGGCTTTCCAGCTTCGCACGGGTCAGCTTGACCTGGATGTGCTTGGGGCCCGACGCGTCAGCGGTGATGAACGGCAGGTTGATCTCGGTCTCCTTGGCGGAGGAGAGCTCGATCTTGGCCTTTTCCGCCGCTTCCTTCAGGCGCTGGAGGGCCATCTCGTCCTTACGCAGGTCGATGCCCTGCTCGCGCTTGAACTCGTCGGCCAAGAAGCCGATGATGCGGGCATCGAAGTCTTCACCGCCAAGGAAGGTATCACCCTTGGAGGACTTCACCTCGACCACATCCTCGGAGATCTCGAGGATGGACACGTCAAACGTGCCGCCACCAAGGTCATAGACCGCGACAGTGCCCTGCTTCTTCTTCTCCAGGCCATAGGCCAGGGCAGCAGCGGTCGGCTCGTTGATGATGCGCAGCACTTCAAGGCCCGCGATGCGGCCTGCATCCTTCGTGGCCTGACGCTGGGAGTCGTTGAAGTAGGCCGGAACGGTGATGACGGCCTGCTTGACCGGCTCGCCCAGATAGGACTCGGCGGTTTCCTTCATCTTGCCCAGGATAAAGGCGGCGATCTGCGAGGGTGCGTATTTCTTGCCCTGTGCCTCGACCCATGCATCACCGTTGTCGCCCTTGACGATCGCGTAGGGAACAAGGGTCTTGTCCTTCTCCACGGTCGGGTCGTCATAACGGCGGCCGATCAGGCGCTTGACGGCGTACAGCGTGTTGGCCGGGTTGGTGACGGCCTGGCGCTTGGCGGCCTGGCCTACGAGCATCTCGCCGCTGGCGGTAAAGGCGACCATCGACGGGGTCGTGCGTGCGCCTTCGCTGTTCTCGATAACCCGCGTCTCGTCGCCTTCACGCACGGCAACGCAGGAATTGGTCGTACCAAGGTCGATACCGATAACCTTGCTCATGTAATCTTCTCCTTTTCAGCGGCCTGTCCGGACCCGAAGCATCGGGACAGACCCTTCTTTTTTCAGTATTCCGGCGCGTGGCATGGACTGTCTTTTTTCACATCCACCCGCACGCCGTTATCATTATCCGATGTAGGCAGCCCGTGCGTCGCTTTCAAGAGGATCCAGCCATGCACGGGCGGGATTTCACCCTTCCTGCGCCGGCCCCTTTGACACGACCACCATGGCCGGCTTGAGCAGCCGCCCGTGCAGGGTCCATGACGGGGTCCAGGCATCCAGCACGGTATCCTCGGGGTGTTCGTCGCTGTGCTGCTGGCTCATGGCCTGATGCAGGTTGGCGTCAAAGGGCTTGCCCTTCGCGTCTTCCGCCTTGATGCCGTTGCGCTCGAGAATGCCCATGAACGAACGCTCGGTGCCCTCGATCCCTTCACGCATGCTGGTGATCAGCCTGTCCTCGCCCTCGACGGGCTTGGGCAGGCTGGCGAGCGCGCGCTTGAGGTTCTCGGCAGCCTCGACCACGTCCTTGGCGAATTTCTGCACGGCATACTGCCGGGCTTCTTCCACTTCGCGCTTTGTGCGAACGCGGAGGTTCTGCATATCGGCTTCCGCGCGCATCCACTTGTCGCGCAGGGAAGCGACTTCGGCTTCAAGCTCGGCTATGCGCGGGTCGGCCGTGGCTTCCGCCTCGGGCGCTGCCGCTTCATGAGCCTGCGCTTCATCTTGGGCCTGCGCTTCATGCGCATCGGAGGGCGTGCCGTCGCCGTGAGGGGCGTCGGCAAAGGGGTTGGGGTCTGTGTTCTCGCTCATGCTCTTACAAGTAGGTAACGACTGACCGATGGACAAGGCACTGCGCTCCCGGCAGGCATGCCGATTTTGCGCAACGTCCCTGCCGTGAACGGAGCAGCCGGAATGACGTTATCATTCCAGTGGATCCCGGCACCCGCATCCCCTCATGACATGCGGGCGGTTATGACGCTATGCTGCGCGCGCCTGCCAGGCAAGGTGCTGGCGGTCATGCCCGGATCGGCGAAGGAGCAAAAAGAGAGCCCCCATGGAGCCAACGAAACAGACGATCGTGCTGGTTGATGATGACAGGAACATCCTGACCTCCGTGCAGATGACACTGGAGGCGGAAGGCTTCATCGTCCGCACCTATACCGATGGGGAGAGCGCGCTGCATGGTCTGTCATCGCGCCCGGCCGACCTGGCGGTACTTGATATCAAGATGCCGCGCATGGACGGGATGGAACTGCTCCAGCGCCTGCGCGCGCGCTCGCAGCTGCCGGTGATCTTCCTGTCTTCCAAGGATGAGGAGGTGGACCAGCTCATGGGCCTGCGCCTGGGGGCGGATGACTACATCACCAAGCCGTTCTCGCAGCGCCTGCTGCTCGAGCGCATCCGCGCGCTGCTGCGCCGCAACGAGGTCAGCCGCAGCGAGGCGGCGGGCATCAGCCCCACCGGCACCATGGTGCGCGGCGGCCTGTCGCTGGATGAAACCCGCCACCAGTGCCTGTGGCACGGGCGCGACATCCAGCTTACGGTCACCGAGTTCCTGCTCGTCAAGGCGCTTGCCGCGCGCCCCGGCCTGGTCAAGTCACGCGACCAGCTGATCGATGCGGCCTATGGCGAGAACATCTATGTGGATGACCGCACCATCGACAGCCACATCAAGCGCGTGCGCAAGAAGTTCCGGCAGGTGGATGACGAGTTCAACCAGATCGAGACGCTGTACGGCATCGGCTACCGCTACAAGGAGGAATGACCACGCCGGTGTCCCGTCTCCTCCTGTCTTCCCTGCCGCTTCCCCGCCCGCTGCGCCGCCTGCTGCCCCGGCGGTGGAGCGGGGAGCGGCAGAACGCGGTCGCGGAATTCATGGAATACCGCACCCGGCTGGTCTCGCCGCTCATGCGGCGCATCCTTCTGGTCAATACGCTGCCGCTTGGCCTGCTG
This sequence comes from Komagataeibacter sp. NFXK3, assembly GCF_054182245.1. Taxonomy (NCBI): domain Bacteria; kingdom Pseudomonadati; phylum Pseudomonadota; class Alphaproteobacteria; order Acetobacterales; family Acetobacteraceae; genus Komagataeibacter; species Komagataeibacter sp. NFXK3. The sequence continues at coordinate 365,073 of NZ_JAPIVJ010000001.1, forward strand.
GCGCTGACGCTGCTCTACCTGACCCAGTTCCAGAACAGCCTGCTCGAGGCCGAGGTCTCGGCCCTGCGCGAGCAGGCGCGCATCTATGCCGGCGCGCTGGGGCAGAGTGCCGTGATCGTGTCGCGCCGCGACGTGACCCTGGCGCCTGACCTCGCGGGCCCGCTGCTGCTGCGCCTGACCGAGCCCAGCCCGAGCGCCCATGCCCGCCTGTTTGCCCCCGATGGCCAGGTCGTGGCCGACAGCCGCGTGGAACAGGCAGGCTTCGGCATCAAGGCCACGCCTTTGCCACCGGCGGAGGAAGATGAGCATGCAAGCCCGCCCCACGGCACATCGATCAATATGGGCGAGCGGCTGTATAACTGGCTTCTGGCGCAGTTGCCCACCCTCTCGGGCGAGCGGATCATGACTCTGGACACGCCGGATTCAGACCCGTCGATCCAGCCCGTGACCCAGCCCGATGGCACGCGGGTGATGGAGATCCCGCCCTATATCCGCCGCAACGCCGACCACCAGCTCATGGTGACCGTGGCCGAGCCGGTCATGCATGCGGGGCAGACCACGGTGGGCATCATCCAGCTTACGCGCGAGGCAAGGGATGTCGATCGCTCGCTGTTTGCGGTGCGCTCCTCCATCCTGTCGCTGTTCCTCATGGCGCTGGCGCTGACCATCCTGCTCTCGTGGTATCTGTCGCTCACCATTGCGCGCCCGCTGCTGCGGCTGGCCGCCTCGGCCCATACCATGCGCGAATCCTCAGACCGCACCGACATGGTGCCCGAGCGCCTGCTGGCCCGGCGCGACGAGATTGGCGAGGTCGCCCGCGCATTGCAGGACAGTGCGAGCGCGCTGTGGGCCCGCATGGACGCCATCGAGCGCTTTGCCGCCGATGTCAGCCACGAGATCAAGAACCCGCTCTCTTCCATCCGCTCGGCCATTGAAAGCCTGCTGCGCATTGATGACCCCGAGCGCCAGCGCCGCCTGATGTCCATCATCAATGACGACGTGCGCAGGCTCGACCGGCTGATTACCGATATTTCCGATGCCAGCCGCGTGGATGCCGAACTCTCGCGCACCCGCGCCGAGCCGGTGGCCATCGTGCCGCTGCTGTCCGTGCTGGCCGAAATCCATCAGGCCACGCGCCAGCCGGGCCAGCCCTTCATGGCGGTGGCCAGCAGCGGCGACAGCCCGGAGCGCAGGCTGGTGGTGCTGGCGGTGGAGGACCGGCTGGTGCAGGTGCTGCGCAACCTGATCGGCAACGCCATCTCGTTCTCGCCGCCTGATGGCAAGATCCTGCTCAGCGCGGTGCCCGCGGGCGGCATGGTGGAGATTGCGGTCAGCGATGAAGGGCCCGGCATTCCGCAGGCCAAGCTCGACAACATTTTCGACCGCTTTTATTCCGAGCGGCCGAGCAGCGAGAATTTTGGCCAGCATTCCGGCCTGGGCCTGTCCATCAGCAAGCAGATCATCGAGGCCCTGCGCGGCACCATCAGCGCCGAAAACCGCGTCGATGCCGATGGCCACGTGCAGGGTGCGCGCTTCGTGATCTGCCTGCCACGCGTGGACGTGAAGGGCGAGGTCAGCCGACCTCATCCGTAGCGCGCGCGTAACGCCGGTAGCGAAAGGGCGGCGGCTCGGCAGGCAGGGTGTCGAGCACGGCCTTGACCCGCTCATGGTCGGGTGCGCGCGAACACACCGGGTCGGTCGCGGCGGCATTGCCCGCCAGCGCCAGGGCCTGGCAGCGGCAGCCGCCCCAGTCCTTCTCACGCTGGTCGCAGCTCCGGCAGGGCTGGGGCATCCAGTCCGTGCCGCGGAACATGGTAAAAAGCGGGGCCTCACGCCAGATATGGTCCAGCGTGTCATGCCTTACGTCAGGGAAGGCGACGTTGGGGATGGTCTCCGCCGCATGGCACGGCAGCACCCGGCCCGAGGGCGAGATGTTGATGAACCGCCGCCCCCAGCCGCCCATGCACGGCTTGGGCCGATCGGCATAGTAATCGGGGGTGACGTAATCGATGGTCAGGCGGCCTTCGTATTTTTTCCGCGCGGCTTCCACCGCCTCGGTGGTCTGCTCAAGCTGGGCGGCGGTAGGCATGAGGGCCTCGCGGTTGGCCAGCCCCCAGCCATAATACTGCGTATGGGCGATCTCGACCCGGCGCGCGCCCATCTGCAGCGCCGCTTCAAGCATCTGCGGCACGCGATCTGCATTTTCGCGGTAGATGACGAAGTTCAGCGTCAGCGGCATGCCGTCGGCTGCAACCAGCCGCGCCGCCTCGATCTTGCGGGCCTGCGCGCCCTTCATGCCGCCGACAAGCTCGGCATTCGCCGTATCAATATCCTGAAACGAAAGCTGGACGTGATCGAGTCCCGCCGCCACCAGCGCGGGAAAGGTCTTCTCGTTGAGCAGCACGCCGGAGGTGATGAGGTTGGTGTACAGCCCCAACCCCACGGCATGGCGGATGAGTTCGGGCAGGTCGGGGCGGCTCATCGGCTCGCCGCCGGAGAAATGCACCTGCAGCACCCCCATCTCGGCAGCCTGGTCGAGCACGCTGATCCACTCGGCGGTGGAAAGCTCGTTTTTACGCGGCTCCAGCGCCAGCGGGTTGGAACAGTACGGGCACTGCAACGGGCAGCGATGCGTGAGTTCCGCCAGCAGGCTCATGGGCGAGAGAATGGTTTCGGTCATGCCACCAGCACCTGTCGGGTCATGAGGTCACTGACCATGACATGGACATCGCGCCCGATCACATCAACCGGGGCGGCAAAGCGGCTGGCCAGATCGGCAATGATCTGGCCCAGCGTGCGCGTGCCATCGACCAGTCTGAGCACTTCTGCTGCGATGGGGTCGGGAATGAAGGCCCGCTCCGGCGCCTGGATGATCCAGCGCTCGCGCACGCGGTCATGCTGCAGCCGCACCCCGCGCGCGAAGCGGATGACCGTCTCGTCGGTAAGGGCTGCGCTCATGCCGCATCCGGGCGGAACGCACCAGGGGGGATGCGGCCGGGATTGACGTAGGCATATTCCAGCTCATCCAGCATGGCCCACAGCACGCCGCACTTGAACTTGAGCGCGCCGAGCACGGCCTGCTGCTGCTCGGGCGTGCGGGCATGTTCCTTCACGTAACCCAGCGCGAAATCGGAATCACGCGGGGCCTGTGTCAGGCGCGGCTGGAAGTAGGCGAGTGTTTCAGGCGTGATGAAGTCATAATGGCGCAGCATGCCCGCCACGCGCTCGCTGATGATGGTGGGCGAGAACAGCTCGGTCAGCGAGGAGGCGATGGCCTCGAGGATGGAGCGGTCGCGCACGAAGGCCACATACGCATCCACCGCAAAGCGGGTGGCGGGCAGCAGCCCTTCGAGCGACTCCACATAGGCGCGGTCCAGCCCCAGCCCGTCGGTCAGCTTGAGCCAGCGCGCGACACCACCGGTGCCCGGTGCGTCGCCATCATGGTCAACCAGCCGCCGGCGCCATTCGCGCCGCAGCTCCGCCGTGGGCAGGCGGGCGAGCAGCGTTGCGTCCTTGGCGGGAATGCTGGCCTGGTAATAATAGCGGTTCAGCGCCCAGGCCTGCACCTGCGCACGGTTGAGCCTGCCATCATGCAACGCACGGTGGAAGGGGTGCAGGTTGTGGTAGCGTTCCGCCCCGATGGCGCGGAGTGCGGCTTCAAGTTCATCGGGGGAAAGCAGGGGTGCGCTCATGCCGTAATCCTCATCCCGTCATGGGAGATTTCCCACCCTGCGGCCTCGACGGCGGCGCGCTCGGGCGTATCCGCCAGCAGCACAGGGTTGGAATTGTTGATGTGTATGAAAATCCTGCGCTTGATGCCCAGGTCACGCAGGGCGGCGATGGTGCCGTCCATCCCGTCCATGGACATGTGGCCCATGCGACGGCCGGTCTTCTCGCCCAGGCCCGCGCGCACCATCTCGTCATCCACCCACAGCGTGCCGTCAAAGAACACGGCATCCGCCCCGCGCAGGCGCACGCGCAGGTTATCGGTCATGCGCGCGCAGCCGGGCACGAAGCACACGCGGTGGCTGCCATCGGAAATTTCGAGGCCGATCGTCTCGCCATTTTCACAGATGGCCGCAGGGTCAGGGCCGGACTCGGCATAAAGCGGCACCTTGCCGGGCACGGCGAAGGGCACGATGGTCAGGCCCGCGGGCGCGCCATCGGTCAGCTTCAGCGCCACGGGCTGGTCCAGTCCCATCGGTTCACGGGTCACGACCGCGCGGTTCAGGGCCTCAAAAATGGGGTTTGCATCCAGCATGGACAGCACTTCGGGCGTAGCCAGAAGGGTAAAGGGCTGTCGCTCGCGCAGGGTGAGCAGGCCGGTGATGGTATCCACCTCGCCGCCTGTCAGGATCACGCCGGCGATGGGCGTTGAGCGCAGGCCCTCGCTGGGGTGGAGGGCAGGGGTTTGGTTGATCTGGGTGCGCAGGTCAGGTGATGCGTTGACCACGAACCAGTTCTTTCCATCTCCGCTGATGGCGATGGAAGCCTGTGTGCGGGGCAGGGCTGCCGGATCGCCGGCCCTGGCCCGCCTGCAACCGGGAGCGTTGGAGTTCCATTGGGGAAATCCGCCGCCCGCCGCCGCGCCGAGAACGATAATGTCGATCATGGACGCAGAGTGTAAAAGAAAATCGCCGCCTGTGCGAGACAGGCGGCGATGTTTCCATCTTACTTCTTTTCGCCGCAGACGTAGCTGTTGATCTCGGCGCCCAGGGGGACTTCAACGATCTTGGGGGTATTCCAGGCCATGGGACTCTCCATCTGATTGTATGCGAAAGGCAGGAACCTTCGTCTAAGGTGTATTTGAGCCCGGTCTCCCGCCACTTTCAAGTCGTGTGTGGGGTCATATGGGGCCTGAAAATTCACGTTAGCGTGTACCATGCCGCCCCCTGCAATGGCTGCGTAGCGGGAATGTGCCAAAATCCTTGGTCCTGCCTGCCCGATACCGCCATAAGAAGCGGGTTGGCACGGAAACGCGGACGACAAGCCCCCCCGGCCATACGGGCCAAGCCAGCACAAGCCAGGACCTGAACCGATGCCGCCCGAGACACCGCCCCCGCCGCCACCATCCTACGAGCAGGTCCAGCAGCAGCGCGCCATCGAGGTCATGCGCCATAGCCGCATCGACACCCGCACGGCCTGCCTGCTGCTGCTCAGCGTGCTGGCGGTGTTCTATACGCTGTATTTCGCCTCGGCCATCATCCTGCCCATGATCCTGGCGCTGGTGGTCAACCTCCTGCTGTCCTCGCCGCTGCGCTTCCTGCACACGCGGCTGCACCTGCCCAAGCCGCTGGCGGCGCTGTGCCTGATCCTGTGCGTATTTGGCGTGGTGGGAGCGGTGGGCACCGCCATTTCCGTGCCCGCCACGGGCTGGCTGGAGCGCGCGCCCGATGCCATCAATACATTGCAGGAGCGCCTGGCCTTCCTGCGCGGGCCGTTCCAGCTCCTGACCGGGGCTTCGGACCGGATCCACAATTTCCTCACCATCGCAGGCGGCCATGCCGCCGCCAGCACAGAACAGCAGACGCCGGACGGGCATGTCATCATCGTCTCCACGCCCGCAGGCGGTGGCGGGGTGGCGGGGCTGGACCGCTTTTCCTCCTCCATCCTGCTGGGCACGCAGGCCTTCATGGGCCAGTTCTTCACCATGATCCTGATGCTGTTTTTCCTGCTCGCGCAGGGGGACAGCCTACTCAGGCGCTTTGTCGAGATCATGCCCACCTTCGCCGACAAGCGCCGCACGGTGCAGATCGCCTATCAGATCGAGCGCAACGTGTCGGAATACCTGGCCACCATCACCATCATCAACAGCCTCGTGGGCATGGTGAACATGGTGCAGTGCTGGCTGCTGGGCATGCCCAACCCGCTGCTGTGGGGGGTTGTGGCATTCCTGCTCAACTACATTCCCATCATCGGGCCGATGATGGGCATCATCATCTATTTCCTGGTGGGGCTGTTCGTCTATCCGTCGGTGTGGCAGGCGCTGCTGCCCCCGGCCATCTACCTGTGCATTCACCTGACGGAAGGCGAGACCATAACCCCCATGGTGCTGGCGCGGCGCTTTACGCTCAACCCGGTGCTGGTCATGGCGTCACTCATGTTCTGGGACTGGCTGTGGGGCATTTTCGGGGCGTTCCTGTCAGTGCCCCTGCTGGCAGTGTTCAAGATCATCTGCGACCATGTGGAAATCCTGACCCCGCTGGGTCACATCGTCGGTGGTCCGGCCCATCCCGCGCCACAAAAACCGCTGTTTAGCGAAACGCCCGACAGCGCCACGCCGGATGAAGACCCCGACCGACTGGAAGACTAGCTGTTGCCTGCAGCCAGCACCTCAAGCTTGGCCGTTGACACGATGGTAATGGCGTAGCCCTTGCCCACCTCGATCATGCCCTGCCCGCGCATCCAGCTCAGCGTGCGGCTGACGGTCTCGATGGTCAGGCCGAGATAGTCGGCAATATCGCCACGGGTCATGGGCAGGTGCAGCCGGCCCCCCGATGGCGGTGGCTGGCCGGGCAGGAGGCCTGCCTGCATCTGGTCAAGCAGGAAGCTCGCCACGCGCTCGCGCGCGGTCTTGCGGCCCAGCAGGAGCATCTGGTTCTGGGCGGCCACGAGTTCGTTGGAGGCTTCCTCGAGCAGGCGGCGCTCGAGCTTGGGAAAATCATCGAGCAGTTCGCCCATCTTCTCACGCGAGAAGCGGCATACGCGCACCGTATCGATCGCCTCCGCGCCAAAGGCGTAGCTGTCCGACACGGCAAGACCAAGGAAATGCCCCGGCGCCGCGAAACCGGTGATCTGGCGCCGCCCGTCGGGCAGGGCCTTGAACAGTTTCACGGTGCCCGATGTCACGTTGAAGAAGTCGGTTGCGGGCGCGCCTTCCTCGATGAAGCCGCGACCGGGGGAAACGATGGTCTCCACCGCGACCTCGGCCAGACGCGAGATATCGGAGGGTTCGATCACGCTGCAGACGCTGGTGGGGCGAACGCTGCAATTGGTGCAGAAATCCGCCTGCACGCCACCCGACCCGATCACGATACGCCGTGGCCTCGATTCAAACTGACACGAAGGCATATCCGACATGATAATTTCCAATTCACTTTCAGGCGCCCGCGTTCCGGCGCCGAAGTAACCGGACATGCCCTGGCTCCCTAGAAATACAATAAATGCATTCGCCAAGAGCACCGACTATGGCTGATGGGTTGATGTAAATCAATGCGGTCAACCCGGAAATATAAGGTAAACACGACCGATCATAACAAAAAATTCTTAACCCGAGGAACTCCCGACGCGTGCAGGCCGTCCCCCCGCCCATGGTCAGACGACTGGACCCCGCCGATGTCCCGCTCCTCTATCCGCTTGTGCGCCTGTCCTTTCCACACCTGACGCTGCGCGAATGGATGCGGATCGGCCGCAGGCTGGCCCGCCCCGGCGCGCGGGCGCGGCAGGGCATCCTTGTCGCCCGCTATGGCGATGACAGACCGCCCTGCGGCATGGCCACCTTCCGCCGGGGGTTTGACCTGTGTTCAGGCGATACCCTGACATCGGACTACATCATCACCCTGTCCTACACCCGCGCGCAGACCATTATCGACGCGCTGCTCCCGGCCATGGAGACACTGGCACGCGAGTGGGGATGTGACGCCATGCGCACCATTACCCACAGTAAACCCGTTGCAAAACCATACAGCCCGGTTCTGAAACTGTGTTCATCCGGCAACATTACCGAAAGAACAGTCAGGCTGGACCATAACACGCAAATAGTTCCGCGTGGTTGATTGATTCATATCAAGGCCGAGTGCTAGGTGGCCGTGATTTCTGCACACATCAAATGAACTTGAATATTCTTAATCCTCTCGCCTGCCTGCCAGCCGGGAAAGAAACTGGGGTCTGCTTACCATGAAGAACATCCGCAAACTCGCCCTGTCGGCAGTGCTCGGCGCCTCCGCGCTGGCACCGGTAGCAGGCCATGCACAGACGACGGCGCCGTCCACCTACGTCAATGCCCCGCTGGTGGCACCCGTCGCACCCGCACGGCCCAAGGGCCACTGCGGCATCTTCGAGACCTGTGCGTCGACCAAGATCGGCCTGGGCCGCGGCGACTTCATGATCCGCCTGTCCGCCGTGGGTGTGCTGCCCGAAGATCGTGACAGCAAGGTATGGGCGAACGGCGCGGCACTGACTGGTACCCGCGTCAAGACCACCAACCAGGTCATGCCGGAGCTGACGTTCGAATACTTCGTGACCGACAACATCTCGCTGGACCTGATCGCGACCAGCACCCGTCATGAAGTGCAGGCCAATGGCGGTGCCCTGTCCGGGCTGACCGGCGCCAGCAAGACCGATGTCGGCAGCGCCTGGGTTCTGCCCCCCACGGTCACGGTGGCCTGGCATTTCCGCCCCCACAAGCGCCTGAACCCGTATGTGGGCATTGGTGGCACCTTCATGTGGTTCCACAACATGAATGCCAGCGGTGCATTGGGTCTGAGCAAGCTGAACTCCGGCTTTACCGGTGGTCCGTCCATCAATGCCGGTGTGGATTACCAGCTGGTTGGCAACTGGTTCTTCAACTTCGACGTGAAGCAGATGTTCGTGCGCATGCACGCCTGGGCTGAAAACAGCGACGAAAGCCTGAAGGTCAAGGCCCACGACTCTCTGGACCCGACCGTCATTTCCGCCGGTATCGCCTACCGGTTCTAATGGCATGAACGCGGCGGACAGCACCCTGCTTTCGCGCTACGGGGGCAACCTGCCGCGTTATACCAGCTACCCCACCGCAGCCCAGTTCACGGATGCGGTGGGCCCGGATGACAGCCGCAACTGGCTGTCCTCCCTCCCGGCGGACCAGCCGGTCTCCCTTTACCTGCATGTTCCCTTCTGTGACACGCTATGCCGGTTCTGCGGGTGCAATACCGCCGTGCTGCGCAATGCGGATGCGCGGGCCGCCTATGCCGCCCTGCTGCACGAGGAACTGCGCCGCATCATGGCCCTGATCGGCCCCGGCCGCCGTGTAACCCACCTGCAATGGGGTGGCGGCACGCCCACCACGCTCCCGGCCAGTGCAATGCGCCGCGTGATGGAAGCCATCCGCCGCGACTTTGACATCGCCCCCGATGCGGAAATCAGCATCGAAGTCGATCCCCGCCATCTCCCCCCCGAATACCCGGCCCTGCTGCATGAACTCGGCTTCAACCGCGCCAGCATGGGCGTGCAGGATCTTGATGCCAGCGTGCAGCAGGCCTGTGGCCGTATCCAGAGCTGGGAGCAGACGCGTGACTGCCTCGAGGCGCTGCGCGGCGCGGGTGTCGCCTCCATCAACATCGACCTGATCTACGGCCTGCCCCGGCAGGATACCGAGGGCGTGGCCCGCACGGCGCAGGCCGTGGCCAGCCTCAGGCCCGACCGGCTGGCCGTGTTCGGCTACGCCCATGTGCCGTGGAAGCAGAAGCGCCAGGCCCTCATGCCCGTGGGCGAGCTGCCGGGCGCACAGGAGCGTATCAGCCAGCGCGCGGCGATGGACACCGTGCTGCGCGCGGCCGGTTTCCTGCCCGTGGGGCTGGACCATTACGTCAGCCCCGATGACAGCATGGCCCATGCCCTGCAGGCGGGCAGGCTGCACCGCAATTTCCAGGGCTATACCACTGACAGCGCGCCGGTGCTGATCGGCATCGGGGCCTCGGCCATCTCCTCGCTGCCCGGCGGCATGACGCAGAACGCCGTCTCGGCCGCAGCCTATGCCCGCCTCATGTCCCGCCCCGACAGCCTGCCCGTGGCGCGTGGCGTGCGCCTGCACGAAGATGACCGGGCCCGTGCCGACATTATTGAACAGCTCATGTGCGCCATGCAGGTCGATCTTGGAGCACTTTGTGCCCGCCACGGCCTGCCCGCCAGTCATTTCGACTCCGAACGTGACCGCCTTGCGCCAATGGTGGCTGACGGACTGCTCACCCTCACGGGCCGGACGGTGCATCTGACCGAAAAGGGGCGACCTTTCGTGCGGCACGTCGCCGCAATCTTTGACCGTTACCTCACGGCCCAGAGCCGCACCCGCCACGCCAGCGCCCTCTAGCGCCGCCTAGCGTTTTTCGGGGGAGTTCCCCGGCACGCCCCAAACCCAAAGCCAGCAGCAGACCTTCATGCAAACCAACTGCGTCACCGCCGCCCTTGCCGCAAGCCCAGTCCTGCCGTGGCCCTATCCCCACTGGCAACTGCATGACGTGCTGCCCGCCTCCATTGCCGCCGCCCTGGTGCAGTGGGTGCCCGGCGCGCGGTTCATCGGCGGCGACAGCGGTGGCCAGCGCGCGGGCCGCAACGGGCACCGGCTGTTCGTAACCCCGGCCCAGCGCGCGGCCCACCCCGCACTCGACCAGCTTGCCTGCCTGTTCGATGATGCCGCCACGCGTGCGGACTTCACCCGCCAGTGCAATGCCCGGCTGGACGATGCCGCCCTGCGCCTTGAACTGTGCCTCGATACCGATGGCTTCTGGCTTGAGCCACATACCGATATCGGCGCCAAGCGGCTGACGCTTCTGGTCTCGCTCTCCATGGGCGCCGAGGCGATGGACTGGGGCACCGATATCATGACAGCGGAGGGCACGCCGGTGGCGCGTGCCTCGGGGGTATTCAATTCCGGGCTGCTGTTCATTCCGTCCGCGCAATCATGGCATGGCTTCGTGCGCAGGCCATTGCACGGCGTGCGGCGCACGCTGATCGTCAATTACGTCAGCCCTGAATGGCGGGCGACAGAGGAACTGGCCCAGAGGCCACACTCCGCCTGAATACGGCCCGCCATGCGGCTGGACGCAACAGAATGCGCGCGCAAGGCTTTATTCGCGCATCAATCGGTTCTAGGAAACACACACTATACAGGTGTAACCCCTTTCATCCCATGTCATCCGGTCATGACGCAAGAGGACAACAGAGGTATGAGCGAGACCCCGCGCGAGACTATGGAATTCGATGTCGTCATTGTTGGTGGCGGCCCGTCTGGCCTGGCCGCGGCCATCCGGCTGCGCCAGGTTGCCCCTGATGCCACCGTGTGCCTGATTGAAAAAGGCAGCGAGATTGGCGCCCATATCCTGTCCGGCGCGGTGATCGAGCCACGCGCGCTGGCGGAACTCCTGCCGCACTGGCACGAGGAAGGCGCACCGCTGAACACCCCCGTGACAGAGGAGCAGATGCTCTACCTGACACGCGACAGCGGGCTTGAAATCCCGTTTCTTGACCGCGTGATGCCGCACATGCGCAACCACGGCAACTACATCGTGAGCCTTGGCGACCTGTGCCGCTGGCTGGCGGGCCGCGCCGAGGAGCTTGGCGTGGAGATCTATCCCGGCTTTGCGGGTGCGGAAGTGCTGGTTGATGACAGCGGGCGCGTGGCCGGTGTCGCCACGGGCGACATGGGCGTGGGCCGCGACGGGGAGCCCACCGGCAATTACGCGCCGGGCATGGAACTGCGCGCGAAATACACCCTGTTTGCCGAAGGCTGCCGTGGCTCGCTGACCAAGCAGGTCATGGCGATGTACAACCTGCGCCAGGGCGTGGACCCGCAGACCTACGGGCTGGGCATCAAGGAACTGTGGGAAATTCCCAAGGAGATGCATCGCCCCGGCCTGATCCAGCACAGCTTTGGCTGGCCGCTTGATGACCGGACCTATGGCGGGGCGTGGATGTACCATTTTGGCGACAACCTCGTCTCCTACGGCTTCGTGGTGGGGCTGGACTACCCCAACACATGGCTCTCGCCGTTTGACGAGATGCAGCGCGTGAAGCTGCACCCGTCCTTCCGTCCGTATTTCGAGGGCGGGCGGCGCATCGCCTATGGCGCGCGCGCGCTGTCGGAGGGGGGGATCCAGTCCATCCCGCGCCTGACCTTCCCCGGGGGGGCGCTGATTGGCGATACGGCGGGCTTCCTCAACGTGCCCAAGATCAAGGGCACGCACACGGCCATGAAGTCGGGCATGCTGGCCGCCGAGGCGGTGGGCGAGGCGCTGGCCACCAGCCGCGTTGAGCCGGGCTCCTATACCCGCCGCATCAAGGATTCCTGGCTGTGGGATGAACTGCGCACGGTGCGCAACATCCGCCCCGCCTTCGCCAAATTCGGCATGAAGGGCGGCGCGCTGTACGCGGGCATCGACGCCATGCTGCTGCGTGGCCGCGCGCCATGGACGCTGCACACCCGCCACGCCGATAACGAAGTGCTGGAACCGGCCTCGATCTCGCCAAAAATCGACTACCCCAAGCCCGACGGCAAGATCACCTTCGACCGCCTCTCCTCGGTGTTCCTGTCGGCCACCAACCATGAGGAGGACCAGCCCGTCCACCTCAAGGTGCGCAACATGTCGCTGTGGAAGACGGTGAACTGGGATGTGTTCCGCGCGCCCGAAAGCCGCTACTGCCCGGCGGGCGTGTATGAAGTGGCCGATGAGGCGACCGACCCGCACCTGCAGATCAACGCGCAGAACTGCGTGCACTGCAAGACATGCGACATCAAGGACCCGGCGCAGAACATCGACTGGGCCACGCCGGAGGGGGCGGGCGGCCCGAACTATCCGGGCGGGATGTAATTGCCCGGCGGGTACGGTAATGTATCCGCCACACCGATTGCCCTTATCCGAAGACAGACAGGCAAATATGCAATGAAGGTTCTTGTACCCGTTAAGCGCGTGATTGACTACAATATCAAACCCCGCGTGAAGGCCGACGGTTCCGGCGTGGAGACCGCTGGCGTCAAGATGTCCATGAATCCGTTTGACGAAATCGCGGTCGAGGAAGCCGTGCGCCTGAAGGAAAAAGGCGTGGTGAGCGAGATCATCGCCGTCTCCATTGGCGAGGCCAAGGCGCAGGACACGCTGCGCACCGCCATGGCCATGGGCGCTGACCGCTCCATCCTGGTCGAGACCGATGTGGTGACCGAGCCGCTGGCCGTGGCCAAGGTGCTCAAGGCGCTGGTGGAAAAGGAAAAGCCGGAGCTCATCATCCTGGGCAAGCAGGCCATTGATGATGACATGAACGCCACCGGCCAGATGCTGGCCGGTCTGCTCGACCGCCCGCAGGCCACCTTCGCCTCGAAGGTGGAAGTGGCTGACGGCGCGGTGACGGTGACACGCGAGATCGATGGGGGATCGCAGACCGTGAAGCTGGCGCTGCCCGCCATCATCACCGCCGACCTGCGCCTCAACGAGCCGCGCTACGCCTCGCTGCCCAACATCATGAAGGCGCGCAAGAAGCCGATGGAAAAGATCACGCCCGCCGACCTGGGCGTGGACATGACCCCGCGTCTGAGCGTGATCTCGGTGTCAGAACCGGCCGAGCGCAAGGCGGGCGTAAAGCTCGACTCGGCAGCCGAACTGGTTTCGCGCCTGCGTAACGAAGCAAAGGTGATCTGATCATGACCGTTCTCGTTTACCTCGATCATGAAGGCGGCGTGATCCGCCAGGCTTCGCGCTCCGCCATCACGGCTGCCACAAGGCTCGGTGATGTCGATGTGCTGGTCACCGGCCCCGATGCCGCAGCAGCAGCCAAGTCGGCTGCCGCCATTCCCGGCGTGAAGAAGGTGTTTGCCGTAACCGACACCACGGGCAACAGCGAACTGGCCGAGCCGGTAGCCGCCCTGCTGGCACAGCTTGCGGGCGGTTACACGCACATCCTGGCTGCGTCTTCCGCCACGGCCAAGAATGTGCTGCCGCGTGCGGCGGCCCTGCTCGATGTGCAGCCGATCCCCGATATCGTCGCCATCAACGATGCCGAAACCTTCGTGCGCCCCATCTATGCGGGCAGCGCGCTGGCCACAGTGAAGTCGGCTGATGCGAAAAAGGTGATCACGGTACGCGCCTCCGCCTTCGATCCCGCCCCGGCGGAAGGTGGCAGCGCCACCATTGAGGAGATTGCCCTGCCCGCAGGCCCGGGTGGCTCCACCTTTGTCGCCACCGAGCTCTCGAAATCCGAGCGGCCGGAACTGGAATCCGCCCGCGTGGTGGTTTCGGGCGGTAACGGCATGCTCAATGAAGAGAACTTCAAGCTGCTCGAGCCGCTGGCCGACCGGCTGGGCGCCGCCATTGGCGCCTCCCGCGCGGCAGTGGACAAGGGCTTTGTCTCGAACGAGTACCAGGTGGGCCAGACCGGCAAGATCGTGGCGCCGGAACTGTATATCGCCATGGGCATTTCCGGGCAGATCCAGCATCTGGCCGGCATGAAGGACAGCAAGGTCATTGTTGCCATCAACAAGGACCCGGAGGCCCCGATCTTCCAGGTGGCGGATTACGGGATCGTGGGCGACCTGTTCACCATCCTGCCGCAGCTTGAGGCGGAACTCGACAAGGCAGGCTGATCCCCTGCGGGTAAATCACAACACAAAAGGGGTGCCGGGCGGTTGTCCGGCACCCCTTTTTTGTCATGCAGGCCTATTCATTTTCCAGCACGGCATGGGCGCGGGCGACCACCGTGTCATATTCCTGCTGGCTCAGGTCGCCACGGTGCAGCATCTCGCTTGCCCGGGCCAGCGCATCACGCGCATGGGTCACGTCAGGTATGGGGTAGCGTCGGCCCGGCAGGGCAAAGGCTGAATCAGGCAGGGCATCGCGTTCGGCCGCCGTCAGTCTGGACATCGGTATTCCTCCCTTAATGCAGGGGTTCCTGCCACGGGCGGGAACCGGCTTTAGCGTAATGGAGGCGCCCCATTCGCGACCAGCGGTAAAAGCGCTGGTCTCCCGCGCTGCCATCACCCCTTGCCCCGATCATTGATGAAAAATGATAAAAATTTCTGCGTGCCGCCTTTTTGAAAAAAGCTGCACCAGAAACTTCTTGCAGCAGAAAACTTACAGATCCTGCTCGACCTCATGGGCCACGTGATGCCGCCCGTCAGGCGCAAGGCCACCGGGCAGGGGCTGCGCGGTCTCCACGGGGTGCATCTGCGCGCGCAGGGTCGGCATGGCTTCGATGCAATAAAAACCAAAAAGCACAACGCAGGACATCATGCCACAATACACGCTCAGCAACAGCCTGTGCCTGACGGGCATGAGATAGGCGGCTGTCATGCACAGCATTTCCAGCACCTCGAGCCCAAGATGGGTCGCATTTCTGTAACCCCATTGCCAGTAGGTCAACACCCCCTGCAGGCCCATGGCAACGATGAAAAACACCCCATTTTTCTGCCATGCCTGCAGCCGGGACAGGCGCCCGATCAGCCAGTACGGCAGGCTCATGCATGCGGCATTGCCCACAAGATTGACCAGCACCACGGCGATAATCCCTATAAGCAACACAAGGACCATGAACCCCTCGGCCCCAAGGATGCCCGACAGGTGGTGCAGGGTATGCTGCATCTGCGGGCTGCCGAAGGCTTTGATAAAGGGGTTTTCCGGCTCAAGCAGCACATCCACCGCGCCAGACAGCATGCCCATGCCGCCAGCCAGCAGGTAGGGGTGTTTTTGCAGCAAGGACAGTCTGTTCATAAGGGGCGGCACTCTGACAGATCGGGTTACACGGCAGCCAAGGCTGCGATTTTTTTAAATAGACTGGTACAGTCCAATTTGTAACCCGGCTTGACGCCCGCCATCGTGGCACCAGCGCAGCCTGCAACCGTTGCGGCCTGCAGGACATTATACGAGAAGGGCAGGGAACAAAAAAAGACAGGGCCTCCCATAGGGCGACCCTGTCAGTGGAACGTCGATACCGGAGGGTAACACGTCCAGCCCGGCATCATGACCGGATTTTATTGATTTTTATGGAAGCCAGCGGCTTCGTGTAACCCCTTATGCCATTCCCCTATTTAAACGTCAACAATAAATATAAATAAAAATTCGATTTTACTTTTTTTGCACTGCACAATCGATATGGTTATTTTGCACTGCACAATCAAATTTTATTATATACAGCAATAACGCGGCCATTTTCTGCCCGGCAGCCAGGACAGGCCGGGCGGGGGGTCTTGTGCCCGGTTTCAATGCCCCGCATCATGGGGCGTGACCATGGCGGCACCGGCCAGGCCGCCCCCACTGCAGCAGACAGGACACCCGAATGGGGGGACAACCCGCGACCCGACCAAAAGCCGCATTCTGCACAGGCAGCATTGTCCGCCATGTGGTGGTCATGGCCGGTACGGGTGCCATTGGCCTGATGGCGGTGTTCCTGGTTGACCTGCTGAACCTTTTCTACATTTCATGGCTTGGTGACCCCGCGCTGACGGCAGCCATCGGCTTTTCCGGCGTGATCAGCTTCGTGCAGATCGCGGTTTCCATCGGGCTGTCGATTGGCATCGGCGCCATTACCGGCAGGCTGATCGGCGCGGGCAAGATGGAGCAGGCGCAGCGGGTCGCGTCATCGTTCGGCATTGTCATGCTCGGCTTCTGCCTGCTCATCGGGGTGTTCACCGCATGGCTCGCACCGCTGCTGCTGGCCCTGCTCGGGGCACAGGGGAATGCGGCACGGCAGGCGGCCACGTTCCTGCGCATCATCTCGCCCGGCCTGCCGCTGATCGCAGCGGGCATGGGGTGCTCGGGCCTGCTGCGCGCCATCGGGGCCGCACGCATTTCCATGAACGTGACACTGATCGGCGCTATGATCTCGGCCATTGCCGACCCCGTGCTGATCTTGATCCTCGGGCTGGGGCTGAAGGGGGCGGCGATCAGCACCATTCTCTCGCGCGGGATCGTGGCGCTGATGGGCTTTCGCTGCGCGCGCCGTCATGGCCTGCTGGCCTGGCCCGTGCGCACCCATGTCGTGGCGGACACAAGGCTGGTTGGTCAGGTGGCCATGCCCGCCATCCTGACCAACCTGGCAACGCCGGTAGGCAGCGTGTTCGTAACGCATGCCATGGCGGGGTTCGGGCTGGCGGCAGTGGCAGGGCAGGCGACCATCGAGCGGATCGTGCCGGTGGCCTTCGCCTTTGTGTTTGCCCTGACGGGATCGGTAGGACCGATCATGTCGCAGAACCTTGGCGCAGGTAAACTCGAGCGCGTGCGGGCAACACTCGTGGCCTCGCTGTGGCTGGTGGCAGGCTGCGTGGCGCTCACCTGGGTCATCCTGTTCCTGACCCAGGACCTGGTGGTGCGGGTGTTTTCAGCGCAGGGCACGGCGGCGATGCTGATCCACCTGTTCTGTAACTGGACCATTGCGGGCTACGTGTTCATCGGCATGCTGTTCGTGGCCAATTCCGCCTTCAACAATCTGGGCCACCCGCTGTATTCCACGCTGTTCAACTGGGGGCGGGCGACACTGGGCACCATTCCGTTCGTGTGGATTGGCATGCGTTACGGGCCGGGCGGCGTGCAGGTGGGGCAGGTGCTGGGCAGCGTGCTGTTTGGCTCCTGCGCGGTGCTTACCGCCTTTTCCGTGGTGCGGCGCCTGCATCCGGGCGACCAGGCCACGCAGCAGGCCATGCCGGTCATTCCCCCGCCCCAGACCGGCGAAGCGGGCCTGATCGAACTCGACGAGCTCGACCACTCGGCCTGATCAAAGCGCGATGCCGCATGCCATGAAAATAACCATTTGATATAAAATGATAAAATTTTTTAGCGCTGCCTTTTTTTCCAAAAGGCGGCATTCTTGGAAGCTTTTTGAGAAAAGCTTCACCCAAAACTTTTTCTGGATTCCAGAACGCATAATGCCCTCATGCAGCACATGAAGGCCTTAACGAGAAAGGGTGGGGGTACCAGATCAAGGAATCTGGTGGAGCCAAGGGGAGTCGAACCCCTGACCTCCTGAATGCCATTCAGGCGCTCTCCCAACTGAGCTATGGCCCCACTGTTCCGACGGTGCAGGCCATCTGCATGGCCACCGTGGTCCGGTGACGGGGGTATAACCGCAAGCGCAGACCGATGCAACCCCCCTTGAACCGATTCAGGGCAAGATAATGCCATGCGTGCGCAGGGCGGCGAGAAGGGGCAGCAACGGCAGGCCCATGATGGCCGACTGTTCCCCCTCGATGCGGGAGAAAAGCTGGATTCCACGCCCTTCAAGCCGGTAGCACCCCACGCAGGACAGAATCGCCTCGCCCTCGGTGGCCAGATACCATTCAAGAAAGGACTCGCTGAAGGCACGCATATGCAGCACCGGGCAGCTGACATGGTGCCAGAGTTCGCGGCCATCATGCAGCAGGCTCACCGCCGTATGCAGCACATGCGCGCGGCCGCGCAGGTGCCGCAACTGCGCGCGGGCCGTGCCGCGGTCGGCAGGCTTGTCGAACCATTCCTCCCCGCACGACAGGATCTGGTCCGCGCCGATCACCACCGTGCCGGGTGCGACCTTGACCGCGCGGGCCTTGGCGCGCGCCAGCGCAAGGGCTGCCGCGCTGGCGTCGTGCCCAGCAGTACGCATGGCCGCGCGAATGGCGTGTTCATCCACATCCGCCGCCATGAACCCGGCCGCAAGCCCCGCCGATTCCACCAATGCGCGCCGCGCGCTGGAGCCGCTGGCCAGTACTATCGGTGGCGACTCCACCTGTAATGGGGCGGGCTTTAGTACTAAACTGGAGTCGTCTGGCATCGCGCTCTCCGTACTGCGGAAGTGAAACATTTAATTCGGGGCTCTGGAGTACTGGGGTACATGGGGACAGTACTCCAAACAATTCTGTGCCGTACCGAGTACCGTGGACAACGTGTACCCGCCCCATTTCGGTGAGTTGTACACAGCCTTATGTCGGTACATCCGGGATAACTTTCCGACTCCGTGGGAATCCTTGGAGTCGGAAACGGTACACACTGTGGGGAAAACGGGGTACATTTTCGGAAACATGGGTACCCCGTGATCCACAGCACTAAAAGCACATCAACAAATTTCTTTCTCTTTTCTTTTATTGTTTTGAAAGGGGCGCGCGCGGTGCGTCCTGCCCGCTATCCGTCGGCTCGAAAGTACGAGATAGTCCGGCCACAACGAAACAGAACGACGGATCGATGACAGATACACGCAAACCCCTGCTCGCCACCCTGATGGGAGAGGCGACCTGGCCCCCTCCGGTATGGCTGATGCGGCAGGCGGGCCGGTTCCTCCCGGAATTCCGGGCCCTGCGTGAAAAGGCTGATTTCATAACACGCTGCATGACCCCCGACATGGCGGTCGAGATCACGCTCCAGCCCATCCGCCGTTTCGGCATGGATGGGGCCATCCTGTTTTCCGATATCCTGATCCTGCCCTGGGCCATGGGGCAGTCGCTGGAATTCGTGCAAGGCCGTGGCCCCGTCCTGGGGGCCGTGCGCTCGCAGGCCGATCTCGACCGGCTTGACCCGGGCAGGGTGGCGCAGGCGGTCGAACCGGTCATGCAGGCACTGCGCAGGCTGCGGGCCATTGTCGATGGTCCGGATGCGATTGGCCCTGCACGACCGGGGCAGGTGACACTGATCGGTTTCGCGGGCGCGCCGTTTACGGTGGCGTGCTACATGGTGGAAGGCCATGGCTCGCGTGAGTTCGAGGAAACCCGCAAACTCGCCTATACCGATCCCGCGTTCTTTGACCGGCTGATCGATCTGCTCACCACCTCAACGGCGGATATGCTGTGCGCCCAGATCGAGGCCGGGGCCGAAGCGGTCATGCTGTTCGACAGCTGGTCGGGCCTGCTGCCGCCCTCGCAGTTCCGCAAGCATGTGATTGAACCGGCAAAGCGCATCACCGCCATCATCAATGCCCGCCATCCTGGCGTGCCGGTCATCGGCTTCCCCCGGCTGGCGGGGCTGATGGCGGTTGAATATGGCCGTGAAACCGGCGTGAACGCGATGGCGCTCGATACCGGGGCGGACATGAAGGCCGTGGCCGACAAGGTGCCCGGCACACTTGTGCTGCAGGGCAATCTCGACCCGATCCGCGTCCTCGCTGGCGGCGAAGGCATGTGCACCGAGGCGCGGGCCATCCGCGATGCCATGAAGGGCCGCCCGCATGTGTTCAACCTTGGCCACGGTGTCATTCCCACCACGCCACCCGAGCATGTGGGCGACCTGATCAAGACCATCAGGGAGGTCTGAGCCATGCTGCCCTCCGCCCTGCGTCCTGATGGCGCGCTCAGGCTGGTCATTTTTGATTGTGATGGCGTGCTGATCGATAGCGAAGGCCCGTCATGCCGCATGATCGCCCGCACCCTGCGCGATTATGGCCCCAAGATCAGCGATGAAGAGGCCGTGCACCGCTTTGCAGGCCACGCCCTGACCGCGCTCAAGCACGAGATCGAGGATGCGGAGGGCATCAGCCTGCCTGCTGACTGGCCCGCCCGGATGCAGCGCAACCTCGTCACCCTCATGCGCGATGAGGCGGAAACCATCGAGGGCGCGCCCGCCATGCTGCGTGGCGTGACAAAGCTGGGGCTGCCCTACCGTATTGGCTCCAACTCATCGGTAGAGGAAATGGAGGCCAAATTCGGCCGCACCGGGCTCGATGCACTGATTGCGCCCGCCAACATCCATTCCGCGCGCGACATGGGCCAGCCCAAGCCGGACCCGGCGGTCTATCTGGCGGCAGCAAAGGCGCAGGGCGTGCCGCCGGAATGCTGCATCGTTCTGGAAGATACCGATACCGGCGCCCGTGCGGCCCAGGCTGCCGGCATGGGCTGCGTGCTGCTGCGCGCGCCCGACCTGCCTGCGCCCGCATGGCCGGGACTGCTGCGGATCGCGCATCTGGATGAATTCGTGCCGCTGCTCGGCCGCATCCTGGCCAGCCAGAAGCAGGCGGGCCGCGTGAATGGGTAGCTTCCTCATTCCCTTCATGCTGTGGCTCAAGGCGTTCCACATCATGTCATTCATTGCGTGGATGGCGGGGCTGTTCTATCTGCCGCGCCTGTTTGTCTATCACTGCCAGGTGGTGGCCGGCTCACCGGAATCAGCGCGCTTCAAGGTGATGGAATACAAGCTGCTGCGCTTCATCATGGCGCCTGCCATGATCAGCACGTTCGTGTTTGGCGGGCTGCTGGCCGCCATACCGGGGCTGATCGACTGGCATTCCGGGTGGTGGGTGGTCAAGCTGGCCTGCGTGCTCGCCATGGCGGGCTTTCAGGGGGCGTGCGGGCGGTGGCGGCGTGACTTCGCCCATGACCGCAATACGCGGCCCGAACGCTTCTATCGCATGGCCAATGAAGTGCCGACCGTGCTGATGATGGTCATCGTCATCATGGTGGTGGTCCGCCCGTTCTGAACCGGTTGGGCGGACCCTGTCAGTCGTGGATCAGAGCAGCGACTTGCCCTGCTTGAGCACGGCGTTGCAGACCTTGGTGGTCACCTTCTGCTTGAGGTTGCCCTTCAGCGAGGCCAGCGAGAAGGTGTTGCCATTGCCGGTATCAAGAATGCCGTTCTGGCCGTTTGAATACTGGCTGCCCGAGGTATCAAGCCCGGCCTTCTGCTTGAGCGAGGACAGCAGGGTGGTGGGGCTGTTGCCCTGCAGGTAGTTGTTCTGCACGCAGTAGCTCAGCAGGCCCGTGACGTTGGAAGGCGCGAGCGAGGAAACGGAGGGCACGCTCATGCCACTGCCCGACAGCAGGTTCGATGCGTCGCCACCCAGGCCGCCGAGCCCGCCAAAGCCTTCCGCATGTGCCGGCGCGGCCGCGAGGACTGCGGTCAGGGGCAGGGCAGCGAGAAGTGCCAGGAAACGGTTCGATTTTTTCATGTGAATATCAACTCCTGAAAATGCGGTCCGAGTAAAAAAGCAGGGCCCGTGCTCTTACTATAAGCCGCACGGCGGCGGCGGGGATAGTCCGCTTAACTCAGGGCCGTGAGCAGCATGTAACGTACCTGCCACAGAAGCGGCAGCGCCAGGTACTGGATCAGCAGCAGCAGTACCAGCGGGCTGAAATCCATATTGCCAAAATTGGGCAGCACGCTGCGGATCGGGCGCAGCACAGGTTCGGTCATGCGGTACAGGAAATTACCGATATTCCACACGACCTGGTTACGCTGGTCGAGAATGCCGAAGGCCAGCAGGAAGCTGAACAGGCACGAGACCAGCACCACATAGGTGTAAAGCTGTATCAGTTCAGCCAGCAGGTTAAAGATTATGGAGATCAACGGGCCAACTTTCATAGGGGACGACACACCGGAATCTAGTGTTGTCACGGGGCGCATACAACCGCCGTGAACCGCCAGCCCATTGCCTGAAATTATATATGACCAAAAATTTGGCCTTGACTTGCGCCGGTTGCAGGTTATCTATCGCGCGAGGATTGTGGGGCTGTAGCTCAGATGGGAGAGCGCCTCGTTCGCAATGAGGAGGTCAGGGGTTCGATTCCCCTCAGCTCCACCACGATCCCCCTCTTTCATGAAAATGACGGCACGCCCTTCGGGCCGGTGCCTTTCAGCCTTCCGTGTCGCCCGGCGCGGTTGCGGCCACCAGTTCGATCTCGGCAAGCTGGCCCGGCTGTTCAAACGCCTTGACCAGCCGCAGCGTGGTGGCCGGGCAGGTGCGGCCAAACAGGTCATTGAGGAGCGGGAAACAGGCGGCAAATCCTGCCGTGTCGTGCAGCATGAAGATGATGCGCGTGACGTTCTCCGCCCCCAGGCCCTGACTGGCCAGCTGGTCCATGCCTGTCATGAGCGCCTGGCGGATCTGGCCGAACAGTTCAGGGGAGAAGTCACCGGTCTGTGCGTTGATCCCGGTCAGGTGCCGGAGGTGAAGTTCAGGCTGCGGGCGCAACGACGTGTTTTCTTCCATCTGTAAAAGAATCATGAAGTCGCCATGTTTTGTCCATAAAAATTTTTCCTTTCCCGAAACAACGCCCTGTCCGGTAAAGCACGGTCATGAACGCGCCGCTCCACATCCATGCCTCCTGTGCCGCGCGCGGTGCGCAGGGCATTCTGCTCATGGGGCCATCGGGGGCGGGCAAGTCGGACCTGCTGCTGCGCCTGATCGATGCGGGCTATGCCCTCGTGGCCGATGACCAGGTCTGCCTGCGCGCCGGGTGGGCGAGCCCGCCCGCTGCCCTTGCGGGGTTGCTCGAGGTGCGTGGCATCGGCATCATCCGCATGGCGTGGCAGGAGCGGGTGCGGGTGGCAGCCCTTGCACGGCTGGTGACGCCGCCCGATCATGCCCCCCGCCTGCCACCGGCCCCCGAACCCGATGCGCTGACCGGCGTGCCCGCGTTCCGCCTCGACCCGGCCCGGCCCTCGGCCGTGGCGCGCGTGGGGCTGATCCTTGACTGTGTTGCCGGACGCAGCCAATTGCTGGATGAAAGACAGATGTGATGCGGCTGCCACTTTCCATGATTGCCCTTTCGGGGGAGAATGGGTTCAGGAAAAGGTTTCGATCCCGCCATGATACAGCGATCTGTCATCCGGCAAATGGCTGAGAGAAGTCAGGGTTTTGCGTGACTGACACCATGCATGAAGACACACCTCTCCCCCGTCGCATCCTGCTTGTGACCGGCCTGTCCGGGGCAGGCAAATCCTCGATTCTGCGCATTCTGGAGGATCTGGGGCATGAGGTGATCGACAATCCGCCGCTGGGCATGCTCGATGAAATCGTGGCCCGTGCCGAGCGCCCGGTGGCCATTGGCGTGGATTCGCGCACGCGCGGCTTCGATGCCTCCGCCGTGCTGGCAGCCCTGGCCCGCCTGCGCGTCAACCCCGCCCTCAATGCCGAGCTGATCTATGCCACGGCGGAGGAAAGCGTGCTGCTCCGCCGCTATACCGCCACCCGCAGGCGCCACCCGCAGGCCGTGCACGGCACGGTCAAGGAAGGGATCGAGGCCGAGATCCGCCTCACCTCCCCCCTGCGCGAGGCCGCCGATGTGGTGATCGACACCTCCGACCTGCCCCCGCCCGAGCTGCGCCAGCTTGTCGAGGCGCGGTTTGGCGAATGGTCGGCAGGCGGCCTCGACGGGCTGACCGTCGCACTGATGTCGTTTGCCTTTCCCGCCGGCCTCCCGCGCGAGGCGGACATGGTGTTCGATGCCCGCTTCCTCACCAATCCGTATTACGACCCCGCCCTGTCGGCCATGACCGGGCTTGATGCGGCCGTGGCGGATTACGTGGCCAATGACCCCGATTACGCCGAATTCCTCGACCGCATGGCCAGCCTGCTCGAGCTCGTGCTGCCGCGCTTCGTGCGCGAGGGCAAGAAATACGCCACCATCGCCATTGGCTGCTCGGGCGGTCGGCACCGCTCGGTTACCCTTGTCGAGGCACTTGCGCGGCGGCTGGCGCAGCGTGCCGACAGTGCCCACCCCCAGGATGCATGGCCCGTCGTGATCATGCACCGTGAACTGGCCCGCCAGGGTCGCAGCAGCTGGCGCTGGGCCAACCGCCCGCGCGGGCTGACTGAACCAACGGAGCACACGGACCCGCAATGATCGGTCTTGTATTCGTGATGCATGGCGTTCTGGGCGAGACCCTGAAGGCGGAACTCGAACATGTGGTGGGCCCGCAGGCGCAGGCCACGGTGTTCAATGTCACGGCGGCCTCGCTGCCCGGCACCTGCCACGCGGCGCTGCGCCAGGCCATCGACTCGGTCGATAGCGGGCAGGGCGTGATCCTGCTGACCGACATGTTCGGCAGCACGCCGTCCAATGTCGCGATTTCCGTGCTGGAGAACAACCGCGTGGAGGTGCTGGCCGGCGTCAACATGCCCATGCTGGTCAAGCTGGCGCAGATGCGCGGCCAGGTGGGCCTGCAGGACTGCCTGCGTGGCGCGGAAGAGGCGGGCAGGCGCTATATTTCGGTTGCCTCGCACCTGCCGCCTGCCTGCCTGTCGGGCGTGGGGGCCTGCGTGGGCGAGGCGACGGACAGCGTTGCGGGCCATGGGGGCTGAACCCGTGGCGCAGGAGCCACCCCGGCGGGCGGATGTGGGCATTGTCAACCAGCGTGGGCTGCATGCGCGGGCGGCGGCCAAATTCGTCACGGTGGCGGAAAAATTCGATGCCACCATCGACGTGACCCATGCGGGCATGACGGTTTCAGGACACTCCATCATGGGGCTCATGATGCTGGGGGCCGGAAAAGGCGAGACAATCGACATCACGGCCCACGGCCCGCAGGCGGAACCGGCACTCGCGGCCCTCGTGCGGCTGGTCGGGGCCGGTTTTGATGAAGACGACTGAACGCAGCACCTCCCGTCGCCCCCGCCCCGGTGAGGTGCGGCTTGAAGGCCAGCCCGTTTCATCAGGCGTGGCCATTGGTTATGCCGCCATCGCGCATGATCCCGCCCTGCCGCCCATCGACACCACGCGGCGCGACTGTGATCCCGCCCATGAGCGCGCCCGCCTGCATGAGGCCATCACCCGCTCCACCGCCCAGCTGCGCCGGCTGCATGATCGCCTGGCCCTGCTGCCTGAGGATGGGCAGGTGGAAATCGGCTCCCTGCTTGAAGTCTATCGCCGCATGCTCGGCCCCTCGCGCCTGCGGCGCGGCATCGAGGCGCGGCTTGGCCATGGCATGCTGGCCGAGGCTGCGGTGCAGCTCGAGACCGAGGCCCTGGCCGCCTTCATGCTCAACCCGCCCGGCCGCCCCGCGCCCGAGGGCGAGGATGCGGTGGCGGCACGGCGGCGGGCGGGCGAGTTCCGTGAGATCGGGCGCAGGCTGGTGCGCAACCTCAGCGGCACGCCCTACCGGTCGTTTTCCACCATTCCCGATGGCGCGATCCTTGTGGCCGAGCAGTTGCGCCCTGCCGATGCCGCCCTGATCGACCCCTCGCGCATTGCCGCCGTGGTAACGGAGGAAGGCGGCAGCACTGGTCATACCGCCATCCTGCTGCGTGCCCTTGGCATCCCCGCCGTGCTGGCCACCCACGGCCTGCTGGCGCAGATAGGGCGGCGCACGCGGCTGGTGGTGGATGGCACGACCGGGCATGTCATCATCCGGCCTTCCACCCGCACGGCGGCGGCAGCCCGGGTGGAGGTGGCGGCCTATGCGCGTGAACGCCAGGCGCTTGGCCGCCTGCGCCGCCTGCCTGCCCGCCTGTCGAGCGGGGAGGTGCTGACATTGCAGGCCAATCTGGAAATTCCGGCCGAACTGCCCATGATCGCGCAGTCAGGTGCCGCCGGCATCGGGCTGCTGCGCAGCGAGTTCCTGTTCATGAATGCCGAGACCCTGCCCGATGAAGCCCGGCAGGAAGCGCTTTACCGCCCCCTTGTCGAGGCCATGGCGGGCGATCCGGTCACGATCCGCGTGGTGGACTGGGGCAGCGAGAAGAACAGCGATGCCCTGACGCAGGCGGGCATTGGCGCGGGCAGCGATGTCAATCCGGCTTTGGGCCTGCGCGGCATCAGGCTGCTTTTGCGCCACCGCGCCCTGCTTGAAACGCAGTTCGCCGCCATTTTGCGCGCGGCCACCGCGGGGCCGGTGCGGGTGCTGCTGCCCATGGTGTCGAGCCCGGCGGAACTGCATGAGGCACGTGAAACCTATGTCCGCGTGGGGCGCAGGCTGCGGCGCAGGGGGGGGGACATACCCGACCCGCTGCCGCCGCTTGGCATCATGATCGAAACGCCAGCCGCCGCCCTCATGGCCGATGTGCTGGCGCAGGAGGCCGAGTTCCTCGCCATCGGCACCAATGACCTGACCATGTACACCCTGGCGGCGGACCGGGCGGCGACGGATGCGGCAGGGCTGTATGACCCGCTGCACCCCGCCGTGCTGCGGCTTGTGCGCCTTGCCGCCGATGCGGGGCTGCGCCAGCGCAGGCCGGTCTCGCTGTGTGGCGAGATGGCATCCGACCCGCTGGCCGTGCCGCTGCTGGTGGGGCTGGGGGTGCGGTCGTTTTCCATGCATGCTTCCGCCGTGCCACGCGTCAAGCGCGCGGTGCGGGCGGCAGCGATGGATGACTGCCGCCGCATGGCCTGCCGCGCGCTTGAAGCGGCCGACGGGCCGGAAGTCAGCGCCATGCTGATGGCCTATGCCGCCACCCTGCGACACCCCGGAGATGGCTAGTCCCACCCCCTGCCTGCCCGTGGCCTGGCGGCATGTGGATGACGTGCTGGCCGCATGGGGCGACTGCCCGGGTTTTGCCTGCCTTGACAGTGGCGGCCCCGTCGGCCCCCGTGCGCGCTGGACCATCATCTGCCGCGATCCCACCCACTGGATCGAGCAGCGCGATGGCGCGTGCTGGCTGGATGGCACGCAGGTGGCGCATGACCTGCCCCACCTGCTGCGGCAGTGCGTGCCGGGTGGCGGCTGCCCGCCCGAGGTGCCTTTTGCCGGGGGGGCTGTCGGCTTTATCGGCTATGGCGCGGGCCAGCGCATGGAAGGCGTCGGCACGCGCCATGAGGCAGGGGATGATGGGCCCGAAGCCGCTTTCGGCCTGTATGACCATGCCTTCGTGCTTGATCGCGAGACGGGCCGCGCCTGGCTGGCGGGCACGGGGCTTGATGCCGCGCGCGCGGCGCATCTGGCCGCGCAGTGGGCGGCGATTGGCCCGGCCGCCAAACCCACCCCCCTGCCCGTGCTGTGTTTCCGGCCCGACCAGGAGGAGGAGGCGTATCGCGCCGCCGTGGCGCAGGCCGTGGCCCGGATCGCGGCGGGGGAAGTGTTTCAGGTCAACATTACCGGGCGCATGCAGGCTAGCCGCCCGCCCGGGCTTTCGGCGGTTGATGCCTATCGCACGTTGCGCGCCACATCGCCCGCGCCGTTCGGGGCGTTTGTGGTGGGTGAGGGCGGGTTTGCGCTGCTCGGCGCCTCGCCCGAGCGTTTTTTAAGCCTTGATGGGGCGGGGAGGGTCAGCACCCGGCCCATAAAGGGCACGGCCCCGCGTGGCGCCACCGCGCAGGATGACGCCCGCCTGGCCCATGCCCTGCGGCGTGACCCCAAGGAGCAGGCCGAGAACCTGATGATCGTTGACCTCATGCGCAACGATATCGGGCGCGTGGCGCAGCTTGGCAGCATTGCGGTGCCAGAACTTTTTACGGTCGAGCAGTTTGCGCATGTGCACCATCTGGTATCCGAAATAACCGGGCGGCTGGAGCCGGGGCGCGATGCCTGTGACCTGCTGGCCGCCACCGTGCCGCCCGGCTCGGTAACCGGCGCGCCCAAGCACCGCGCCATGCAGGTGATCGATACGCTCGAGGCCTCGCCCCGTGGGGCGTATTGCGGCGCGGTGGTGCGGATCGGCTGCGATGGCGCGATGGACAGCGCCGTCATCATCCGCACGCTGGTGTTCACGCGCGACCACGTTACGGCGGCGGCAGGGGGCGGAATTACCGTGGAGTCCGACCCGGCGCGCGAATACCGTGAGATGCAGCTGAAAATCGCGGCCCTGCTGGCCCTGTTCGGGCCGCAGCCAGGTGAAGGAAACACGCCATGACCCCTGCTGGCCTGCCCGTCTGGCTCAATGGCCGCATCATCGATCAGGCCGAGGCCCGCATCGACCCCGCGGACCGGGGGCTGCTGCTGGGTGATGGCCTGTTCGAGACCATGCGCGTGGCGGGGGGCGTGGTCCGGCATTTCCCGCTTCATATGGACCGCTTGGCGCATGGGGCTGGCGTGCTCATGCTGCCGCCACCCGACAGGGGCCTGATTGCGCAGGCGGCGGCCGACCTGCTGGCCGCCTGTGGGGTGCAGAATGGCGCGCTGCGGCTCACGCTTACCCGTGGCCCCGGCCCGCGCGGGCTGCTGCCTCCGCCCGAGGTGCGCCCCACCGTGCTGCTGACCGCAACCGCCAGCCTGCCACCCGCAACCCCCGTGCGGCTGGTGACAGCCAGCCACCGGCGCGATGAGGAGAGCGTGCTTTCGCGCATCAAGAGCCTGAACTACCTGCCCTCCATCCTGGCACGGATGGAGGCGGCAGGCCGGGGGGCGGATGATGCGCTGCTGCTCAACCGGGCGGGGCATGTGGCCGAGACGAGCGCCAGCACCCTTGTCGCCATCATTGAGGGGGAAGCGCTGACGCCCCCGGTGCATGATGGCGCCTTGCCCGGCATTGCCCGTGGCGTGCTGCTGGCGGCAGGCCTGCTGCGCGAAAGCCGCCTCAGCCCTGCCATGCTGCGCGGCGCCGGGGCGGTTTTTGCCCTGAACAGCCTCTCCGCGCGGGAAGTGGTGGCAATTGACGGCCACGAACTGCCGCGCCAGCCTGCCCTGCTGGCCGGGCTGGCGGCGCATCTTGATGGCTGATTTTGCGCCCGTCTGAAGGAAAGTGATAAAAGTTTCCGGGTGTCGCCTTCTTTCAAAAAGGCGGTGTTCGTTACGAAGCTTTTTGAAAAAAGCGTCACCAAAAACTTTCTGGTGTTTCAGAAGCGGACTTTTCAAACCGCGCCGGGGAAAGCCAGCCATAACATTTCACTTATTGCCCATTCCGGCGCGGTTGGACTAATCCAACCCGCATTGGCTCATTTCCAGCTTGCGTGAAAGGTCACTTGCAGATGACCCCCCCCACCACCGTGCCGGTCCGGCGTGCCCTGATTTCCGTGTCTGACAAGAAGGGGCTGCTTGATCTGGCCCGCGCGCTTGTCGCCCACGGGGCCGAGATCCTTTCCACCGGCGGCTCCGCCCGCGCCCTGCGCGAGGCCGGCATTGCCGTGCGCGACGTGTCCGAGCATACCGGCTTCCCGGAAATTCTTGATGGCCGCGTCAAGACGCTGGTGCCGCAGGTGCATGGGGGCATCCTTGGTCGGCGCGACCTGCCTGCCCATGTGCAGCAGATGGAAGAGCACAAGATCGCCCCGATCGACCTCGTGGCCGTCAACCTCTACCCGTTCGAGGCCACCGTGGCCTCTGGCGCGGGGCCGGAGGACTGCATCGAGAACATCGATATCGGCGGTCCCGCCCTGATCCGCGCCGCCGCCAAGAACCATGCCCACGTGGCCATCGTGACCGACCCCGCCCAGTATGGCGAGATCATCACCGCGCTGGAAAATGGCGGCACGGATTTGGCCCAGCGCACGAAGCTGGCAGGGGCAGCCTATGCCCGCACCGCCGCTTACGATGCCGCCATCGCCGCATGGTTTGCAGGCCAGGAAGGCGAGGTGCTGCCCCCGCGCATGGTCATCGCGGGCGAAAAGCGTGAAAGCCTGCGCTATGGCGAGAACCCGCACCAGAAGGCGGCCTTCTACACCGATGGCTCGACCCGCCCCGGTGTGGCCACGGCCACGCAGATTCAGGGCAAGGCGCTGTCCTACAACAACATCAACGACACCGATGCGGCGTTTGAGGCGGTGGCGGAATTTGACGCGCCCGCCGTTGTCATCGTCAAGCATGCCAACCCGTGTGGTGTGGCTGTCGCCCCCACCCAGGCCGAAGCCTGGGACCGCGCCCTGCGCTGCGACCCGGTCTCGGCCTTTGGCGGCATCGTCGCACTCAACCGCACGCTGGAAGCCGAAGCGGCGGCGCGCATCGCTGGCATCTTTACCGAGGTGATCGTGGCTCCCGACGCCACGGCCGAAGCGCGCGAGATCCTGTCGCGCAAGAAGAACCTGCGCCTGCTGCTGACCGGCGCCCTGCCGGACCCCGCAGCCGGGGGCGTGGTGGTGCGCTCGGTAGCTGGCGGCTTCCTGGCCCAGACGCGTGACAGCGGCCGCATCACGCCTGATGCGCTGAAGGTGGTGACCAAACGCGCGCCCACTCCCGCCGAGATGGCGGACCTCATCTTCGCCTTCCGCGTGGCCAAGCACGTCAAGTCGAACGCCATCGTGTACGTGAAGGACCAGAGCACGGTGGGCATTGGCGCGGGCCAGATGAGCCGGGTTGATTCCGCACGCATCGCCGCGACCAAGAGCGCCGATGCGGCGAAGGAAGCCGGGATCGACCACCCGCTGACCCAGGGCAGCGTCGTGGCATCCGATGCGTTCTTCCCGTTTGCCGACGGGCTTGAGGCCGCGATTGCAGCAGGGGCCACCGCCGTGATCCAGCCCGGCGGCTCGATCCGTGATGACGAGGTGATCGCCGCCGCCGACAGGGCAGGCATCGCCATGGTCTTCACAGGTATGCGCCATTTCCGGCACTGATCCGTCGTCAAGCCCCCTTGTCTGCGGGGCGGGGATGGAATGAGATGGCACGCCCGGCAGCGTGCCGGTCAAGACAGACGAAAGACGGGTACCCGCATGGACATTCATCGACGTTCCTCCTGCCGCCTGCTCGCGGGCGTGCTTGTTGCTGGCAGCCTGGCGGCGGGTAGTGCCCATGCGGCTGGCAAGACGGGCGCGCAGCCTGCTGCCGCCCCCCCTGCCGCAACGCAGATAGCCCCCGTGTTCGACCTCGCCCCGCTGCCCGTAACCAGCGGGCAGCTCGTGCAGTACATCCTCAGCCCGGCAGGGCAGGTGGCAGGGCTGCTGCTGGCCGATGGCACGCAGGTTTTCTGCCCGCAGGACCTTGGCGAGAACATGCCCGCCATCGCCCGCCCCGGTGAGCAGGTCTCGATCAGCGGGCTCAAGGGCATTGGCCACCCCATCGTGCGGGCCTATGCCGTAACCGGCCCGCGCGGGCAGCGGATTGCCGATGTGCGCCCCGCAACGGCCCCGGCACCTTATGATTCGCCCTCCATCGGCCCCGACGTGCCGGTTGATGGCACCGTGCTCGCCCCGCTCTATGACATGCAGGGCAAGGTGCAGGGTGCGATCATGCACGACCACAGCGTGGTGTATGTGGGTGAGGCCAACGCCGCCCGTCTTGCCGCCTGGCTCAGGCCGGGTGCGAACCTGCATGCCATCGGCATTGGCGTGAGCGGCGAGCGTGGCACCGCCATCAACGCGCGTGAAATCGGGCCGGACGTGAACCAGGCCATTCACATCGAGCCCGCCGATGCGCCGCCGCCGGGCGCCTTTCCCGGCAGCGCGGGTTATGACGTGATTCCGGGCAGTGCCACGGCGCAATAAAGGTGCGCCAAACGCACGACCGGCAAAAAAGATGCGGGGGAACCGCTTTGTTTGCCCCCCTTTGCTTGACAGGTTATTGCAGCCCCGTTAGCTACCGCCTGCACCCTCAAGGAGGTGCGAGAAGTGGATAAGGATAACGATCCTTCCGGCGAGTCCTTCAACCGGCGACTGGAAGCGGCCCGCGAGCGCATGAAGCCCCGCAAGGCCGCTGAACGCGACACGGGGGGGACAATGTCCGATCTGGGCCTGGTCATCAGGTCGGGAACGGAACTGGTGTCGGCTCTTGTGGTCGGGGTTGGCATTGGCTGGGGTCTTGACCACTGGCTGGGCACAAAGCCCTGGTTCCTCATCGTCTTCTCGCTTCTTGGCGGTGTGGCAGGTGTACTTAATGTCTGGCGTCTTGTCAGGCCCGATGCCATAAGCACTAAGGCAGACGGGCCGGATGGCGGCCCCGGACGGTTATAGGGAAGAACGAAGTTGGCGGCCGGATCATCTATCGACGCGCTCGGTCAGTTCGAGCTCCATCCAGTTCTGGGTGCATTGGGCGAATCCCTGCGGTTCAGCCAGTCCCCCATGATGATGATTGTGGCCGCCTTGCTGGTTCTGGCGTTCCTGTACATGGGCATGCGCCCTGCTGCAGTGGTGCCGGGTCGCCTTCAGGCCGCAGCCGAGATGTGCTACGACTTCATCTACAACATGGCGGTCGACACCATCGGCGTGGAGGGCAAGGCCTTCTTCCCGTTCGTGTTCACGCTGTTCTTCTTCATCCTGGCCGGTAACTACCTTGGCCTGCTGCCTTTCTCCTTCGCCTTCACCAGCCATATCGCCGTGACCCTGGCGCTGGCGCTGATGGTGTTCTGTCTCTCGATCATCGTATCGCTCAAGGTGCAGGGGGCGAAGTTCTTTGCCCACTTCATGCCCGCGGGCGCGCCCAAGGCGCTGGCCCCGCTGCTGATCCCGATCGAGATCCTTTCTTTTCTTTCGCGTCCCGTGAGCCTGTCGATCCGTCTGTTCGCCAACATGGTGGCGGGTCACGTGATGTTCGATATGTTTGCCGCCTTCACGATCATGCTGGCCGGTCTGGGCTTCTTCGGTGATATCATCGCCGTTGGTCCCGTGGTCATCAATATCGCGCTGATGGCACTCGAATTGCTGGTTGGTGCCTTGCAGGCCTATGTGTTTGCAATCCTGACCTGCATCTATCTGAGGGAGGCGGTGGCCCACTAACAGGCCGCACCCGCTTCCATCTATTTCAATCCAGAACGTCTGAAACAAGGAAAACAAGACATGGATATCGCAGCAGCCCGTGAAATTGGTGCCGGTATCGCCGTTATCGCCCTCGCTGGCGTTGGCATTGGCCTGGGTAACATCTTCTCTACGCTGGTCAGCAGCATCGCGCGCAACCCGTCCGCACGCCCGCACGTGTTCGGCCTTGGCATGCTGGGCTTCGCCCTGACGGAAGCCGTGGCCCTTTATGCGCTGCTGATCGCGTTCCTGATCCTGTTCGTCTGATACGCTGGAGGCGAACATGGCGCGCGCCGTGATGTATAACAACATCCGAAGGGCGAAGTCTTTCCTGGCTTCGTCCGCGCTGGCTCTGCCGCTGATGGCCATGGCAGCCCCTGGCGCGCGCGCCGAGGGCATGCCCCAGCTTGATTTTGGCAATCCTTATGTCATCGGTCAGGTGATATGGGGCGCTGGCATTTTTCTGGTTCTCTACCTGCTGCTGAGCCGTTCGGCCCTGCCCAAGGTGGAGAAGGTTCTCTCGCTGCGTCGTCAGACCATCGAGACCGACCTTGGCATCGCGCACAAGGCCAAGACCCGCGCTGATGAAGCCGTGGCCGACCTGCATGCCGCACGCCGCAAGGCGCTGGCCGATGCACAGGCCAATGTGGACAAGGTTGTCGAGGAGGCCCGCCTGGCCGCCGCCCGGCAGACCGAGGAAATGAACGCACGCCTTGCCGCCGAGATCAGTGATGCCGAGACCCGCATCGCGCAGGCCCGGACACAGGCACTGGCATCCGTTCGCGAGATTTCCACAAACACGGCGGAAACGCTGATCAATCAGTTATCTGGCATTGCCGCCCCGGCCGATTTCGTGACGGCAAAGGTCGGTTCTGCTGCGGCAGCACGTGGTCTCTGACCCGCTGCCCAAGACAGACAGGTCATAATCATGTTTCATGATCCCCGTTTCTGGTCGGCTGTTGCCTTTGTCCTGTTTTTCGTCCTGTTCGGGCGTTCACTGTGGAAACCCCTGGTGAGCGCGCTCG
Organism: Komagataeibacter sp. NFXK3; assembly: GCF_054182245.1. Classification (NCBI taxonomy): domain Bacteria; kingdom Pseudomonadati; phylum Pseudomonadota; class Alphaproteobacteria; order Acetobacterales; family Acetobacteraceae; genus Komagataeibacter; species Komagataeibacter sp. NFXK3. The sequence goes on from NZ_JAPIVJ010000001.1 coordinate 399,039, forward strand.
ACGGGCGGGCAGAGCGCATCCGTGCCGAGCTTGATGAGGCAGCCCGCCTGCGCCGCGAGGCCGAGCAGATGCTGGAGGACGCAACGCGCGACCGCGAGGCGGCACTCGCCGAAGCCAAGGAACTGGTCGAGCACTCCCTGCGCGAAGCTGCGAACATTGCGGAAAAAGCCCGTAAGGACGCCGAGGATATTGCCGCGCGGCGTGAGCAGATGGCCAAGGACCGGATTACATCAGCCGAGCGTTCCGCCCTGCGCGAAGTGCGTGAGACGGCTGTTGACATCGCCATCCAGGCCGCCCGCGAGACGCTGGCTGCAAGCCTGCCCGCAGATGCTGATGCCAAGATCATCGACAAGGCGATCGGCGACCTGCCGTCAGCCCTTTCCCAGCGCGCTGCCTGATTGCCTTTGCAGCCGCCCGCCATGCAGGACAGCAATAACGGGGCGTCTTCACGCCCCGTTTTGTCCATTATCGCTGCCGTACTGAACGAGAGCGGCAACATCCGCCCGCTCTGCGAGGAAATCGCGGCCGTACTCGACCGCCTGCCCCCTGCTGAAATCATCTTTGTGGATGATGGCAGCACGGATGGCACGGGGGCGGAGCTTGAAGCGGTCAGGCGTGATGGCATCCTGCCGCATCTGCGCATTCTCGGCCATGAGGCCGCCTACGGCAAATCCGCCGGGCTGCGTACGGGTGTTGAAGCCGCGCGGGGGGAATGGGTCATTCTGCTTGATGGCGATGGGCAGGATAACCCCATCGACTTCATCAACATGATGGCGCTGTGCCAGGAGGCCAGCGGGCGCGCGCCCCTGGTGGTGGGTGTGCGCACCAAGCGGCGCGATACCCTGTCGCGCAGGCTGGCCTCGCGTTTTGCCAATGGCCTGCGCCGCCGCCTGCTTGATGATGGCTGCCCCGATACGGGGGCCTCGCTCAAGGCCTTCCGGCGGGAAGATTTCCTGCCGCTGCCACAATTCGAGGGACTGCACCGTTTCCTGCCTGCCCTGATGGGGCAGCGCGGCGTGCCGCTGGTGTGCATGCCGGTTCATCACCGTAACCGGCTGCATGGTTCCTCCAAATACACCAATCTCAACCGGGCGATTGTTGGCATCCGCGATATACTGGGTGTCATGTGGCTCAATAACCGCGCCAGGATACCGAAACGCGTTACCGAACGCTGAAGGGACCGTGCCATGACGCGCCTGACATTGCGCCACTATGTTTTTGTGGCGCTGTCCGTGTTTGTCCTGTTCCTGCCCGGGCGGGCCTCGCTGCCGCCGCTGGACCGGGATGAACCCCGCTACATGGAAGCCACGGCCCAGATGCTGCACAGCGGCAATTATGTCGATGTGCGGTTTCTTGATCAGCCCCGCTACCTTCAGCCCGCCGGCATTTACTGGCTGGAGGCGGCTGCCGTAAGCCTGACCGGCATGCAGGACCGCCACGCCACGTGGCCCTACCGGATTCCGTCGCTGCTGGCCGTAACGGCCGCTGCCGTGCTCACGGCATGGATTGGCGCGGCCCTGTTCGGCCCGCAATGTGGCCTGCTGGCGGCAGCCCTGCTGGCAGTCTCGGTGCTGATGACCGCCGAAGGCCGCATGGCCACGATTGATACCACCCTGCTGTTGTTCGTGCTGCTGGCGCAATGCGGGCTGCTGCGTGCCTATCTTGACCGCGAGCGCGATCTGGCCACGCCGCTGGCTGCAGCCCTGTTATACTGGATCGCGCTGGGCTGTGGCCTCATGCTCAAGGGGCCGGTGGTGCTGATTCCCGGCTTTGGCACGCCGCTGGCGCTGGCGCTGGTGGAGCGGCGCATTGACTGGTGGCGCCGTCTGCGCCCGGCCTGGGGCTGGCTGCTCATGCTGGCCATCGTGCTGCCGTGGTGCATTGCCATCGGGGTCATCAGCCATGGTGATTTCTTCTCGCGCGCGGTGGGGCGCAATTTTCTGGGCAAGGTGGCGAGCGGGCAGGAAACGCATGGCCTGCCGCCGGGCTATCATCTGGCCGTGTTTGCGCTTGCCTTCTGGCCCGGCTCGCTTTTTGCCGCCATGAGCCTGCCCTTTGTGTGGGCGCAGCGTTTTCAGCCGCATGTGCGCTACCTGCTGTGCTGGATCGTGCCGCACTGGCTGGTGTTCGAGGCCATCGCGACCAAACTGCCGCATTATGTGCTGCCGACCTATCCGGCCATTGCCATCCTCACGGCTGCGGCCGTGGTCTCTTTTCCCACGGAGTGGGCATGGCCCCGCGCCTTGTGGGCACGTGGCCTGCTCGCGGCCTATGCGCTGATCTGGTTTACGGTCGGTTCCGTGCTGGCCTTTGCAGGGCCTGTGCTGCTGTGGCGCATGGAAGGCACGGTGTCGCCCGCCGCCATGTTGATCCCGGTGGGGGCGCTGCCGGTGCTGGGGCTGTCGGCCTATCTCATTTTGCACCGCGAGGTGTTGCGGGCGGTCATGGCGGCGGTTGCTGCAGCGGTCATCATCCATGTCGGGCTGTTTACAACCGTCATCCCGCGCCTGCAGACCATATGGCTCAGCCCGCGGCTGGCCGCCATGGTGGATGACCATCGCCGCTGCGGAAGCGAGAGCATTGTAGCCTCGACATCGGATTCCGAACCCAGCCTTGTCTTTCTGCTTGGCGAAAACACCCGGTTGATCACGCCCACGGCGGCGGCTGATTTCCTGCAGCAGAACCAGAAATGCGGCATGGTGCTGGTGGGCGCGCGCGAGCTTGCGGCGTTCAGCACCCGCGCGCTGCAAGATGGCCTGGACCTGCATGAACTCGGTCAGCAGACGGGGCTGAACTATTCAACCGGCAAGCATCTGGAAATCGGGCTGTATGTGGTGATGCCGTCCGTGGCGCCGTAAAGGATAAAAGTTTTCGGGTGCCCCCTTTCTTCAAGAAGGCGGCGTTCTTTAAAGCCTTTTGAAAAAGGCTTTACCAAGAACTTCTTAAACAAAAGGCGCTGCGCGGGTTCTGCCCGGCAGCGCCTTTTTTGTTTTTGGGGGGAGGGGCTCAGAACAGCAGGATCATACCGCCCGAGGCACTGTTGTCGCTTTCCTTGTAGGGGCCGTGGGCTGCGGAACTGGTATGGGCGTATTCGGCCACAAGGTTCAGCCAGTCGGTCATCTTGTAGTAGGCGGCACCCACTTCGGATTCATTGCGGCGCACGAGGTCGGGGTCTTTCTCGCCCGGTGCCAGATACAGGTTACTGACACCATAGCTGCCCACGAGTTTGAACTTCTTGGTGAAGTTATACATCATCTGGACATAGTAGCCTTCCGATGCGCGCTTGCGGCCATTGCTGGCCACGCCATCGAAGAATAGCCCGGTCGTGCCAAGGCCGCTGCCGCGATAGTAGTAGCCCACGAACTGCGCCGGGCCGTAGGTCAGCTTGGTGCCGATTTCGCCCGCTTCCGCCGTAACGCCACGCTTCTGGCCGGGAACAACCGGCACTGCCGTGCTGGCCTCGGTAGACAGCGTATGGGCAGCCCCATCGATCAGGACGGGAGAAGCCGCCCCCATTGTCATCTCGTTGCGGGTCAGATCCTGCTGGTGCTGTGTCAGGAAACTGGCCCAGATGCGCGCCGTAAGGCCACCGACCTTGAAGTCGTACGTCACCTTGCCCTGGATCATGGGCGAACTGTGCTGCGTAGAGGAGGCCGAGTAGTCGTTGCCGCTACCATCCGTGCCCGAGAAATCGAACTCATCAAGCGGCTGCAGGATGCCGATCGTGCCCTGGAAGCCCTTGATGGTGGGCGACTGGTAGGAAATCTGCGGAATCCAGTCGGCATACACGTAACCGACGCCAATACGGCCAAGTGAGGTATTGCCCGGCGCCGAGTTGCTGCCGGTGGAGCCCACGCTGAGCAGCGTCGCGTCATCAAGGATGGCATCGCCACCGAAGATGCCAAGGTCACGACCGATCTTGAACGTGCCCCATTTCTTGTTGCCCGCCGTCACGTAAACCTGACGAAAATCGATGCCGGCGGTGCCAAGGCCCACCGGGCTGCCGCCGGTATTGGCGTTGAAGGCGCCGTTCTTGGCATTGTCGATACCGGGATACATGCCCATCACGGCGGCAAGGTCGATGCCGTTCTGCGTGGTTGAAAGCTTGAGGATCAGGCCCGCGGGCAGCAGGCCGTTACGCAGCGCCGAGGAATCGAACCCGCTCGATCCTGACGAGACGCCGCCCGCCACCGGCATGCCGCCAGCGGGGCTGTTATAGGTATAGAACCCGTTGATGAAGCCCGAGAGGTTGATGTCGATCGGCCCGGCCTTGAAGGTCAGGCCCTTGCCGGGCACGTATTTCTCCATCCGCACCAGCGAGTTGCCGCCGCCAAGCCCCATGGAATGCTGGGCGGCAAGCCAGGTGGACTCAGCCGAGGCCGCGCTGGCCTGCGCGTTGGCCGCTGCCTGCTGCGCCTGGGCCAGCACATAGTCGGGGTCCATGCCGTTGCCGCCAATCTCGATCTGGCCTGGGGGCTGGACCGCCTGCCCCATGGCGGTGCGCATGGGGGCATGGCCGGCTGTCGTGCCCATGTGGCGGGCAGCAGGCACGTATTGCTGCGTGCGGGCCGCGCTGGCCGCAGCCTCATGCACATGTTGCAGGTGATGGGCGAGCAGGCCGCGATATTCACCCTGCGTCAGGCTGCCCTTGGCCTTCAGGATATCGAGAAGTTCACTATAATCGTCAGCCCATGCCTCATCGACATAGGCAAGCGACGCCCCCCCGCTTGCCATAACAACCACCGCGCCAATACGCGCCAATTTTCCTGCCGACATAGTATTAAACTCCCTATGCGCATTCCTGTTGTATAAAACCCGGCGGGTCAATGGCCCCTGCTGGCCCTGGCAGGCGGGAGTGCACGGGCCGCAGGGCGCGGGAGCGTGCAGGGACTCCTCCCCCAATGGTGGGAGAAGCAGGGTGCTCGGGGCCGGTTCTGTTATGGATTCGTTGGTTAATCTTCCTTTTTTTTTATGCAATGTTCAAAAAATGGTCATAACGGAACACATGTGCGTTTTCGGTCTTGTGGTGTGCGACTGAGCAGTACGTCAGGGTGCCAGGTGGACTGGAACAGTCCGGTTTCGCAAGGAGTGCAAAGATCCATCAAACAATCGTGTTCGGTCCCGTTCATGGTTTCTGTTCAATAAAACGGCATGGGCAGGTCGGTTGCCGCCATAGAAATACACAGCATATCCTCACAAAGCTGTGTTTGTATTTTATTAACTTAATTCTTGACCGTATCTTCCGTGCCCGCCGGTTCAGGCCAGCAGGGTGCGGGCCTGCCGCCAGGCCTGCTCCAGCGCATCGACCATGGTGGGCGCGGGCGCGGTCCAGTCCTGCGGGGGGTGTCCGGGCACGTCGAGGCGCGCGCGCCAGCATGCGGCATCAGGCGCTTCGGGCAGGCGTTCGATAGTGATGCCCCAGGGGGCGGGAATGCGCGCCAGCACGCGGGCCTGCCTTTTCTCGGGTGTAAGCGGCGTTGCGTAGTTATGGGACATGGGTGCCTCCGTTTTTTCCAAAAAGCGTTCCCCACAAACGTCCTTATGAGTGCTTGATGTTTGGGGAACGCGCTTTTCAACCACCTTCAGGGCGCAAGTCTGCCCCTTGACGGGGCGGCGGATAACCCCAAAAAACGCACGGTTGCCCGCAGCCAAGGATATGCCTGCCCGTGTCCCCTTTTCCCGGCCTTGTGCCTGATGAATCTGTTGATGGCGTTGCCCACCTGATCCAGACGGCGCTGACGCCGGTATTCATGCTGTCAGGCATCGGCACGCTGCTCAACATGTTCAACACGCGGCTTGCGCGCGTCAGCGACCATATCGAGACCGTGCGCGACAAGCTGGAAAATGCCGATGACAAGAAGGGCAGTGAAAGCAGCGCCGTGCTGCTGCGCCGCCTGACCCACCTGCATTATCGCACCCTGCTGCTTGATGCCGCCATCCTGTTTGGCGGCGTGGGCGGGGCTTCGGCCTGCGGGTCCGCTTTCGCGCTCTTTCTGGGCAGCGTGCGTGATTCCGCCATTGCCTGGTGGCTGGTGCTCATGTTTGGCAATGCGCTGGTGTGCACGGTCATCGCGCTGGCCATGTTCCTGGGTGACAGCATCGTCGCGTGGCATGGCCTGCGCGTGACCACCTTCCTGCCGCACAAGCAGGAAATGCTCGAGAACCAGGTCGATTGAAAATAAAAGTTTTTAGGTGCCGCCTTTTTTCAAAAAGGCGGTGTTCCTTGAAGCTTTACTATTCAGGGTGATGCGGGACTGCTGAAGGGATCCAGCGCGTACTGTTCCAGCGCAATGTCATGCGTCATCAGCCCGTGCGCGTGCAGGAAGGCGGCAAAGGCCTCATAGCGCGGCCGGTTGAGCAGGGCGGGCTGCTTGCACAGGCGCGGCAGCGTGGCCTGCCAGGCCGCGCGGTTGAGTGGCGTATCGAGTTCCGGGTGGTCATGAATGGCCTGGGCCAGAATGGCGTCGGGGTGGTTGATCAGCGTGTTCGTGCCCTCGGCCAGCGCCTCCATGAAGGCTTTTACCCACGCATCATGCCCATGAGAGCGGGCGGCGAGGAAAATCAGTTCATCGGCGATCGGCACGCCATGTTCTTCGGGGTAGAAGGCGGAAACCTTGATGCCCTTCTGCTGCAGGTCGAGCAGTTCATAGGTGCGCACCGCGCCGATCACGCCATCCACCGCATGGCTGATCAGGGCCTGCTCAAGCTGGAAATTGACATTCACCTGCCTGACATCGCCCAGGCCCAGCCCCACCGAATGCAGCATGGCGTCAAGCGAGGCATCATCCACGCCGGGCATGGAAATGCCGATGGTCCTGCCCTTGAGTGCCGCAAGGTCGTGAATATCTGCGCCGGTGATGAGCACGTTCAGCGGCGTATCGATCAGCGTGCCCACGCGCACCAGCGGAATGTCCTGGTCGGCCAGCATGCCAAGCTGCGCCTGATAGGACACGGCAAGATCGGCCTGCCCGGCGGCCACCAGGCGCGGCGGTGAGCCGGGATCGGCGGGGGCGATGAGTTTGACATCCAGCCCGTGGCGGGCAAACGCCCCGCTGTACTGCGCGGCCAGCAGGCTGGCATGGTCGGCATTGAGGAACCAGTCCAGCACGACCGTGACCGGCTGCCCTGCTGCCATGGCGGGCCGGGCCATGAGCGTGCAGGCCGCAATGGCCATCATGCCCAGCGCGTGCCTGAAGATGTGCATGGTATCAAAGGCCCCCCTGGCCAGCATGGACATGGGGCATGCGCGGCAGGCAGGGAGCGGTATCATGGCCCCGTGGCGGGGCCGTGCTGTCTCCCTTCGCTGGCATGACCCAGATCAGGTTCAACGGGTATGATCTCAGCCCATCAATGGAGGGGCACCCCGGTCAGGCGGCACAGTGTGGGCAGGCGCAAGCTGCGTCAAGTCACGGATGCAGGACCGCGTGGGCAGGACTTATGCGGCAGCCCGGTTCATTTCACGCCGCGCACAGAGCGGCAGCAGCACGAGGAAGTAGCTGAAGTAGTAAAGCGCTGCGATCCGTCCCGCGATCATCCAGCCCCCTTCGGCATGGTGGCGGCCGACCAGCCCCATCATCACGAAGGCGATGACCAGCCCCGCCATGCCAAGGCGGCAGGCCGGGCGCTCGCGTGCCGAGCGGATGGGCGAGCGGTCAAGCCACGGCACCACGAACAGGATGAGGATGGAACCCGCAGCCGCCACCAGCCCGCCGAATTTGGAGGGCACGGATTGCAGCAGCCCGTAAAACGGCAGGAAATACCATTCCGGCTCGATATCGGCAGGCGTGTGCATGGGGTTGGCGGGGCGGTAGTTTTCCGGCTCGCTCAACAGGTCGGGCCACAGGAAGGCAAGGGCTGCAAACACCAGCGCGAACAGCACGAGCCCGGTCAGGTCCTTGGTGGTGTAATAGGGGTGAAAGGGCACGCTCTCCTTTGCGGGCACCGGCCTGCCGCTGGGGTTGTTCGGCCCGCTCACATGCAGTGCCGCCACATGCAGCCCCACCACCGCCACGATCGCGAACGCCATGAGGAAGTGCAGCACGAAGAAGCGGTGAATGAAGATATCGCCCAGCGTGTCGCTGCCTTCCATGATGTGTTCAAGCATGGGGCCGATGCCCGGCACGGCGCCCACGGCCTTGCCCGCCACGTCGGCGCCCCAGTACGACATCTGCCCCCACGGCAGCACGTAGCCCGCAAACGCCGTGACCATGACCATGAGCAGCAGGCCCAGCCCGCTGAGCCACAGGATCTCGCGCGGCTGCTTGTACGAGCCGTAATACAGCCCCCGGAAGAGATGGATATAAAGGGCCGCCATGAACAGGCTGGCGCCTGTTACATGCAGCGCGCGCAGCATCCACCCGCCGGGCAGCTGGCGCTCGATCATCTCGACCGAGGCGAACGCCCCGCTGGCCGTGGGCGTGTAGTTCATGGCCAGGAAGATGCCGGTGGCCAGCATGAGCACCAGCACCGCAGTCAGAATCGCCCCGAAATTCCACAGCGCGTTGAGGTTCGCTGGCATGAGGAAATCGATATATTCCTTGCGAAACCCGCTGATGACGGGAAGCCTGCGGTCAATCCATGAAAGGACGCCACCCGAGGCAGGCTGCGCAGGCGTGGTGCTATGTTCGGGGAGGCTGGGCCCGCTCATTCTCGGTTCCTGAATCAGACGACGGAAAAATCAGCCCGTAGTGTAGCAGCCCGGCGGGGGCTGGGCACGCTCTCTTTTTCATCAGGTGGCGGGCGGGGCGCATGATTTTACGGCCCGCAGGTCATTACGCGCCCATACCGGCTTTTTGCACCGCCTGCGCGCACAGGTCGCGGCGCTGGGGTATGTCGAGATCCGTCAGCCGTGCCCGCTCGGGCGTGCCGGGGTGCAGCACGCCTGCCGTGCCGTAGGCGTAATCCATGTTGCCTTTTTCATCGGGCGGCACGGCATGGGTCTTTTCAATCAGCGCGACCAGCAGCGGCGTTGCCTCATCATGCCGGGCAAGCCCGTTGCCGATGCAGAAATTGAGGTACCCCGCCAGCCGCGCACCGGGTGCCGCCGCCAGGATCGCCTGCGGGTTGGGTGCTGCGGGGGTCTGCGCCATGGCCAGGGGCAGGCCCCCCATCAGGCCAAAGCCGGCGAGTGCGCCCATCATGAGTGAACGGTAGCCCATTGCCTTCATCCTTCATGCCAGAACGCAGGCATGACCCGCCCTGCGCCACGCCGTAGAACCGCGCGTGGCGGGGGAAGTTGCATAGGGGAGGATGGATGGTGGCGCATCCGGTCACGACCGCAAAAACGCAACAGGTATCTGCCTGAGATGCCACGTTCAGCCTGACCAGATTTTTAAGGAAAGTGGCGCACCCGAAAGGACTCGAACCTCTAACCCCCAGATTCGTAGTCTGGTGCTCTATCCAGTTGAGCTACGGGTGCGCTGTGAGGCGGTTTCTAGCCGAGGTGCTTGCACCCCGCAAGCCCCTTTTTTCGCTTTGGGAAAATTTTTTTGGCGGCCTGAAATGCCATCCCAGGAATGACCTGCAATCAGGAAAAAGTTTCTGGTGAAGCTTTTAATGTTCAAACAAATGCTTATCGCCGCATCCGCGTGCGCAGGCGCTGGCCCAGCCGTCGCGTGCCGACACGGATGCGCTCCATGTACAGATAGATGACCGGCGTGGTGTAGAGTGTCAGCAACTGGCTCATCATCAGCCCGCCCACCACCGTAATGCCCAGCGGGCGGCGCATTTCCATGCCGTAGCCGCTATTGGTAATCAGCGGCACGGCGCCAAGGGCTGCCGCAAGCGAGGTCATGAGAATGGGGCGGAAGCGCTGGATGCATGCCTCGCGTATGGCGGGAGCGGGGTCCATGCCCCGGTCACGCTCGGCATGCAGCGCGAAATCCACGATCAGGATGGCGTTTTTCTTCACGATGCCGACGAGCAGGATCATCCCGATCATGGTGATGAGCGAGAACTCCTGCCCCAGCGCCCACAGGGCAAGCACCGCCCCCACCCCCGCCGAGGGCAGGGTGGACATGATGGTCAGCGGGTGGATGTAGCTTTCATACAATATGCCCAGGGTCACGTAGATCGTGACAAGGGCCGCGATGAAGATCAGCACCTCGTTGATGATGGCGGATTTGAACTGCGCCGCCTGCCCGCTGAAGCCGCCATGGATGGAGGGCGGCACATGCAGCCGGATCATGGTGTCCGCAATGGCGGCGGAGGCATCGCTCAGCGCCATGCCGGGTGCGAGGTCAAAGGAAATGGCCGCCGAGACGAACCCGTCCTGGTGCGAGACGGTGATGGGCGTGACACGCGGCTCAAGGCGCGCCACATCGGAGAGCGGGATCATGGTCTCGGTGCTTGACGAGACAGCCGACCCGTTCGAGGCCCCGGCCCCGCCTGCCAGCCGGTTGGCGATCTGGTTGCGAAAGGATTGCTGGCTGAGCTGCGTGCTGCGGCTGGCCTGCGTGGTGGTGGTCGTGCGCGCGCGCACCGTGTTCGACACCGTGCCACCGCCCGCACTCCCGCCGGAGGTGGAAATGCGCATGGAACTAAGGATCTCGGGGCTGGTGCGGTACGCATCCGCCACTTCCATCACCACATGATAGGTGGTGAGCGGGGTGGAGATGTTGGACGCCGTGCGCTGGCCAAAGGCATCATACAGCGTGTTGCTGACCAGTTGCGGCGTAATGAGGTAACGCGCGGCGAGGTCGCGTATGATGTCGGCATGGATGGCGGCGCCATTGTTCATGACATCGGTCGTGACATCACGCATCACCGGGTTCGTGCGCAGCGCAGCCGTCAGGATCGGGGCCCATTTGTACAGGTCATCGGCATTGTCGCTGGTGAGCTGGTAGCGGTAGGCGCCCTCCTTCTGCCGCCCGCCGCCGCCGCTGATGTCACCGGCCGAGAACAGCGATATGTCCAGCCCCGGTATCGCGGCGAGGCGCTCATGCACGCGCGCGATCATGTCATCGATGCTGTCGCGGCGGCGCGTGCGGTCGTGCAACTGCGCGAAGGCCTGCCCCTCGATGTTGGTATCGCCTGAAAAGGCCACGACCTCCTCCGTGTCCGGGTCGGTCGAGAGCGCGTTGCTGATGGCGCGTATCTTTTCCTTCATGGCGGGGAACGAGGTGGTCTGGTCGGCGCGGAAGAAGCTCATGACCATGGCCACGTCCTCCTTGGGCAAGATGCCCTTGGGCATGAGCACGATCACGCCGATCATCACCGCAAGGCTTGCGGGCAGGGTCAGGGCGGTGAGCACATGGTGGCGCAGTGCCACGTCAAGCGTGCGTTCGTAGGCACGCAGCAGGTGCTGGTATCCCGCCTCCAGCCAGTCGCCTGCCTGGCGCGGCCACCGGCGCCACCACGGGGCGGTGGGGGGCAGGGGGGCGATCTCGCCCACTTCAAGGAACAGGCTGCACATCATGGGGGTGAGGCTCAGCGCCAGCAGCAGCGACACCGTGACCGTGATGGCCAGCGTCATCGAAAACTCGAAGAACACCTTGCCCGGCGTGCCCGCCAGCAAAAGCAGCGGCAGGAACACGGCTACGAGCGAGATGGTGATGGACAGCACCGTGAATCCGATCTCGCGCGAGCCCTTCAGCGCCGCCTCGCGCCGGTTCAGCCCGGCCTCCATGTGGCGGGCGATGTTTTCCAGCACCACGATGGCGTCATCTACAACAAAGCCCGTGGCGATGGTCAGCGCCATGAGCGAGAGAATATCGAGCGAGAAGCCGAACACCGCCATCAGCGCCAGCGTGCCCGCCAGCGAGATGGGCACGGTAATGGCCGGGATCAGCGTCGAGCGCGGCGTGCGCAGGAAGGCCAGCACCACGCCCACCACCAGTACGACCGAGGCCAGCAGCGTCCATTTGGTATCGGCAAGGGAGGCGCGGATGGTGATCGAGCGGTCCATCACCGGGCTTAGCGTCACCCCGCGCGGCAGCGCCGTGCGCAGGGCGGGAATGCGGGCCTTGATGTCATCGGTCACGCGGATGACATTCGCACCCGCGCGCGGGCGGATGATGGCCATGACCGCCTGGTGCCCGTTGAGGTAGCCGATCTGGCGTTCGTTCTCCACGCCGTTGCGCACGGTGGCGACATCGCTCAGCCGCACGGGGCGGGTGTCGCGGTAGCCGATCACGAGGTCGCGGTACTGGGCGGCGGTGCGGGCCTGGTCATTGGTGGCCAGCATGGCGCGCGTCGTGTCGTTTTCGATGATGCCCTTGGGCGTGTTGGCATTGGCCGAGGCCAGCGCCGAGCGGATATCCTCGAACCCCAGCCCGTATTTGAACAGGGGCCAGGGGTTGATGTCCACCCGCACGGCGGGCGCGGAACTGCCCGCGATCTCGACCCACCCCACGCCCTGTACCTGCGCAAGCAGGGGTTGCAGGCGGGTCTTGGCAATGTCGTACAACTCCGATACCGGCTGCGTGTCCGATGTGAGGGCCAGGATCAGGATCGGGTTGTCGGAGGGGTTGGCCTTCCAGTATTGCGGCTGGGACTGCAGGGTGGCGGGCATGTCGGCACGGGCGGCGCGCAGGGCGGCCTCCACGTCATTGGCGGCGGCGTCGATATTGGTCGATTCATCGAATATGAGCAGGATGAAGGCGCTGTCCTGGCTTGAATCCGATTCAATCGAACTCACCCCCGCCACCTGCCCCAGCCTGCGCTCGAGCGGGGTGGTGACGGATGTGGCCATCTGCTGCGGCGAGGCGCCGGGCTGCGTTGCCATGACATAGATGACCGGCACCGCGATGTTGGGCAGGTCGCCCACCGGCAGCAGCCTGTAGGCAAACATGCCTGAAAGCAGGATGGCCAGCGCCATGAGCGTGGTCGCCACCGGGCGCAGGATGAAAACGCGGCACAGGTTCACTTCTGCCGCCCGGTGCCCGTGGCCATGCTGCCGGTTCCTGTCTCGCGGGTATTGATGGTCATGAAGAAGGGGCGGCGTCCGGCGTCAGCCCGGTTTCGGGCATGGTGCCTGCCTGGCCTGCGGGCTGGCGGAAGTAGTAGTGCTCGGCAATCGAGATGGGCAGCAGGTCCATGAAGCGCGAGCCCGCCGCCAGCCACCACGGGAAGGCGATGCGCCGCTTGCCCCGTGCAATGCCGGACAGGATGGCGCGCACGGCATCATTTGTCTGGGTCAGGCCGGGCATGTGGAAATTGTTCTGAGCGGTCATGGGGGTGGCAACAAACCCGCAGCTCACACTGGTCATGACAATGCCCGCGCGCTTCATGTTCGCCCCCGTCGCCACCATGAAGCGGTCCACCGCCGCCTTGGAGGCACAATATGACGGCGTGCCCGGAAATGACACCAGCCCCGCCACCGAGGCCATGGCGCAGATGCGCCCGCGCACCCCGTCCACCCCGCGTGGCTGGCCGCGCATGACGCGCAGCGCGGGCAGCACGGTGTTCAGCACGCCATCGACATTGGTGTCGAACATGCGGCGGATCTGGGCATCGGGCTCATGGGGCGCATCCGCCCCGCCCCGGGTCGAGGCGGTAATGCCGGCACCTGCGAACACGAGGTCGAGCGTGCCTGCCTTCGTGATCCACTCTTCCATGCCGCCCGCGTCGCGCACGTCCTGCACCTTCATGCGGGCATCCGCCCCGCGCGCGATGCAGGCGGTGGCCACGGCCTCGAGGTTGCGGGCATTGCGCCCGCCAAGGTGCAGCGTGCGGCCAGGGCGTGCGAGGGCAAGGGCAAGACCGCGCCCGATTCCGGACGAGGCGCCTGTGATGAGTATCGAATCCTGTTTCATATTCGCAGAATACATACACCCTGTTAGAACTGCGCTACCCCGTTTGCCTACCCGGCCTGCATTTGCACAGGACCGCCGACCAAGGAGAGCCGCATGAGCCAGCCTGCCACCCCCCCCCGCCCAACCCCCGTGGCGCCGGTCAGGCGCAGGGGGGTCTGCCTGGTCATTTCCGCCCCGTCGGGCGCTGGCAAGTCCACCATTGCCAATGCCCTGCGCGCCTCCGAGCCGCAACTGCTGCACTCGGTCTCGGTCACCACGCGCCAGCCCCGCCCCGGCGAGAGTGATGGCGTGCATTACCATTTTCGCAGCATGGACGAATTCAACCGCATGGCTGCCGCAGGCGAGATGCTGGAATGGGCCACCGTGTTCGGCCGTGGCTACGGCACGCCGCGCGCGCCGGTCGAGCAGGCGCTGGCCGATGGGCGCGACATGGTGTTCGACATTGACTGGCAGGGCCACCGCCAGATCCGTGAAGCGCTGCCCGATGACGTGATCAGCCTGTTCGTGCTGCCGCCCTCGATCGAGGAACTCGAGCGCCGGCTCAACGGCCGCGCTTCAGATGAGGCCGATGAGATCGCGCGCCGCATGCAGGCCGCGCGGGACGAGATTTCGCACTGGAACGAATTCGATCACGTTATCATCAATTCTGACCTCGATCAGGCCATTGCCGAGGCCCGCGCCGTGCTGGTCGCCGCCCGCCTCGAGCGCCACCGCCAGGTGGGGCTGATCGACCTCGTGGCCAGTTTTGGCGTGTGAGCACGCGCTTCATCGCGGGGCGTAAGGGATAAAGTTTCGGTGCGCCGTCTTTTTCAGGGAAGGCGGCGTTATCGAAGCTTTTTTGAAAAAAAACTTCACCAAAAACTTTTTCAGCCCGCAATGCATGTGTTGCATGCAGCCGCACCGCATGGACAACCCGCCTGAAATACGGGGATATGCACCGGCGCCCCCGTCGCGCGCCGTTGTGTTTCTTCCACCGTGGATTCCCATGCCTGCCCGTAGCCGCCCCGCCCCCGTCATGCCGTTCTGGATGATTGCCCTGCTCGGGCTGCTTACGGCCATCGGGCCGCTGGCCACGGATATGTACCTGCCTGCCTTCCCGGTCATGGATCGTGAACTCGTGGGTGGGCATGCGGGCAGCAGCCAGGTCACGCTGGCCGCGTGGTTTGCGGGGCTGGCGGTGGGGCAGTTCAGCATGGGCCCCATCTCCGACCGGCTGGGCCGCAGAGCGCCGCTGCTGGGCGGGCTTGCGTTCTTCATCATCGGCTCGGTGGGGTGTGCGCTGGCCGGCGGCTTCGGGCTGTTCTGCCTGTGCCGGTTCATCGCAGCCCTGGGCGGGGCGGCCTGCGCGGTCATTCCGCGCGCCATCGTGCGCGACGTGGCCACGGGGGCTGCAGGCGCGCGTATCATGTCGCAGCTCATGCTGGTGTTTGGCGTCATGCCTATCCTGGCGCCCTCGCTGGGCAGCCTTGTGCTCTCGTTCGGGCACTGGCGCTGGATTTTCTGGATTGCGGTGGGCTATGGCGTGCTGGGTCTGGTCACGGTCATTGCAAGCCTGCCCGACACCATGCCGCCCGAGCGGCGCATCGCGTTCTCGCCCACCGGCATGATCAGCCGCTACGCAGGGCTGGTGCGCGAGCCGGTGTTCATGTCGAGCGCGCTGATCAACAGTTTCTCTTCCTTTGTCATGTTCGCCTACATCACCTCGGCCCCCATGGTGTTCGAGCACCTGCTGGGTTTTACGCCGGGGCAGTTTGGTCTGTTCTTCGGGCTCAATGCAGGGGTGTTCATCGCCTGTGCGCAGGTCAATGGGCGGCTGGTGCATCATGTCGCGCTTTCCCGCCTGCTTGATTATGGCATTCTGGCCATCATCATCGCGGCTTCCGCCTGCCTTGCCCTGTCGCTGGCAGGTGTTGCGGGGCCCGCGCACCCGCTGCTGGTGTGCGTGCTGGTGGGCTGCATTACCGGCAGCCTCGGCTTTATCGGGCCGAACGCCACGGTGCTGGCCTTTACCCACCATGGCCACCAGGCGGGCAGCGCCTCGGCGCTGATGGGCACGATCCAGTTCTCGCTCGCCGCGGGCAGCGGCTTCATTCTGGGCCATGTCACCTTTCGCAGCCCCACGCCGCTGGCGGTAGTGGTGATGGCGGGCGTGTGCTGCACGGTGGCGTGCAATATCTGGCGGCATGCCAGCGCACGCCGGGCGAAGGAAACTCCCGCGGCCTGAGGCGGCCATCAGGGTCATGCGCTTTCGCTTTGACGTGGGTGGCCTGCCGCGCTACGGCAGGGACAGGCTTGGCCGCGCCTGCTGCGTGGTCGGGCCGTTATCCTTATGCGCGGGAGGCAGGGTGAACGGCATTCTCGATTTTGTTGCCGGGCTGGGCAGGGCCGTTCTGGACGTGGTGCGCATGGCCGGCAAGGTGGCGCTGTTCGGGGCCGTGGCGCTGTCGCATGTTGTCCGCCCGCCGTTTTACTGGCGCACGCTGTGGGGGGCGCTGGTCGAGATCGGGTATTTCTCGCTGCCCGTGGTGGCGTTGACCGCCCTGTTCTCGGGTGGGGTGATCGCGCTGCAATCCTATACCGGCTTTGCCCAGTACCATGCCCAGAACGCCATTGCGGGCATCGTAATCCTTGCGGTCACGCGTGAACTCGGGCCGGTGCTGGCGGGGCTGATGGTGGCAGGCCGCGTGGGGGCGGCCATGTCGGCCGAGATCGGCACCATGCGCGTGACCGACCAGATCGACGCGCTGACCACGCTCTCCACCAACCCCATGAAATACCTTGTCACGCCAAGGCTGGTGGCCGGCACGCTGGCGCTGCCTTTCCTGGTGCTGATCGCCGACATACTGGGCGTGCTGGGCGGGTTTACCGTATGCGTGATGAAGCTGGATTTCTCGGCATCCGCCTATATCGCGGCCACCATCGCCTCGCTCAAGGTGATGGATGTGACGGTGGGGCTGGTCAAGGCGGCCATCTTCGGCTTCCTGATCACGCTCATGGGCTGCTATCACGGCTATCATAGCCGTGGCGGGGCCGAGGGCGTGGGAGCAGCGACCACGGCGGCTGTGGTGGCGGCGTCGATCCTGCTGCTGACCTTCGATTACCTGCTGACGGATGTGTTCTTCTCGCAATGACCGACCCGACCCCCAAGATCCGCATTCGCGGCCTGAAAAAGGCGTTTGGCCCCAAGGTGGTGCTCGATGGGGTGGACCTTGATGTGATGGGTGGCACGTCGTTCGTGGTCATTGGCGGCTCGGGCACTGGCAAGTCGGTGCTGCTGCGCTGCATCCTCGGCCTGATCACGCCCGATGCAGGTTCCATCGAGATTGATGGCGTGGACGTGACCACGCTTACGCCCCGCCAGCGCGAGCCCTACATGGCGCGGATCGGCATGCTGTTCCAGAACGGCGCGCTGTTCGACAGCCTGAGCGTGTGGGAGAACGTGACCTTCGGCCTGACCGCCGCCGCCCGCATGGGTCACGGCCCGCGCCTGACCCGCGCGCAGTCGCGCGCGCGGGCGGGCGAACTGCTTGAGCAGGTGGGCATGGACCCTGCCGTGGGCGCGCTTTCACCCGCCGAACTCTCAGGCGGCATGCAAAAGCGCGTGGGGCTGGCCCGCGCCATTGCCGCACGGCCCGAGATCCTGTTCTTTGATGAACCCACCACCGGCCTCGACCCCATCATGGGGGCGGTAATTGACGGGCTGATTGCCGATTGCGTGCGCAAGCTCGGCTCCACCGCCATCGCCATCACGCACGACATGGCCTCCGCCCAGCGTATCGGCGACAGGGTGGGCATGCTCTATGAAGGCAGGCTGATCTGGCAGGGCCTGCCTTCCACCCTGTTCGACAGCGGCAACCCGGTGGTGGACCAGTTCACCCACGGCCGCCGCGAGGGGCCGATCAAGGTGGATGTGGGGAAATAATTGAAAAGACAGAAGTTTTTTGGCGCCGCCTTTTTTCAAAAAGGCGGCGTTCTTTTTGAAGCTTTTTGAAAAAAGCTTCACCAAAAACTTTTCCCCGTTTGGCTAGGCGGCCGGTCGTTCCATATATGATATACACGATCTGTTCTTGCCCAAGGAGCCATCATGGCGCGTCGGCCCGCTAACCGTTTTGTCTGCCAGTCCTGCGGGGCGGTCTTTCCCAAATGGTCAGGCCGGTGCGATGCCTGTGGCGCGTGGAACAGCATTGTCGAGGAGACGGTCGAGCCTACCGCCACCGGGGGCACCAATGCGCGCAGGCGCACCGGCGCGCGCATCAATCTGGTCGGCCTTGCGGGCGATACGCCGCCACCCCCACGGATTGAAACGCATATCGGCGAGCTTGACCGCGTGCTCGGCGGCGGGCTGGTGCCGGCCTCGGTGGTGCTGGTGGGCGGTGATCCCGGCATCGGCAAGTCCACGCTCCTGCTGCAGGGGGCCTGCGCCCTAGCGCGGGCCGGGCGCAAGGTAATGTACATCTCGGGCGAGGAAGCGGTGGACCAGATCCGCATGCGCGCGCGCAGGCTGGGGCTGGAAGCACCCACGCTGGAACTCGCCGCCGCCATCAACGTGGCCGACATCGTGGCAACGCTCGAGGCGGAGAAGGATCTGGCGCTGGTCGTGATCGACTCGATCCAGACCATGTGGATGGAAACGGTGGAGAGCGCGCCGGGCACCGTCAGCCAGGTGCGGGCATGTGCGTTTGAGCTCATCCGGCTGGCCAAGCAGCGTGGCTTCAGCCTCATCCTCGTGGGGCATGTGACCAAGGAAGGGGCGCTGGCCGGCCCGCGCGTGCTCGAGCACATGGTCGATGCGGTGATGTATTTCGAGGGCGATCGCGGCCACCAGTTCCGCATCCTGCGTGCCGCCAAGAACCGCTTTGGCGCGACTGACGAGATTGGCGTATTCGCCATGACCGATCAGGGGCTGGAGGAAGTGCCCAACCCCTCTGCCCTGTTCCTGGCCGAGCGGCGGGGCCACATTGCGGGTTCCGCCGTATTCGCGGGCATGGAGGGCACGCGCCCCGTGCTGCTCGAGGTGCAGGCCCTGCTTTCCCCCAAGGCGGGCGATGGCGGCGCGCGCCGTGCCGTGGTGGGGTGGGAGACGGGGCGGCTGAACATGCTGCTGGCCGTGCTCGAAGCGCGTTGCGGCATCAAGCTCAACGCCATGGACGTGCATCTCAACATCGCGGGCGGGCTGCGCGTGGGCGAGCCTGCGGCCGACATGGCGGTGGCCGCCGCCCTGGTTTCTGCCGCGACCGGCCAGCCCACCAGCGCGGGCTCGGTCTATTTTGGCGAGGTCGGGCTTTCAGGCGAGGTGCGTCAGGTCTCGCAGCCCGATACACGGCTCAAGGAGGCGCACAAGCTGGGCTTTGAGCAGGCGTTCCTGCCACGCCGGATCGCACGCGGCAACCGCAAGCCTTCCGCGCCCGATGGGCTGGGCCTGCATGAAATCGGGCATCTGGGCGATCTGGTCAGCCTGTTTACGGGGGCGACGGAGGAGGCGGAGGCGTGAGCACGCCGGAACGCTTCATGCTCAGCGCCCCCGCCATGCTGGAGCGGGAGGTGAAAAAAAGCATCTTCCTGGCGCAGGCGGCCCCCGTTGCCACCCCGGCCGAGGCCATGGAGTTCATCGCATCCGTCAGCGACCCCGATGCCACGCATAACTGCTGGGCCTACCTGATTGGCCAGACCTATCGCAGCGATGACGCGGGCGAGCCGGGCGGCACGGCGGGGCGCCCCATATTGCAGGTGATCGAGGGGCAGGGCTTTGACCGCACGGTAGTCGTGGTCACGCGCTGGTTTGGCGGCACCAAGCTGGGTGCTGGCGGGCTTGTGCGCGCCTATGGCGGCACGGCGGCGGAATGCCTGCGCACGGCCCCCCGCGTGCCGATTGTGGAGATGGTGGATCTGACTTTTGGCTGCGGCTTTTCCGAGCACGCGCTGCTGCGCGCGCGCCTTGAGGCGATGGACTGCCAGATCGTGGCCGAGGAATTTGGCGCCGAGGGCGTGGGCCTGCACATAACCGTGCCCGTGGTGCATGAGGCGGAGGTGCGCACGCGCATTACCGACATAACCCGCGGGCAGGCCACCATCCGCACAGTGGAGGAAGATGGCGCGGAGGGTGTTGGAGCGTAACGGCATTGGCGCTATGTCAGACAGCGTTTCACGTTCAGCATACGGAAAAAAGACCAGCCATGACCGATACCCCTCCCGATCGCCTGTCCGTCAATCCGACCAGCCCTTTTTATGACGAAGCCCTGCTCGAGCGCGGCATTGGCGTGCGCTTCAAGGGCATCGAGAAGAACAATGTCGAGGAATACTGCATCAGCGAAGGCTGGGTGCGCCTGGCCGTGGGGCGTGGCACCGACCGTTTTGGCAACCCCATGACCATGAAGGTGACGGGGCCGGTCGAGGTCTGGTTCAAGTCCTGAAGATAAAAGTTTTTGGTGAAGCTTTTTTCAAAAAGCTTCAAAAGACGCCGCCTTTTTGAAAAAAGGCGGTACCCAAAAACTTTTATAACTAAAAAAGGCCGCACCCTGAGGGGATGCGGCCTTTTTGCTGTTTCCCCTACAGGGTCATTCCTTGTCAATCGCGCGCTTGGGCAGCAGGGCGGGCACGAAGATCAGGGTCGCAACCAGCGTGCAGGCCAGCGAGAGCAGCAGCAGCCGGCCCATGCTGGCCGTGCCCGGATGGTGCGAGGCCGCAAGCGAGCCGAACGCCGTGCCCGTGGTCAGCGCCGAGAACAGCACCGCGCGCGCCGTGGGGCTGGACAGCGGCGATTTGATGCCCGCCCGCCAGTTCATGACGAAATAGATGTTGAACGACACGCCCACACCAAGCAGCAGGGGGAGGGCAATGATGTTGGCGAAGTTGAGCTGCTCGGGCACCACGATGATCAGGATGACCGTCATCAGTGCGGAAAGCAGCAGCGGGGCCAGCACCAGCGCGGTATCAAGCAGCTTGCGCAGGGCTACGGCCAGGATGATCGCGATCATGACAATGGCCGCCCCGGCCGCGGTCACAAAGGCATGCACCATGGTGGCTGCACTCTGCACGATGTCGATGGCCGAACCCGCCGCCGTGGGGGCGATCTTCTGTATCTCGCCCACATACTGGTGCAGCGCGCGATTGCCCTGCATGTCATGGCTGGGGTGGACCTCGACCAGCGCGCGGCCATCAGGCAGCAGGTAGTCACGCGCAAGCTGCTGCGGCACGTCGCTGATGCCCACTTCCTTCACCTGCAGCATGTCGCGCAGCATGTCCAACTGCATGGGCAAAAAGCGCACCAGCGCCTCGTTGGTGGCCAGCACGCGGGCATCATCAGCCTTCGCCAGTTGGGCCAGTGCTGACTGGATGCGGCGCAGCGGGTCGTTGGCGGGCAGCTTGTCCAGCACGCCACCCAGATCGCCCGCCGTCTTGGCGGCAGCATTGCGTAGGGCATCGGCATCGGGCGCGGGCTTGGGGTCGGGCACGATCAGGGTGGGTAGCAGGATGTTGGCCGCATCCTGGATCAGCGGCAGCTTGGTCTTCTGGTCAGCAGGCACCATCGAGCCGAGCCACAGCGCGTCATGCACCAGCGGCAGGCCCGAGAGCCGGTCCGACATGGCGGCCGCCTGCTTGAGGTCAGGCATCAGCACATCGACCGTATAGGGCGAATATTGCGGCTCGGACATGAGCATGCCCAGCGTGACCATGCCCTCGGATTTGGGGTTCTTGGTATGCAGCGGGTCGGCATCGAAGGTCAGGCGCGGCACCAGCGCCAGCCCCACCAGCGCCACCACCACGAAGCCTGCAAGGATGGGCTTGCGATGGTGGCGGATGGCGGTGTCGATGGGCCGCGCGAAGGCAAAGCCGATCGTGCCATGCCCCGCCGTGGGGCGGAACAGCCGCAGCAGCGCGGGCAGCAGCGTGAGCGTGCAGACAAAGGCGAACACCATGCCGAAACCGGCAATCAGCCCCAGCTGCGCAACCCCCACGAAGGCGGTGGGCGTAAAGGCCAGGAACCCCGCCGAGGTGGCCATGGCGGCAACAAGGATCTGGTGGCCGGTCTCGTTGCCAGTCTGCTCGAGGGCTGCGGGCAGGCTGAGTGCCGTGCCATCAGGGTTGGCCTGCGCGCGGAAGCGGACCGAGAACTGGATGGCGAAATCCACCGCGATGCCCACGAACAGGATGGCGAACGCCACCGAGATCAGGTTGAGCTTGCCCACCACGATGGCGGCAAACCCGGTGGTCAGCAGCAGCCCCGACACCAGCGTGATGATGATGGGCACGATGATGCGCCACGTATGCACCGCCAGAATCAGCCACAGCGTAACCAGCACCAGCGAGCCGAGCAGGCCCGCCACCATGCCTTCGGCCACGGTGGCGAATTCCTCATCCGCGATCTGGGTATCGCCCGTGATATGCACATGCGCCCGCCCGCTTTTAACGAAAGGCAGGTCATTGGCGGCAGCGCGGATGGCGTCCGATGCCGCGCCGCCGGGCTGGAAGGAATCATAATCCAGCTTGGGCTGGGTCACGACAAACTGGAACTTGCCGCCAAGGTCGGCCAGGTCACCCGCCAGCAGCCGCTCCCATGAAAGGGGCTCGGGCGTGCCATCGACCGAATGCTGCAACGTGGTGGCGAAGCCATCGAGGGCAGCGTGGAAGTTGCCAAGGTTGGCCTGCCCCTGCGCCACGCCGAGCGCGATCAGGTTGAGCGCGCTGAACAGCCCGCGCCCCGAAGGGTCGGCCGCAAGCTCGCTGAGGAAGGGCTGGGCGGTGATGGTGGTGTTAAGCACGCGCTCGAGCGCCTTGGGGTCAAGGAACATCAGCCCGTTGCGCACCAGGTACGGATCGGTCTGGGGGGTGGTGACGTAATTGAAGTGCTCATGGTCGCCGCGCAGCCTGGCTGCAAGGCCGAGCGCTGTCTGCTGCGCCTCCTCGGGCAGGGCCGCGTCGATCACGGCCACGAGCTGGTCCTGCTTTTGCGGGAACAGGCGGCCCATCTCGTCCGAGCGCTTCTTCCAGTCCAGCGAGGACGAGAACATCTGGTCCGTATCGGTGGTGACGCCAAGCAGCGCGTAGCTGGCATAGGTCGCCCCAGCAATCAGCACGGCAAACGCCAGCACGACAGCAATGGCATGGCGGGAACACAAAGCGACAAGACGCCCAAGCGGTACCGATAGCATGACGAGTATTCAGCCCTTCAGAAACCTGATCCCGTGCCGCATGAATGCGGCATCCGGTGAAGAGGTACGGTTTGGCCCATGATGCGGTGCCGATGCAAGGTGGTTCTTTACCGCTGCGGGCACGGCCCCTGTGTTGCGCGGGCCCGCGCGGCTCATCGTGCCTGAAAAGCCTGCCCACGGAAAAACTGGCAAATCATAAAGAAGTTTTTGGGACAGCATTTTTCAAAAAGCTTTGAAAAATGCTGTCTTGCTGAAAAAAGGCGATACCCGGAAACTGTTATTTTTTCTTGCCAGTTATTTGATGGGTAACACTCTTTTACAAAAAGCCGATCCGCTCCGGTCAGGACTGGTGGGGCAGGCGCATGTCCTTGGCGGGATCGGGGTGGACCCAGCGCATTTCCATCACCTGCCACGCCACAAGCGAGGGCAGGCCCCAGGCAATCTCGCGCAGGCGCTTGATGAGCGACAGCGCGATCCCCTCCTGCGGGGAAAGGCCAAACAGCCCGCCAATCAGGATATAACCGCCCTCCGAGACGCCAAGCGCCCCCGGCACGGCAAACCCGGCCGATTTCGCGGCCTGCCCCACGCTCTCGATCACGAAACTGTCAGCAAGCGAAAGCGGGTGCCCCATCGCCGTGAGCACCACAAAAACCTCGAACGTGCCCAGCGACCACCCCAGCAGTTGCAGCGCACCCGCGCGCAGTGAGTTCTCGCGGGTGCGGTACAGGGTCAGGATCTGCGCATGCAGGCCACGGATGTCGTCCACCCCGTCCCACCCCAGATGGGCGGCGATGCGCACCAGCAGCTTTTCCACCAGTGCAATGGCGCCCAGGTACTGGCTGCCAAAGAACACAGCACCCAGCAGCAGGGCCGCACCCGCGCTTTCCATCAGTTCATCGGTCACGGGCGAGCGGTTGACGAGGCAGAACAGCACCCCGAGCCCGATGAGGGTGAAGGTGACCTGGCTGAGCAGTTCGATGGTCAGGTCGCATATGGTCGCGGCGGCGGCCTGCTTTATGCCCGTGTCATCACGCCGGGCCAGCAGGCGGGTGGTGATGACCTCGCCGCCCACCTGGGCTACGGGCAGCAGGTTGTTGATGCCCTCGCGCGCGCAGCGCAGGGCAAAGAAATCGGCAAAGGCCAGCTTTGGCCGCCCGGTCTGGGCCAGAAGGCGCCATGCCTGCGCCGAGGCGCAGACCTGGGTTGCATGGAAAATGATGATGGCAGGAATGCTCCACCCCCCGGCTGCGATCAGCCCGAGGATGTCATGCAGGCCGAAACGCCCCAGCATCCAGATCGTAAGACCGACACCGAATGCCCCGGCGAGGAAGGTAAGCAGCCGCATCCGCCATCCCTGTCACCCAAAACAGGACCGCAGAAAGGCTGTTTTCAGCCATTCATGTGGCCCGGCCTTACTTTAACAGCCTCTGATTTTCTGAAGCAATGCGAGACTTTCAACACAGGCCGCCACGGCTTCGCGGCCCTTGTTGTGCACGTCATCGCGCGAGCGGACGATGGCCTGCTCATCGGTGTAGGTGGTCAGCACGCCAAAGGCGATCGGCACATCCGTGTTCAGCGCCGCCTGTTGCAGGCCAACCGCCGCCCCGAGGCTGATGAACTCGAAATGAGCGGTATCTCCCTTCACCACGCAGCCAAGGCACACCACGCCATCATAGCGGCCGGTCTTTGCCAGCGTCTGCGCGATGAGCGGCAGTTCATATGCGCCGGGTGCATACATTACATCTTCATCACGCATGGAAATGGCGTGTTCCTTCAGCCACGCCAGCGCGCCGTCACGCAGGCCATGGGTCACCTCTTCATTGAAGCGGCTGACCACGATGGCAAGGCGCGGCGGGTGGGCGAAGCTGAGCTCGACCGTGGTGGAGGGGATGTTGGTGCTCATTATCCGGCGTTGTCCGTTTTTATGGTGAGGTAAAGTGATGAAAGTTTTTGGTGAAGCTTTTTTCAAAAAGCTTTGAAGAACGCCGCCTTTTTGAAAAAAGGCGGCGCCCAGAAACTTTTGTCAGTCGGCATCCGCCGTGGCGGGTTCGCACAGGGCGTGGCCCATCCGGGTGCGCTTGGCTTCCAGATAGGCGCGGTTGAAGGGGTTGGGCGCAATGGCCAGCGCAATGCGCCTGCGCACGTCAAAGCCGTGGCGTTGCAGGGCATGGACCTTGTCGGGGTTGTTGGTCAGCAGGTCGAGCCGGTCAACACCCAGCGCGCGCAGGATGTCCGAGGCGGCCTGCCAGTCGCGCGCGTCGGTCTCGAAGCCAAGGCGGTGGTTGGCGTCCACCGTGTCCAGCCCGTCATCCTGCAGCGCATAGGCACGGATCTTGTTGGCCAGGCCAATGCCGCGCCCCTCATGCCCGCGCACATAGACCAGCACGCCGGACTCGGCTGCGCCAATCTGCTCGAGCGCGCCCTGTAGCTGCGCGCCGCAATCGCAGCGCAGCGAGCCCAGCGCATCGCCCGTCACGCATTCCGAATGCAGGCGCACCAGCGGCACGCTCCCCGGCCTGCCGGGTTCGCCCTTGACCATGGCCACATGCTCCGTGCCATCGGGCGCGCGAAAGGCGTGGATCATCATGTCAGGCCCGCCAAAGCGGCTGGGCAGGCGGGCGCGGGCGACCTGCTCGATGGCGGGCTTTTCTTCCGTTTCTGCCGCGATCGGGTTGTCTTTCAGCCATTTCGCCAGTTCGGCGATGGACAGGATCTGCAACCCGTGGCGCCTGGCGTAGGGGCGCAGGTCGTCCATGCGGGCCATGGTGCCGTCCTCGTTCATGATCTCGCAGATCACGGCAGCCGGGATCAGCCCCGCCATGCGGGCAAGGTCCACCGAGGCCTCGGTGTGGCCGGGGCGCGCCACCGTGCCGCCGGGCACCGCGCGCAGCGGGAAGATGTGGCCCGGAGAGACCAGATCCGCGGGCTTCGCATCCGGCGCTGCCGCCACCAGCACGGTCTCGGCGCGGTCGGCGGCGGAAATGCCGGTGGTCACCCCCTCGCGCGCCTCGATGGAGACGGTGAACGCCGTGCCGCGCGGGCAGGTGTTCACCTGTGTCATCATGGGCAGGTTGAGCTGCGTGATCCGCTCGGGCGACATGGGCATGCACACCAGCCCGCGCGCGTGGGTGACCATGAAGTTCATGGCTTCTGGCGTCATGAGTTCGGCGGCCATGACCAGGTCGCCCTCGTTCTCGCGGTCCTCGTCATCCACAAGGATGATCATCCCGCCCCGGCGGATGGTTTCCACGGCCTGCGCCAGTGCCGGGGGCATCAACGATACTGACATACGCTCTCCACATATTTAGCAATGACATCGACTTCGATGTTCACGGCGTCGCCTGGCTTCAGGCTGCCAAGGGTGGTGTGTTCCCATGTGTGGGGGATGATCATCAGGGCGATGCGGAATGCATCCGCATCGCAGCCATCCTCGCCCGGTGCGCCCACTTCGTTCAGGGTGAGGCTGATGCCATCGATGGTGATGGAGCCTTTCTCGACGAGGTAGCGGCGCAGCCGGGCGGGAATGGTGAAGGTGATGTGCCGCCCCTCGCCTTCCGTGCGCACGGCGAGCAGGCGGCCCGTGCCATCGACATGGCCCTGCACGATATGGCCCGAAAGCCGCGTGGCGGGCGTGACCGCGCGTTCGAGGTTGACGGTGTGCCCGGCCTCGATGCGGCCAAGCGCCGTGCGGTCCAGCGTCTCGGAACTGATGAAGAAGGTGGCCGTGCCTTTCGCATCAAAGGAGGTCACGGTCAGGCACACGCCATTGACGGCGATGCTCTCGCCAAGGGCAAGGTCGGTGATGCCCGTTTCCACCGTGATGTCCAGATCCCGGTCAAGCCGCCGCGCGGCGCTGACCTGTCCCTGGTGCTCGATAATGCCAGAAAACATGCTTACTCCTTATGCGGCGGCAAGTTCGGGGAAGAGGCGCAGCGGGGTTACACAGCCCTCGCGCACCCGCACGGCGTACCGGTCCGTGCCATCGGGGCCATGGGTTATGCTCAGCCAGTCATGCCACAGTCCGCGGGCCTCGATTTCGGCCAGCAGTTTTGGGCCCGCCTCCACCATCGCCCACGTAACACCCGCCTGGCCGAGCATGTCGGGCAGGGCGGCGATGTCGGTGCAGACCCGTATTTCAAAGCCCCGGTTGCGTGCGGCGGTGAGGTAGGCTTCATCCACCTCGCCCGCGCGGGTGCAGATGGCGAGGATGCGCGGCGCACGATCCGGGTGGTCGGGCACGCGGCGCACGTCCAGGCCGGGGCGGTCGGCACGGATGGTGCCGGTGGCGGTAATCACGGCATCGGTCGCCCGGCGCAGGCGGTGCGCAAGGTCGAGCGAGGCCGTGGTGGTGAAGGTGGTCCGGCCCGCAGGGGGCACCATGGCACTATTGACATCAAGCGCCTGCTTGACCGTGATCCATGGCTGGCCGGTGCGCGTGAAATGCGTGAAGGGGGCCAGCAGGCTGCGGCACAGGGCCTGCATGGCGGCCTGCGCGCCGGTTGGCTGGAGCACATGCACCGTGCAGCCGCGCTGGCGCAGCGTGTCGGCCCCGCCGCCTTGCACATGCGGGTTGGGGTCGCGCACGCCAATCCATACGGTGCGGATGGGCGTTGCGAGGATGGCGAGCGAGCACGGGCCGGTGCGCCCGGTGTGGTTGCATGGCTCGAGGGTAACCACCGCCGTATGCGCGCGTGCCAGCAGGCCGCGTTCGCGGCACTGGTTTATGGCCTGGATCTCGGCATGGGGGGTGCCCGCGCGGTGGTGGCCGCCCGTGGCGAGGATGGTGCCTTCGCTGTCAAGGATGGTGCAGCCCACGGGCGGGTTGGGCGCGGTCGCGCCCACATGGCGCGCCGCCTCGTCCACCGCCGCGCGAAAGGCGTGGGCGATGGCGCGTGGCAGGGCGGCGGCCTGCGCGGTGCTGGCGTGGGAACCCTGTGGCAACGCGTCCAAAACACAGTACTCCATCCATCTGGACGGACCCAGGGCGCGTAAAACCACATGCCTGCCTTCCATGCGGGAAAGCAGGGCTATAGTTTCCGTTCTCTCTCATCCGGACTGTAACCGTCGGTTCCGGAATCTCACCGGATCTGCTTGACCCCGCCCGCTTTCGCGGCCGGGCGCTCGCGGACTTATGGCCCCGCATGCAGGACCAATTACCGCCGGTGGGGAATTTCGCCCCGCCCTGAGAACGTCTGTAAACCGGGATAGAACCCCGATTCGTGTTCAATGACACTGATAGTGGGAACAATTCGCGCCGATTGCAACCCACCCCCATGCGGGGAACTATAATGTGTCCCGTTCGCGCGCCTGGCTGTGGCGGCCGGGATGGAGCAGCGAGGGGATGCGGCCATGATGGCCGAAATTGACCAGCCGTGCCTCCTCCACCTCGATGCGGCCGAGCAGGCGCGAGCGGATGATGGCAATGGCCAGCGCCGCTCCCATGAAGGGCCCGAGCGCATAGATCCAGAAAGATTGCCACTGCCCCGCAACCAGCGCCGGGCCAAAGCTGCGCGCAAGGTTGGAACTGTTGCCCGACAGCCAGGCCGAGATGGGGTTGCACGCCAGGAAAAACAGCCCGCCCGCCCACGGCGTGAGCCATTTCAGCGTGGGGTGGGCGGCAAGGGCACAGATCATCAGCACCAGCAGCACGGTCAGCACCAGTTCCGTCACAAGTGGCCACAGCACCGATACATGCGGGAACGGGATGGTGGCGGCATAGGCCGAGGCCTGCGCCATCTGCCCCCATACTGGCAGGACATGGCCCAGCCCCGCGAGCAGTGCCGTGGCCAGGCAGGCGCCGGTCATCTGGGCTGCGATGTAGCCGCACAGGTCGATCACCCCCAGCCTGCCCGCAAGGCTGAACGCCAGCGAGACCGAGGGGCTGACATGCGCCCCGCTGACCCGCCCGAACGGCGTGAACGCCGCCACCGTGCCCGACAGGCCAAAGAACAGCCCGCACAGCGCGGTCTGCACCAGCGGGTGGGGGGCGAGCGCACGGCCAATGGGGGTATAGGGCGTGGTCAGCACCGTAACCGACACGATCCCGCAGAGCATGAGCACCGTTGTCGCCACCATCTCGCATGCATACAGCTTCCAGTGCAGCGGATGGTCGGGGTGGGGCGCGCCGGCAAGGGGCCGGTCCTCCTGGGGTGGGGAGCCGGTCTGCCGGGGTGCGGTCATGTCGTGTTACTCCCTTCGTGGCACATGTAGAGGCCTTGAATTAAAGCAGGGAATGGTGTGGAATAAAGGAAATCATGCGAATATAAGCCGTGCATGAGAATAGTTAATGCATAGCAGCTGAATGTTTTTTCTATAATAGGATGCGCCACCCATCCTGTATCCCGTCAGGCATGGGGTGCGGGTAGTGGCAGGTTTCTTCCCCCCGTCGGTGCCTGTTGCTGCAGGCAGGCTGGCGGGCGGGGTTTTTATCAATCATGTATTCAGGGGCAGACGCGCCAGGCTGATGGATTGCTGTTGGAAAGAAGGCCGCTGTTCATGTCGGGCCGACAGGGCGGGCAGGCCCCGCATGGTGCTGGGCGGGCTGATGGTCGTGCTGGGGGGCATGGCGGCGCCTGTGGCGGCCCGGGCCGATGACATGGCCGAGATCCGCGCCCTCCATGCCGAGATGCAGCGGCTGGAGGCCAAGGTGCAGCAGCTCGAGGCCCGTCATGGCATGGCAGCGGGCAACGCGCATGTGCTGGCGGGGCGCACGCTGCGCTCGGGCCCGCGCCCGGGTGCCAGCAGCACGTCGGTCACCAACCCGTCGGGCCAGATCACGGCCATGCCCGACCTGTCACGGCTGACCATCGGCGGCCCCGCCCTGTCGGATGACGCGCAGGCGGCTGCTGCGGCTGAAAACACCATGACCGAATCCATCGTGCCCACCCAGCCCAAGCTCGACCTTGATTCCTCCAGCCCGCTGGCCATTACCCAGACCGGGGTGGACAGCCTGCCGCCCATCTTCCGCATTGGCGGGGTTTCGGTCAGGCTGGGTGGCTTTATCGATTTCTCGAACATCTATCGCAGCAAGAACCTGACCAGCGGCCCCGCCACAAGCTGGGGCGCGTTTCCCTACGCCAACAGCCCCAACGCCCATACCGGCGAGTACCGCCCCTCCGCCCAGCTTACCCGCCTGAGCGTGCTGCTGCAGGGCTCGCCCACCAAGGACGAGACGCTGTCAGGCTATATCGAGACCGATTTTGGCGGCGCGGCCGGCACCGCCAACAGCTACCAGACCAACAGCTACACGCCGCGCATCCGCCAGGCGTACATGACCTACAGCAACACCAAATGGGGCTTCCATGTGCTGGCTGGGCAGGCGTGGAGCCTGACCACGGGCTATACGCAGGGCCTGCTGTCGCGCCATGAGCAGCTGCCGCCGGTCGTTGATAACAACCAGATCCCCGGCATCGTGTTCACCCGCGTGCCGCAGATCCGCTTCATCAAGGATTTCGGGCGCAAGTGGTGGCTCGGGCTTT
Source organism: Komagataeibacter sp. NFXK3 (assembly GCF_054182245.1). Classification (NCBI taxonomy): domain Bacteria; kingdom Pseudomonadati; phylum Pseudomonadota; class Alphaproteobacteria; order Acetobacterales; family Acetobacteraceae; genus Komagataeibacter; species Komagataeibacter sp. NFXK3. The sequence goes on from NZ_JAPIVJ010000001.1 coordinate 429,420, forward strand.
CGCTCGAGGCGCCGCAGGTGGCCTATGCGGCCTCGGGCAGCGCGGGCGACCACCCGATGATGACCGGCACGGATGATGACACCCTCGCCTCATCGGGCACCACGCTGCTCTACAACAACGCCGGTTCGGGCATGCTCAACCCCAATGCCAAATACAGCATGGACGTGGCACCTGACATCGTGCTCAAGGGCGCGCTCGACACCAAGCCCGCCCATTACGAGGTCTATGGTCTTGCGCGCTGGTTCAAGGCGATGGGGCAGGCCCCGGGCGGCCCGATCCGCGAGCATGTGTCCTTCGCCGGTGGCGTGGGCGGCGACGTGACGGTGCATGTCATCCCGCGCTACCTGCAGTTTACCGGCAACGTGCTGGCAGGCGAGGGGATTGGCCGTTATGGCCCCGCCATGCTGCCCGACGCCACCTTCAAGGCCAATGGCTCGCCCGCCCCCATCCCCGAGATCATCGGCAGCATGGGGCTGATCGGCCACCCGACCTCAAACCTGCTGGTCTATCTGTATGGCGGCGTGGAGAGTGCTGGCAGGCGGACCTATACCGGCAGCGATGGCTTTGAATATGGCTATGGCGTGAATGACCTGTCGCTGAGCAGCTGCAACGTGGAGCTGATTACCGGCGGCAGCTGCGATGCCCAGACCCATACCATCGCCGACCTGACCGTGGGCGGCTGGTGGCATGTGCTGCAGGGCGGCTATGGCGCGGTGATGACGGGCGTGCAGTACACCTACCTGCGCAAATTCGCCTACAGGGGCGGCGATGGTGCCAGCCCCACCACGGGGGGCAACACCATCTACGTCACGTTCCGCTATTTGCCGTTCCAGTAGCCGCGCTGCTGGCTGCCAGGGCGGCCTGGCAATCGGCGGCCTGATGGGCGAGATGAATGTCATGCACCTCGCTTACGGCGCGGATGGTGGTCGTGCGCCAATGCGCGGTCATGCCGTGGGGCGTGCACAGCGCGCCCGCGCCGAGCAGCGGCCCGTTGCCCGGATCAACCACCGCCAGCACGGCACGCGGGTTGCGTGGCAGGGCCAGGCGCAGGGCCGTGCGCAGGCGTGCCGTCGTCTGGTCATCGGTATGGGTGATCAGCTCGGGTACCAGCTCGATCCAGCCCGACCAGCCAGCCGCCACGGCGCGGCGCAGCTGCGGCCAGGCCTTGTGCTCGTCAAGCGCCTTGATGGTCGCATCCGCCCCGTCTTCATGCAGCTGGCGGGCAAGGGCGCGTGCGCTCAGGCCCATTCCGGCCTCGGTGGGGGCGCCCGCGGGGGGCAGGCTGGCGGCAAGTGCTGTCAGCCCGATGGTGGGGGCAAGCAGGGCAGCAAACAGCATCAGCCGGGGAAAAGTGCTGGGGCGCATTGTCTTTGTTCTCCCTTCTTACTGGTGTTGCGTTATGGTGAGGAAACACCGCAATCGTGGCGCGGGCGGGGCATGGATGGGGAAAATCATGGGCACGCCGGTTGCAGGGGTGGGCACATGTGCTTATAGCCTGCGGCCATGCCCGCCTGTGTCACGGGGCAGCCGCGCGATCCTGACCGGACCTGCCACGCGCGTTGACCAAAGGGGCGGACAAGGCCCTGAATTGTTGTTTCTGGCGGGTCTCGCCATTGTGGAGAACAGACGTTTCATGGGTGCCATGTCCTCTTCCGAACTTTCGCGTCTTCAGGTCTGCCTGCGCCGTCTGCTGGGCTCGCCGGGGCTTACCGTCAATGCGCCGCCGCGCGCCGGGCTGTCGGTTGAACTCGCGGTCAATGGTGAAGTGGTGGGCACCGTCCATCGTGATGAAGACGAGGGCGAAGTGTCCTACGCCATCCACATGACCGTGCTGGAAGAAGACCTTCCCCCCGCGAAGTAAGGCCCGGAAACAGGAAGAAGTTTTTGGTGAAGCTTTTTTCAGGAAGCTTCAGGAACCGTGGCCCGGCGTTCCGGCCCCGTCGAGCGGCCTGGCCAGCCTAGGGCTGCGTCAGCGGCTGGGGCACGGGGCCTGCCGATGCCTCGACAAGAGGCTGCGGAGGGCGCGCGGGCAGGTCGATTCGGTGGATTTTCCACTGGAAGGCATGAATGCGCATCTGCAGCCGCAGCGGGGTCTCGTTTTCATGGCCGGGCATGAGCACGCTTGCCTCGAACACGCCGGGGTGGGTGAAATGCGCATGCACCCGCCACAGCATGCCCAGCATCGTGCCCGCCGTGGCGGGCTGCTGTTCATGTGGCATCAGGTGATCGACCAGCATGCCCAGCTTGTCGGGGCGCACTTCCTCGTCAATCGCGTTGGATGCAGCGGATGAAGCGAAGGATGACCCGAAGGCAGGCAGCTCATCATCGGCCACGGGCGGCCCGATCAGGTCATCGACCACCTGTGTCTTGAGCCCGTTGCGCACCGATTCCCATTTGAGGCAGGTGTTGAGGCTGCCCATGTCATGGCTGCGGATGGCCGACGTGATGGACCATAATGTAAAAAAGGGTGACGCCGCGTACAGCGTGGTAGCGGCAGCCAGCGTGCCCGCGCATACCCACCGCGCCTGCTGGCGGCGCAGGGTGGACAGGTTGGCGGGAATTTCCATGCGGGAAAGATAAGACATTGATTTATACTCCCCCCAAAATGGTTTCACCTTGCCCTTGAGCTTATACTGCAAACATATCGGGCATGCATTGGTTTCATGATTGCGTGACATAATTTTCACGTAATCGTGATCGAAAGCCTGTCTCTCCCGGCTGCGCCGGGGTCGGGCAGGGTGTATCCGCCATGGGTGCGGCAACGGGCGGGGCAGGAGAGAGGAATGAATTTTTCCGACGAAGAGATCCAGCGCTACGCGCGCCACATTCTCCTGCCCGAGGTGGGTGGCACGGGGCAGGAAGCGTTGAAAAACGCCAGTGTTCTGGTCATTGGCGCGGGCGGGCTGGGCTCGCCCGTGGCCCTTTACCTGGCTGCCGCAGGCGTGGGCCGCATCGGGCTGGTTGATGATGACGTGGTGGACCTGTCGAACCTGCAACGCCAGATCGCGCATGTAACCGACCGGGTCGGCCAGCCCAAGGTCGAGTCGGCAGCAACCGCCATGCGCGCGATCAATCCGGGAACACGGGTCGATTGTCATAACGTGCGGCTTGCGGCTGACAATGCCCGCGCGCTGGTGCGGGAATATGACCTCGTATGCGATGGCAGCGACAATTTCGCCACCCGCTACCTCGTGGCCGATGCCTGCGCGCTGGAGGGGCGCACCCTCATTTCCGCCGCCGTGCTGCGTTTTGAGGGCCAGCTTTCCACCTTCCGCCCCGGCGGGCCGTGCTATCGCTGCCTCTACCCCGAGGCCCCGCCCGCGGGCACCGTGCCGTCCTGCGCGGAGGCGGGCGTGTTCGGCGCCGTGACCGGGGTCATGGGCACGCTCCAGGCCACCGAGGCGCTGAAGGAAATCCTCGGTATTGGCGAGAGCCTGTCCGGTCGCCTGCTGGTATGGGATGCGCTGGCCATGCGCTTTCACACCATTACCCTGCCGCCCGACCCTGACTGCGCCCTGTGTGGCGCGCACCCCGCCATCCATGACCTCTCGGCCCATCACAACCCCGCACCCGTCCAGTGCGGCGTGCCCGAGGGAGCTGCGCCATGATGCGCGATGACGGGGCGCTGGCCATCCTGTTGTATGATGGCGCCTATGCCCGCGCGCATTATGCCTTTGTGGTGGCGGCGGGCGCGCTGGCCATTGGCCGCCCGGTCATCGTGTTCGCGGCGGGGCGGGGCGTGCATGCGCTGGCGCGCGACTGGCGTGGCCTGCATGATGCGGCGGATGACGCGGGCGTGCGTGCGCGCGGCGTTGCGGGCATGGATACGCTGCGCGAAGCCGTGATTGAACTTGATGCAACGCTCATGGTGTGCGAGGCCGCGCTGAAGCTGTGCGACCTTGCGCCCGGGCAGATGCTCGATGGCGTGCAGGTGGCGGGTATTCCCACCTTTCTCGAAGCCGCCCGGGGGCGGCAGATCATAACCCTTTAAGGATTGAAGAACACGATGGCGCAGTGCGTGCGGCATGAATTCCTTGCGCGGGTGGCCAGCAGGCCGCTGGTGCGTGGCACCCGGCGGTGGGGGTATCTGGCGGCCTGCGTGGCGGTGCTGGGCATGGAGGCGGGGCCGGTGCGGGCCGCAACGGCCACGGCCCACCATCACGCCCATGCGGCTGCGGACAAGGCGGCCACCAGCCTTGGCCATGCCCATGTGCATGGGGCTGGCAAGGCTGCAAAAAAGGCGGAAAAAGAGGCGGAAAAAAAAGCCGGGAAAACCGCGCATGCGGCGGGTCACCATCACCATGCGGCAGCCGTGGCCGCCGGTGTGGGCGCAGGTGCCGTGGCAGGCGCGGGGGTTGCGGCCAGCGCTGCCCACCCGGCCCCCGCCACGCCGCCCGCCGCCCCGCCCGATGCCGCAGCACTCGCGCCCGTCGATAACACCAAGGGCAGCGTGACCGGCCTGCCCCTGCCGCGCTTTGCCTCCTTCCGTGCCGATGAGGTCAACCTGCGCACCGGGCCGGGCCAGCGCTACCCCATTGACTGGGTGTACCACCGCCGGGGCCTGCCGGTAAAAATCGAGCGCGAGTTCGATGTGTGGCGCCTTGTCGAGGATTCGGACGGGCAGAAGGGCTGGGTCCATCAGGCAACCCTGGTGGGAACCCGCACGTTTGTCATACCGGGCCTGCCCCCCCAGGGTGATGCCCGGCAGGCGGGCCAGCCCACCGCCAAGGAGACCGACGTGATTGGCCGGGCCGATACCCGCATCGTGGGCCATGTGGCGGATGTGGCCGATGCGGCGGACATCAAGGGTGCGGTCATGCTGCATGCGGATGCCAACACCTCATCCGCCGTGGTGGCCGTGCTGCGCCCCGGCGTGGTGGGCACGCTGCGCCAGTGCCAGGCGGGCACGCCGTGGTGCAAGGTCTCGGTCAAGCAGTACAGTGGCTGGATCGAGCGCAGCGCCATGTGGGGGCTGTTGCCGCAGGAGGTCATAGCGCCCTCCTGAAAATGACGTGAACAGGCGGAGAAAGAAATGCCGGATACACCCTACCGTGCCATGCGCCGGACCAAGATCGTCTCGACCCTCGGCCCGGCCACGACCGACCATGCCACCATCCGCGCCCTGGCCGTGGCGGGGGTGGATGTTTTCCGGCTCAATTTCTCCCACGGCGCCCATGAAGACCACGCCGCCCGCCACGCGGTCATTCGGGATGTGGAGGCCGAGCTTGGCCGCCCCATCGGCATCCTGGCCGATGTGCAGGGCCCCAAGCTGCGGGTGGGCAATTTTGCCAATGCAAGGGTGCAGCTGACACCGGGCGCGCCCTTCCGGCTCGATCTTGACGCCGAACCCGGCAACGAAAAGCGCGTGAACCTGCCCCATCCCGAAATCATCGCGGCAGCGCAGGTGGGCAGCACGCTGCTGCTTGATGATGGCAAGCTGGCCCTGCGCGTGTGCGAGCGCGGCCCCGACTTCCTGCTGACCGAGGTGGTGGTGGGTGGGCCGCTATCGGACCACAAGGGCGTGAACGTGCCCGATGTGGTGCTGCCCATTCCCGCCCTGACTGACAAGGACCGGGTGGACATGGCCTTTGCGCTTGACCTGGGCATTGAATATGTCGGCCTGTCGTTTGTGCAGCGGCCCGAGGATGTGCGCGAGGCCCGCGCGCTGGCTGGTGACCGGGCCTGGATCATGACCAAGCTCGAGAAACCGCAGGCGATGGACAACCTGCACGAGATCATCGCCCTGTCGGATGCGGTCATGGTGGCGCGGGGCGATCTGGGCGTGGAACTGCCACCCGAGCGCGTGCCGCTGGCGCAAAAGCGCATCATCCGCATCGCCCGCCAGCTTGGCCGCCCGGTGGTGGTGGCGACCCAGATGCTCGAGAGCATGATCAACGCGCCCACCCCCACCCGCGCCGAGGCCTCCGACGTGGCGACGGCGGTGTTCGACGGCGCGGATGCGGTCATGCTCTCGGCCGAGACGGCGGTGGGGTCATACCCGCGCGAGGCGGTGTCGATCATGGACCGCATCGTGCGCCGTGTTGAGGAGGATGAAGTCTGGCGCCGCCAGATGGAAACCTCCAGCCCCGAGCCGGACCACGCCATTGCGGGCGCGATTGCCGCCGCCACCCGGCAGGTGGCGGCCACGGTCGATGCCGCCGCCATCGTGGCCTTTACCCTGTCGGGGCGGACCGCGCTGCGCATTGCGCGCGAGCGGCCTTCCTGCCCCATTCTTGGCCTGACCCCGACTGACGAGATCGCCCGCAGGCTGGCGGTGGCCTGGGGGGTGCAGGCGATCTCGGTCGGGCAGGAAACCCCGGTCCATACCGTGGAGAGCGTGGTGGACCAGGCGCTGGCCGTGGCCAAGGGCGATGGCTATGGCGTTGCGGGCGATGCGGTGGTGATCGTGGCGGGGCTGCCTTTCGGGGTGGCGGGCAGTACCAATACATTGCGGGTCGCCACGCTGACCTGAAGAAAAATGGTGAAAGTTTTTGGGTGCCGCCTTTTTTCAAAAAAGGCGGCGTTCTTTAGAAGCTTTTTGGGAAAAAGCTTCACCACAAACTTTTATCTTTTTATTATCAAAGCGTCTTTCAGGCCTGCCGGTTCTCGATCAGGCTGCGGCGGATGGCGCGCCCGCGCTTGATGCGGCTGACAATCACATCCTCGTTGCCGGTACGGATGGCGTGGCCCATGGCCTGCGCATCGGCAATGAAGCGGTCGAGCATGTCGAGCAGCGCCTCGCGATTGTTCAGGAAGATGTCGCGCCACATCGTGGGGTCGGACGCCGCGATGCGCGTGAAGTCACGGAAGCCCGAGGCGGCGAAATCCAGCACTTCCGAGCGTGTTTCATCCGCCAGGTCATCCGCCGTGCCGCATATGGTAAAGGCCAGCAGGTGCGGCAGGTGGCTGACAATGGCGCAGACCCGGTCATGGTGCTCCACCGTCATGTCGCGCACGCGGGCGCCCATCATCTCCCACAGGGTCGTTATGCGCCTGAGGGCCGGGGCGGGCGTGCCCGCAGGCGGCGTGAGCAGGCACCACCGGTCCTCGAACAGGGTGGCGAAACCGGCATCGGGGCCGGAGAACTCGGTGCCCGCCATGGGGTGCGCGGGCACGAAGGCAATATCGGGGTAGGCCGCCAGCAGCGGGGCCATGGCCTCCATCACCGTCACCTTGACCGAGCCGACCTCGCTCAGGATCGCGCCCTTTTTCATGGCGGGCAGCACCTGGGCCGCCACCATGGCAATGGCCCCCACCGGCACGCAGATGATGACGCAATCCGCATCGCGCACGGCTGCTGCCGGGTCGGCTTCGACGTCATCGGCAATGCCCAGCTCCACCACGCGGGCGCGCACTTCGGGGCTGATGTCGCACGCGACCAGCCTGCGCGCGATGCGCCGGTCCTCATGTGCGCGGCGCAGGATGGAGGAGCCGATCAGGCCGGGGCCGATAATGACCAGCGTCTCGAACAGGGGGGCGGGCGTGTCCGTCATGGGGCGGTCTGTCTGGCTGTTGGGTGTGACACGAAAGGGCTGCGCGCTCAGTCCTGCGGCGGCTTGGCGGGCTCGGCTGCTGGCATGGGGGCGGGCGCCTCTTCCGGCTGCGCGGGGCTCTTGTGGCGCAGGGCGCGCATTTCCATCGCCTGCCACAACAGCAGCATGGGAATGCCGATGACCAGTTCCCGCCCGCGCCGCAGCAGCGACAGCCCCAGCGAGATGGAAGGTGCGATGCCAAAGGCCGAGCCAAGGGTGATGTAGGCCGCCTCCTGCACGCCAAGGCCCGCGGGCACGAGGAACGAGACGGACATGATGCCACATGCAACGCCCTCGATCGCAACCGCCCCGCCAAAGCTCAGATGCGCGCCGAGGAAGTAGTAGGCCACCCAGATCGTGGCGGCACTGCCCAGCCAGCCCACGTAGTGCAGCAGCGCGCCCTCCATGATGCGGCGCGGATGCGACCAGATGGCGTCGAAACGCTCCTGTATGCTGTCAGCGCTGCTCAGCATCGCGTCCTGCCACTGGGCGGCCATGTTGTGGCCAAGCATTTTGCCCGCGCGCTTGAGCAGGTCGCCGCCCCGGCGCTGGGTATAGACAAAGCCCGCAATGCCCATGGTCAGCAGCACGAGGCCGATGATGACCGGGCGCGCGAACGGGCTGGACTGCTGGTGGGCCACGAGGCACAGCACGGCGGTCAGGATGAACAGGATCTGGCCCATCACCTCGGTGGTGATGTCGACAAGGTTGGCGCAGGCCGCCTCGCTGCCATCGACCGGGCGGCCCTTGCCGCGCGGGGCGAACAGGTCGCTCGAGCAGGTGGCGCGGATGCCCAGCACCATGCCGCCAAGCTGCGAGAAGGGCAGGCACGACGCGGCGGCATCACGGATCATGCGCGATACCACCAGTTGCACGAAGGGAATGTCCCGGCAAGCCGCGTGCCAGGCAAGACCCAGTATTGCGTCGACTGCAAGCTGTGCCACCACGGTCGCCATGAACCCGACTGCCCCGATGGAGACGATGGCCTTCATCACCGATCCGGCCCCGAACCAGGCGGTGCAGCCAGTCAGCAGGGCCAGGCCGAGGAGGGCCAGCAGGATTGTGAGCTTTCTCAAAAAAGATCCGTCTTGGTCTGTTGGCGTCAGGACACCGGGGAAAATTGATGCCGCCGTGGCTGGTTTTGCCTGACTTACACTACAGCAGGGTCTGGCGCCACCGGGAGGTGTCGGGATAAATGGAACGCCCGCCGGTTGCGAGTCCGTATCGCAATCGTGAATTCTGTCCCCTGACGGAGTGATCGTTCAGACCATGACTGCCCCAACCCTTGTAACCGGTGCGACCGGTTTTGTCGGCTCGGCCGTTGCCCGCAATCTGGTGGAGCGTGGCCATACGCTCAGGCTCATGGTGCGCAAAGGCAGCGACCTGACCAACCTGCGCGATCTGCCCGCCGAGCTGGTGGAAGGCGATCTCTCCACCCCCGAAAGCTTTGATGCGGCCGTGAAGGGCTGCCGCTACGTGTTCCATGTCGCGGCGGATTACCGGCTGTGGGTGCCCGACCCGGTGCCGATGATGGTGGCCAACGTGGAGGGCACGCGTGGCCTGATGCTGGCGGCGCAGAAGGCGGGGGTCGAGCGGATCGTGTACTGCTCCTCGGTCGCGGCGCTGGGGCTGATTGGCGATGGCACCATCTCCGATGAGGAAACGCCGGTGCATGAACATGGCGTGATCGGCATCTACAAGCGCTCGAAATACCGCGCCGAGCAGGAAGTGCTGCGCCTGGTGCATGAGCGCGCGCTGCCTGCCGTGATCGTGAACCCTTCCACGCCCGTAGGCCCGCGCGACATCAAGCCCACGCCCACCGGCCAGATGATTCTCGACTGCGCGGCGGGTCGCATGCCCGCCTATGTCGATACCGGCGTGAACATCGTGCATGTGGATGACGTGGCCGAGGGCCATGCCCTGGCGCTGGAACGCGGGCGCATTGGCGAGAAATACATCCTGGGCGGGCAGAACTACCTGCTGCGCGACCTGTTCGCCATGACTGCCGAGATCGCGGGGGTGGCGCCGCCGCGCATCAGCCTGCCGCAGGCGGTGATCTGGCCGGTGGCGGTGGCGAGCGAATGGCTGTCCCGCGCTTTTGGCATTGCGCCCCGCGTCACGCGCGAGATGCTGGCCATGTCACACAAGAAGATGTTCTTCTCGTCAGACAAGGCGATCCGTGAACTCGGCTACGCCCCGCGCCCCGCGCGTGAGGCGGTGACGGACGCGATCGACTGGTTCCGCCAGCACGGCATGCTGGATTGAGCCATCTGCCATGCTTGTGCTTCCCCTTTCCATTCTGACAGCGGTCATCTGGCTCGGGCTTATTTTCTGTCATGGCCGCTTCTGGCAGGCGGGGCCGGTGCTGGCCCCCGTTCCAGGCCCGCAGCTTGATGCGGCCACCTGCCCCGATGTGTGCGTGGTGGTGCCCGCGCGCGATGAGGCGCCGTCGGTCGCGGCGTGCATCGGCTCGCTGCTGGCACAGGATTATCCCGGTGCGCTGCATGTCGTGCTGGTTGATGACAACAGCACCGATGGCACCGGGCGGCTGGCGCGCGCCGTGCCCGACCCGCACCGGCGGCTGACCGTGGTAACCGGAAAGGCGCGGCCTGCGGGGTGGAGCGGCAAGCTGTGGGCCGTGGCGCAGGGTGTGGCGCGCGCACGTGAACTCGCCCCCGATTCCAGCGGTTTCGTGCTGCTGACCGATGCCGACATCACCCACGACCCGCGCCATGTCTCGACCCTGGTGGCCAAGGCGCAGGCAGACGGGCTCGACCAGGTATCGGAGATGGTGGAGCTGAACTGCGCCAGCCCTGCCGAGCGCATGCTGGTGCCAGCTTTCGTTTTCTTTTTCGCGCTGCTCTATCCGTTTGCCAGCGTGAACAACCCGCGCAGCAGGGTGGCGGGGGCGGCTGGCGGCACGGTGCTGGTGCGCTGGAGTGCGCTGGCGCGCATTGGCGGCATCGAGAGCCTGCGCGGCGCGCTGATCGATGACTGTACGCTGGCGGCCCACGTCAAGCATAGCGGGGGGCGGATCTATCTGGGCCATAGCTGCCTGGCGCGCTCCATCCGGCCCTATCCGCATCCGTCCGACATCTGGCGCATGGTGGCGCGCACGGCCTATGTGCAGCTTGGCTATTCCCCGCTCCTGCTGGCGGGCACGGTAATCGGCATGGTGCTGGTATGGATGCTGCCGATGCAGCTTGCGCTGTTCACCCACGGGCTGCCCTGCGGGCTTGGCGCGGGGGCATGGGTGCTGTCCATGGCATCCTACACGCCCACGCTGCGCCGGTTTGGCCAGTCGCCCGCCTGGGCGGTGTTGCTGCCGGTCATTGCGGGGTTCTATACGCTGGCCACCATCGGCTCGGCGCTCGACCACCATCGGGGGCGGGGCGTGGTCTGGAAAAGCCGCGCCTATACCGAACCCGATGGCGCGATCTCGACACATATGCGCGGCGAGGGTACTGCAACGGTAATGAACCGCACCATGGGGGATGACGTAGGGTGAACACGGATGAGCAGGATGTATGGGGCAGCGCGGATGTCTCGTCGGGCAAGGATGCCGGGGATGAAAACTTTCCCGTAGGCTCCCTGCTGATCAGCCGCAGGCTGCGCCCGCATGTGCATGCCTATTATGATTTCGCCCGCGTGATCGATGATATCGTCGATACCGACCAGCTTGATCCACCTGCCAAGATCGCCCGCCTCGACGCGATGGAGGAGGTGGTGCTCGGCACGCGCCTCGCCCCCCACCGCGCTGATGCCCAGACGGCGGTGCGCATGGGCCAGACGCTGCGCGAGACAGGCGTGCCCACCACCACGGCCACCGACCTGATCGTGGCGTTCCGGCAGGATGCGGTGAAGAACCGCTACGATTCGTGGGAGGAACTGGAGGAATACTGCCGCTATTCCGCCAACCCCGTGGGCCGCTTCCTGCTTGAGCTGCATGATGAGGATCCCGGCACGTTCGGCCCGTCGGATGCGCTGTGCACGGCATTGCAGGTGCTCAACCACCTGCAGGACTGCGCCGATGACCTGCGCAATCTTGATCGCTGCTACCTGCCGCGCCCGTGGCTTGCGCAGGCGGGGGCCAGCATTGATGACCTGCGTGGCCGCCATGCCAGCCCCGGCCTGCGCCGGGTGTTCAACCAGATGCTTGACCGGGTTGATGAACTCAACCGCCGCGCCTCCCTGCTGCCCGGCCTGATCCGTGACAGGCGCATGCGCATGGAGGCGGCCGTGATCGTGGGGCTGTCAAAGCGGCTGGCGGCCCGGCTGCGCGGGGAAGACCCGGTGGCGGGCCGGGTCAAGCTGTCACGCGGGGATGTGCTCGCCGCCCTTGCGGGGGCGGTGCGCACGCTGGTCTGATCAGGCGTGATTTTGTCCTTGGGGGTGATTGCCGCTAAGAACAGGCGCAACTGTTAATTCGTAAAGTGAACGGAACACGCGGGAATGGGTTTTTTGCGCGCGCGGCATGATGAGGCGCCGGTACTGGGCTGTGATGCTGCCGACCTCGCCGAGGTCGAGCAGGTCGTGGTGCGGTCGGGCACGTCCTTTGGCAAGGGCATGCGTATCCTGCCGCCTGACCGGCGATATGGCATGTATGCCGTCTATGCCTTCTGCCGCCTTGTCGATGACGTGGCCGATGACGAGGGCGAGGCGGAGGACAAGAGCCGCAGGCTTGAGGAATGGCGCGCCCGCATTGCCCGGCTCTACGGCGGTGAGGCGCGTGATGGCATTGACCGCGTGCTCATGGCCACCATCCGCCGCTTCGACCTGCGCCAGCAGGACTTCAATGACGTGATCGACGGCATGGAGATGGATGCGCGCGGCCCCATCGTCGCCCCCGACGAGGCGACGTTCGACCTGTATTGCGACCGCGTGGCCTCCGCCGTGGGGCGGCTTTCAGTGCGGGTGTTTGGCGATTCCTCGCCCGCGGCCGACCAGGTGGCCTACCATCTGGGCCGTGCTCTGCAGATTACCAACATCCTGCGCGACGTGGCCGAGGATGCCCGCCTTGGCCGCCTTTACCTGCCGCGCGACCTGCTCGAGCGCTTTGACATCACCCCAAAGCCGTCGGCGGTGGTGCATGCCGGGCGGCTCGAGCAGGTGGGGCGCATCCTGGCGGCCCGCGCGCATGACCATTTCCGCTCGGCGGCCGCTGCCATGGCGCGGTGCGACCGCACGGCCATGCGGCCCGCGCGGCTGATGGGGGCGACCTATGCCGCCATTCTCGGCGCGCAGGAGCGGCAGGGCTGGGGCACGCCAGAAAAGCGCGTGTCGCTCTCACGCCCGCGCAAGGTGCTGATCGCGCTGCGCGCGCTGGCGGGCTGAGGCCATGGCGGGTCATGTCCATATCATTGGCGGTGGGCTTGCGGGCCTGTCCGCCGCGGTCGAGCTGGCGGGTGGCAGCGAGCAGGTTACGGTGTACGAGGCCGGGCCCGCCTGTGGTGGCCGCGCGCGCTCCTATCATGACCGGCATCTTGACTGCCGCATTGACAATGGCAACCACCTGCTGCTGTCGGGCAACCCGGCGGTGTACCGCTATCTGGGCCTGATCGGGGCGCAGGATACGCTGGTGGGGCCAAAGCGCCCGGTCTTTCCGTTCATTGACCTGGCCGACCGGCTGCGCTGGACGCTCGACCTCTCGCGCGGGCGGGTGCCGCTATGGGTGCTTTCAAAGCGCAGGCGTGTGCCGGGCATGCGGCTGGCCGAGCTGCGTGGCCTGCTGGCGCTGATGGAGGCCACGCCCGACATGGTGGTGGCGGACTGCCTGCCTGCGGGCAGCCTCTCGCGCCGCCTGCTCGAGCCATTCGCCATATCGGTGCTCAACACCATGCCCGATACCGGCAGCGCCGCCCTGCTGGGCGCCGTGGTGAAGGAAAGCCTGGCCCGTGGCGGGCGCAACTGCCTGCCGCGCTTCCCCGCCATTGGCCTTTCGGAAAGTTTTGTGGACCCCGCCCTTGCCCATCTGGCCGTGCTCAGGGCGCGGGTGCGCACGGGCAGCCGGGTCAGCGCGGTGGAGTTCACCCGTGGCGGCCCGGTCACGGCGTTGCTGCTGGGCGCGGAACGCATTGAAATCAGCCCCGATGATACGGTCATCATGGCCGTGCCCGCCCCGGTGGCCTCCGGCCTGCTGGCGGACCTGCCCGGGTTTGGCGCGCCTGATGCGTTCGAGGCGATCCTGAACGTGCATTTCCTGCTGCCGCAGGCCCCGGTGCTGACCGGCGGGCTGGCGCAGGCGCATTTTATCGGGGTTGTGGGTGGCATCAGTGAATGGGTGTTCGCCAAGGACCGCATCCTGTCGGTCACGGTCAGCGCCGCCAACCGCTATGCCAGCCGTGACCTGGATGAACTGGCCCCCCTGATCTGGAACGAGGTGCGCGCCGCCATCGACCCTGCGGCCACGACACCGCTGCCGGTGGCCATGCCGCCGCTGCGCATCGTGCGTGAAAAGCGCGCCACCTTTGCCGCAACGCCCGCGCAGGACCGCCTGCGCCCCGGCACGCACACCATGGTGCCCAACCTTTTGCTGGCAGGCGACTGGACGGCCACGGGCCTGCCCGCCACCATTGAGGGCGCGATCCGCTCCGGGGCTGCGGCCGCACGCGCGGTGCATGACCGCAAGGGCGCGCCGGGCCGACCGGGATGAGGCACGACAGGCGGCCTGTCGGCCTGCGCCTGCACGCGGGCGATAATATATGATGGCCATGGCGACCGGGGCAGGCGCCGCGTTGCGTATGTGTCGCGCCGACAGGGTGGTGCTGTCCTTTCAGTTCGCACGGAGCGCGGGAAAGGGCAGCGGCCACCGTATGGCACGACTGGCTTCAGCCGGGTGTCGGGCGGGTGTGATCAGGGCTGATGGCCGTGTTGCGCACTGCCCGGCCACCCCGGTCATGGCTTGTGATAATGGCAGGGGGATTCATCAATATGTCCGGTAGCACAGCAGTCTCTCCGTTTTCCCGGTTGGGCATCGTGGTGGGCATGGAGGCGGAAGCCGCCCTTATCCGCCCCTTCGTGCCCCATGCCCGTTTTGGCCTGAGTGGCGCGACCCTGTCTGGCGCGCGGCAGGCGGTGCTTGACCTGCTTGAAGGCGGGGTGGATGCGCTGCTCTCCTTCGGGTTGGCGGCAGGGCTTGACCCGGCGCTGCAGCCCGGTGCCGTGGTCGTGCCGCATAATGTGCTGGTCAATGGCGAGCGCCTGCCCGCTGCCCCCGCGCTGCTGTCATGGCTGGGAGCTGACCGGGCGGATGTGGTGGGCGGCGACCTGCTGCATAGCGATGTGATCGTAACCGCCGCCAGCCGCAAGATGGCGCTGTACCGCGAGACGGGATGCGTGGCGCTGGACATGGAAAGCGGCGTGGTGGCGGAAATGGCCGCTGCCCGCAAGGTGCCCTTCGCCGTGCTGCGCGTGGTGTGCGACCCCGCGGACCGCACCTTGCCGCCTGCCGCCGTGGTGGCGCTGCGGCCTGATGGCAGCCTTGCGGTGGGCGCACTGGCCCGTAGCATCGTGTGCAATCCGTTCCAGATTCCCGCCCTGATCCAGGTGGGGCGTGATGCGGGGCATGCGCGCACGGCGGCCAGGGCCGTTCTGGCCCGGCGTTTTGGCTGACATGCCGCATCAGGGAAAAGTTTTTGGTGAAGCTTTTTTCAAAAAGCTTTGAAGAATGCAGCCTTTTTGAAAACAGGCTGCATCCGGAACCTTTTATGGCCTTTTATCCGGCGTCTTTCCCTGATTCTGCTTCGGTCAGAAAAAACTTTTCTCCTTCCCGGCCATTGGGCCACCTGCGTGGCGCGGAGGCGCCATGTGGCGTGATGGCTGTTCTCCTGCCCGCTTTGGGTTAGGCTGGGTGCGGCCAATTGATTCGCATCAATGTCAGGTCCGGCAGATGGGCGTGACATGCTGCCGGTTCTAGGCACGCAGCAGGGAGAGAGGCATGACACGGGCGGTGCTCGCACTCAACGCAGGTTCATCCAGCCTGAAATTTGCCCTCTTCGCCATTGAAAAAGGCGAGACGGCGACCTCCCCGAGCCATCGCATCGCCTCGGGCGAGCTTGAGGGAATCGGCAGCCACCCCCATTTTGTCGCCCATGACGCGGGTGGCCGCGTGCTGGTGGACGAGACATGGGCCCCCACCGCCGATGGCGCGAATCTCGACAAGGCGCATCTCGGCCCCATGGCCACCCTCATGGAATGGGTGGGCAAACAGCTTGGCAGCGTGGACCTCATGGCCGTGGGGCACCGCGTGGTGCATGGCGGGCCTGAGTTCATCGCCCCCGTGCGCATTACGCCTGATGTGCTGGCGCGGCTTGCGGCGCTGACGCCGTTTGCGCCCCTGCACCAGCCCGGCAGCCTTGCCCCCATCCGCGCGCTGCTGGCGCAATATCCCGACCTGCCGCAGGTGGCGTGTTTCGATACCGGCTTTCATCACACCCTGCCTGCCGTGGCGCAGGCGCAGGCCCTGCCGCGTGACTATGCGGCGCGTGGCGTGCGGCGCTACGGGTTTCATGGCCTGTCATATGAATACATCGCCTCCGCCCTGCGCGAGCGCGCACCGCACCTGGCCAATGGGCGCACGCTTGTCGCCCATATCGGCAGCGGTGGCAGCCTGTGCGCGCTTCAGGCCGGGCGCAGCATTGACACCACCATGGGTTTTTCGGTGCTGGACGGGCTGGTCATGGGCACAAGGTGCGGGCATCTCGACCCCGGCGTGATCCTGTACATGCTCAAGGAAGAGGGGCTGGGGGCGGCCGAGATCGAGAACATCCTCTATCACCGCTCCGGCCTGCTGGGCGTGTCCGGCGTTTCGGCCGATATGCGCGACCTGCACGCCAAGGCAGGCACCAGCGCCGAGGTGACACAGGCGCTGGACCTGTTTGTCTACCGCTTCGCCCAGCAGGCGGGGGGCATGATGGCGGCCCTGCAGGGGCTGGACGGGCTGGTGTTTACCGCAGGCATTGGCGAGCATGACGCCATCATCCGCGCCGCCGTGTGCGCGCGGATGGGCTGGGCGGGCATCCGCCTCGATGCGGCGGCGAATGCCGCGCACCACGAAATCATCAGCACGGCCGATAGCGCCGTGGAGGTGCGGGTGATCCCCACCGACGAGGAAACGACAATCCGCCGCCACGTGCTGATATGTCTGGGCTGAGCGCCGGGCAGGAATGGACCATTCTGGAAGGAACGGAAATGAGTGAAACCGCATCCGCAACACCGCTGTCCACAGCGGATGTCGCGCTGTTCAACAAATGGTGGCACGCAGCCAACTACCTGTCGATTGCCCAGATCTACCTGCTGGCCAATCCGCTGCTGCGCGAGCCGCTCAAGCTCGAACACACCAAGCCGCGCCTGCTGGGGCACTGGGGCACCACGCCGGGGCTGAACTTCCTGTACCTGCACCTCAACCGCATCATCCGCGAACAGGATCGCAGCATCCTGTTCGTGGCAGGCCCCGGCCACGGGGCGCCGGGCGTGGTGGCCAGCACCTACCTTGAAGGCACGTACACCGAATACTTCCCCGAAGTGACGCAGGATGCGGACGGGCTGGCCAGGCTGGTCAAGCAGTTCTCCTTCCCCGGTGGCATTCCCAGCCATGCTGCCCCCACCACGCCGGGTTCGATCAACGAAGGCGGTGAACTGGGCTACTCGCTCTCGCACGCCTATGGTGCGGCGTTCGACAACCCCGACCTGGTCGTGGCCTGCGTTGTGGGCGATGGCGAGGCCGAGACCGGGCCGATGGCCACGTCATGGCACAGCAACAAGTTCCTCGACCCCAGGACCGATGGCGCGGTGCTGCCGATCCTGCACCTCAATGGCTACAAGATCGCCAACCCCACGGTGCTGGCCCGCATCTCGCCCGATGAACTGGTGAGCCTGTTCAAGGGCTACGGCTACGACCCGATCGTGGTGGAAGGCCATGACCCGGACATCATGCACCAGAAGATGGCCGTGGCGATGGACACGGCCTTTGCGAAGATTGCCCAGATCCAGAAAGCCGCGCGTGAGAAGAACGACACCACGCGCCCAGCCTGGCCCATGATCATCATGCGCACGCCCAAGGGCTGGACCTGCCCCAAGACGGTGGACGGCCTGCGCACGGAAGGGTACTGGCGCGCCCACCAGGTGCCCATTACCGACATGACCAACCCCGCCCACCTCAAGCTGCTTGATGAATGGCTGCACAGCTACAGGCCTGAGGAACTGTTTGACGAAAACGGCACCCTGATGCCCGAAATCGCGGCCCTTGCCCCCAAAGGCGACCGCCGCATGAGTGCAAACCCGCATGCCAATGGCGGCCTGCTGCGCCGTGACCTGCGCCTGCCGGATGTGACGGATTATGCCGTGAGCGTGGAATCACCGGGCCATGCGCTGGGCGAGGGCACGCGCGTGCTGGGCACGTGGCTGCGCGATGTGATGAAGGAAAACCTGCCCGCGCGTAACTTCCGCGTGCTGGCGCCGGATGAAAACAACTCCAACCGCCTCAATGCCGTGCTGGACGTGACCAACCGCGCCTGGAACGCCGAGACCTTCGATTACGATGACCATCTGGCCGTTGATGGCCACGTGATGGAAATCCTGAGCGAGCATACCTGCCAGGGCTGGCTGGAAGGCTACCTGCTGACCGGGCGGCACGGCTTCCTGTCGTGTTATGAGGCGTTCATCCACATTGTGGACTCAATGGTCAACCAGCATGCCAAGTGGATCAAGCAGGCGGATGAGGTGTCGTGGCGCGCGCCGATCGCATCGCTGAACTACCTGCTCACCTCGCATGTGTGGCGGCAGGATCATAACGGCTTCAGCCACCAGGACCCCGGCTTCATTGACCATGTGCTCAACAAGAAGGCCAAGACCGTGCGGGTGTTCCTGCCGCCCGATGCCAACACCCTGCTGTGCACGGCCAAAACCTGCCTTGAAAGCCGCGACCGGGTGAACGTGATCGTGGCGGGCAAGCAGCCCGAGCCGCAATGGCTGGACATGGACTCCGCCATCGCCCACTGCGCCAAGGGCATCGGCATCTGGGAATGGGCGAGCAACGACAAGGGCGGCGAGCCCGATGTGGTCATGGCCTGTGCGGGCGACGTGCCCACCATCGAGACGCTGGCGGCCGTGCAACTGCTCAACAAGCACCTGCCGGACCTCAAGATACGCGTCATCAACGTGGTGGACCTGCTCACGCTTGAATCACGCAGCCAGCACCCGGATGGGCTGGAGGATTATGTATTTGACAGCCTGTTCACCACCGACAAGCCGGTCATCTTCGCCTTCCACGGTTATCCGGCGCTGATCCACAAGCTGATCTACAAGCGTACCAACTGCCGCAACTTCCATGTGCATGGCTACCGCGAGGAAGGGTCCACCACCACGCCGTTCGACATGACGGTGCGCAACAGCCTCGACCGCTTCCATCTGGTGCAGAACGTGATCCGTCGCGTGCCGGGCCTGGCCGAAAAGGCGGCCTATGCCAACGAGGCGATCAGCGACAAGCTGGTCGAGCACACGCGCTATGTGGCGCAGTACGGTCAGGACCTGCCCGAAATCAGGAACTGGCGCTGGTCATAAGACCTGTCCAATCGTTATGGGAAAGGGAGCCGCAAGGCTCCTTTTTTCATGGGGTATGAAAAGCGCGTTTTAAAAAACCCGTTAACGATCAAAGTTTTTGGTGAAGCTTTTTTCAAAAAGCTTCAAGGAACACCGCCTTTTTGAAAAAAGGCGGCACCCGGAAACGTTTATGATCCTAGCCAATCATCTGGTTCAGGAACTCCCGTGCCCGCTTGGTCTGTGGGTTGGTGAAGAACTGCTCGGAGGGCGTGATTTCCATGATGCGCCCCTGGTCCATGAACACGATGCGATCGGCAATATGGCGCGCAAAGCGCATTTCATGCGTGACGCACAGCATGGTGATGCCTTGGGCCGCAAGGTCGTTCATGATCGTGGCTACGCCGGACACGGCCTCGGGGTCGAGGGCGGCGGTGGGTTCATCAAACAGCATGATCTCGGGCTGCATGCACAGCGCGCGCGCAATGGCCACGCGCTGCTGCTGGCCGCCAGAAAGCTGGATGGGGTATTTGCGCGCCTGCCCGGCAATATTGACCTGCTGCAAAAGGCGCATGGCCAGTGCCTCGGCCTGCGCGCGCGGCATCTTGCGCACCATGCGCGGCGCCAGCGTGCAGTTGTCGAGCACGCTGAGATGCGGGAACAGATTGTAGTTCTGAAACACCAGCCCCACGAGCGCGTGCAGCCGGATCAGGTCGGTCCGTGCGGTAATGGGCTGGCCATTGATGTGCAGCGAGCCTCTGTCATGGGGTTCGATACGGTTGAGGCAGCGGATCAGCGTTGACTTGCCCGCGCCAGATGGCCCGAGCACCACGACCTTTTCGCCGCGCCGCACGTCAAGGCTGATGCGGTCAAGGGCTACGAACCCCTTGTACAGCCTGCTCAGGTTGCGTATCGACAGCACGGCGCCGGGGTCAGGCTGCATGCGCGCCCGCCGTGTCATGCCCGGCCCATGCAAAACGGCGCTCGACGCGCTTTTGCACCAGCAGGATGTCAATCGGCACTCAAAAATAACCCCTGATCGGCATGCAATATTAACCCCCTGTTGAAGGCCCGGCCTGTCTCCTGAAGCCGTAGGCGTAAGGAGACAGGCCGGGGCAGGTATGGATCTGGAGAGAGGTTCAGTTACGGTTCCTGAACCGCCAGCTTTCGTTCCCTGTCTCGATGATGTCGCAGTGATGGGTCAGACGGTCGAGCAGTGCCGTGGTCATCTTGGCGTCGGCGAATACACTGGCCCATTCACCGAAGGACAGGTTCGTGGTGACAATGACCGAGGTCTGTTCATAAAGGCGGCTGATCATATGGAACAGCAACTGTCCGCCAGACTGGGCAAAGGGCAGGTATCCCAGTTCGTCGAGGATGACAAAGTCCAGTCGGCCGAGTTGTTCGGCCAGCCGACCCGCCCTTGCCGCCCGACTGTCAGCCTCAAGCCGGTTGACCAGGTCCACCACGTTGAAGAACCGGCCACGCCGACCTGTGCGGATGCAGCTCCGGCCAATGGCCGTGGCCAGGTGGGTTTTGCCGGTACCTGTGCCCCCCACAAGCACGACATTACGCTTGAGGTCGAGGAATTCGCCCCGAGCCAGGTCACGGACAAGGGTTTCGTTGACGGGCGTATCCGCGAACTGAAAGTCCTCGACATCCTGTGCCCGCGGCATCCGGGCAATGGTCATCTGGTAGCGTATCGACCGGGCCTGCTTTTCATGTATTTCGGCCTGGAGCAGTTCTCCTATGACCTGCTGGGGCAGATACTGTCGTTTGACCGCATGGGTCACCAGTTCATCATAGGCGGCTTTCATACCGTAGAGTTTCAGTTCCGCCATCGCCTGGA